>DATHQE010000355.1:0-8686 GCA_035483035.1 Streptosporangiaceae bacterium | reverse complement strand
TGGAACAAAGCGCACCCGACTGAGAAGATCTCTAGCTACTACGTCAACAACGATGACTCGCTGCCGAAGCTGCTGACCGCGGTCAAGGGCGGCAGCCAGCCGGACATCGCCTATGTCTACGGCTCATGGGCGCCGAACATTGCGCAGATCCCGCAGGTCGTCAACCTCACGAAGGTGGTACAGCAGCCCAGCGTGAACTGGTCGGACTTCTGGGTCGGCGAGCGTGACGTCGCGACCGTGAACGGCAAGGTCATCGGCATCCCGGCCCTTGTGGACAACCTGGCGGTCGTCTACAACAAGACCCTGTTCGCCGCCGCCGGCCTGCAGCCGCCAGGACCGAACTGGACCTGGAGCCAGTTCATGGCCGACGCCCAGACGCTGACGAATCCGGCTAAGAAGCAGTTCGGCACCGCCTACGTGACCCCTGGCAGCGAGGACACCGTCTGGCACTGGGAGGCACTGCTGTGGGAGGCCGGCGGCGAGATACTCAACCCGACGAACACTAAGGCCGCGTTCGACTCACCGGCAGGCCTAGAGGCGCTGACCACGTTGCGCACCATGGCCGTCACCGACAAGTCGATGTACCTGGACCCATCCGACTCCGAGTACGCCAACCTGTTCAACTCCGGGAAGATCGGGATGCTGGTCACTGGACCGTGGGATCTGTCCGGCTTCCCGAACGTGAAGTACGGCGTGCAGATCATGCCGTCGTTCCCCGGCACCAACGGCGGGCACCAGACGATCTCCGGGCCGGACAACTGGGTGATCTTCAACAACGGCGCCAAGCGCGTATCGGCGGCTGAGAAGTTCCTGATCTGGATGACGGCCACGCCGCAGGCCACCTACTTCTCGCTAGCCACCGGCGATCTGCCGATCCGGCAGTCGGTGCAGGACTCGCCGCAGTTCGCGCAGAAGATGGACCAGGCGCTGCCGGGCGTCGACACGTTCATTACCAACCTGTCCAACGTCAAGCAGGCCAGGCCGCAGCTGGCGACCTATCCCAAGGTCTCCACCATCATCGGCAACATGATCGTGTCCGTCCTGCTGGGCAAGTCGGAGCCCCAGGCGGCCCTGGCCAGCGCCGCCCAGCAGGTGGATCAGGCCCTAGCCCAGGGCTCGAGTTCCTGACGTGGTAGCACGAGCCACCCTCACGCGCCGGGCGCGGCGGGCGGGTCAGCCGCGCCGGCCAGGGCGGCCACTCGGGCGACCGTCGGCTGCCGGCCGCCGGGCCAGGGCGGGGATCGGCGAGCAAGCCGCCGGCTGGGCCTTCGTGACACCGGGGCTAGTCGTCATCATGCTGTTCGGCGTGGTGCCCATTGTCTGGTCGGCGATCATGTCGTTCCAGCGCAACGACGGGTTCTCGCCGGATACCCCGTTCGTGGGCCTAGCCAACTACCGGCAGATGGTGCATGACCCGGTCATCGCGCAGGCCATCGAGCACACGCTCGTGTACACCGCCCTGTTCGTGCCGGGCACGATGCTGGTCGGCCTGTTCCTGGCCGTTGCCATGAACCGGAAGATCCGGTTTATCTCGCTGTACCGGACGGCCGCCTACACGACGATGGCCATCTCCACGATCTGCGAGGCCATCGTCTTTCTCTGGCTGTTTGATCCGTCCTACGGCATCGTGAATTACCTGTTCCATCTGGTGGGCCTCCCGCAGCAGCAGTTCCTCAGCTCGACATCGCAGGCCCTGTACGTCATCGTGATCATGACGATCTGGGGCTGGACCGGGTTCGCGGTGGTGATCTACCTAGCGGCGCTGCAGGGGGTTCCGCAGGTGCTGACCGAGGCCGCGGCGATTGACGGCGCCGGCCGGTGGACGACGTTCCGCCGCATCACGCTGCCGCTGCTCAGCCCGGCGTCCCTGTTCCTCATGGTCTGGCTGACCATCAACGCGCTGCAGTTGTTCGACGAGGTGTACCTGAGCACCGCGGGCGGCCCGCTGAATTCCACCACCGTGCTCGTCTACTACCTGTACGAGCAGGCCTTCGGCGGTGTGAGCTTCAACTTCGGCTACGCCTCGGCAATCGCCTACTTCCTATTCGTCATCATCGTGGCGGTCACCGCGATCCAGTTCCGGGTGGGCCGCCGGCTCGTCCATTACAGGTCCTAGCCGTGGCCGCTCCCGCCGTCGCCACCTCCGCTGTGGCACTAGCTGGCCGCCGCAAGCGCCGGCTTCCCTTCAGCCCCTGGCACCTGGTACTGATCCCGGCCACAATTGTGCTGCTCTTCCCGTTCCTCTGGCTGATCGTGACCTCGATCGAGACGCCTGGCGAGGCGCTGCATTTCCCGCCGATCCTGCTGCCTCATCACCTTGACTTCGGCAACTACACTCAGGCGCTGCAGGCCGCGCCCTTCGGCCGGTTCTTCATCAACAGCGCGGTCGTCGCCGTGGTCACGGTCATCAGCAACCTGGTGCTCTGCTCGCTAGCCGGCTATGCGTTCGCCAGGTACCGGTTCTTCGGCCGCACGCTGCTGTTTGTACTGATCATGACCACGCTCATGGTGCCCTTCCAGGTGACGATGATCCCGCAGTTCCTCATCACCAAGTGGCTCGGCGTCAACGTGCTGGCACCGATAGGGATCAATCACATCGGCGCGCTGATCCTTCCGAACGCGGCGACTGCGTTCGGCGTGTTCTTCCTGCGGCAGTTCTTCCGCACGCTGCCGATCGAGTACGAGGAGGCGGCCAGGGTTGACGGGGCGAGCAGGCTGACCGTGCTCTGGCGCATCGTGCTGCCGCTATCCGGGCCTGCGCTGTCGACGCTCGCGGCATTGACCTTCCTCGACTCCTGGAACAACTTCCTCTGGCCGCTGATCGCGATCAACTCGACCAACCAGATGACGCTGCCGCTTGGCCTGGCGACGTTCCAGAGCGCACACAGCACCGCGTGGACTCTGCTGATGGCCGGCAACGTGATGAGCCTGGCTCCGATGATGCTGATTTTCTTCGGCGCGCAGCGGTATTTCATCCGCTCGGTCGCGGCAACCGGCCTGGCTGGCACCTGATGGTTATGTGTGAAGGAGCGGACGTGAGCGAGTGGGCCGAGCAATTCCCCGGCAGCATCGAGGCGGAGATCGCCTCGCAGCCCGCGTGCTGGCGGCGGGCCGCTCAGCTCGCCGCCGACGTGGGTGACTTGCTGCCAGCGCCGGGCGAACGGGTCGCGGTCATCGGCTGCGGGACCTCGTGGTTCATGGCGCAGTCCTACGCAGCTGCCCGTGAGGCGGCTGGTCATGGTGAGACCGACGCCTTCGCGGCTTCGGAGATGCCCACCGGGCGCCGCTATGAGCGCGTGCTCGCGCTCTCACGTTCCGGCACGACGACCGAGATCCTGTGGCTACTTGACGCGCTCAAAGGCTCCGCTCGCACCGTAGCGATCATTGGCGACTCGGCGTCGCCCGCGGCGACGGCCGCGGACGCGGTCATTGCCATGGACTTTGCCGACGAGCAGTCAGTCGTACAGACCAGGTATGCCACCAGTCAGCTTTGTCTCCTGCTGGCCCACCTCGGCGAGAACATCGAGCCGATGGCCGCGGCGGCTGACCGGGTGCTTGGTGCCGACCTGCCCCCTGAGCTGGCCGGCGCGCAGCAGTTCACCTTCCTCGGCACCGGCTGGACCTGCGGGCTGGCGAGCGAAGCCGCGCTGAAACTGCGGGAAGCCGCAGGCTTGTGGACGGAGGCCTACCCGGCGATGGAATACCGGCACGGGCCGGCCGCGGTCACCGGACCAGGCAGCGTCGTCTGGCTGTTCGGGCCAGCGCCGGACGGCCTGGCGGATGAGGTCGCGGCAGCGGGCGGTCTGGCCTGGCAGACGAGCGAGGCACTGGAGACTCCGCTCGCCGAGCTAGTTAGGGTGCAGCGGCTGGCCGCGGCGGTAGCCCGGGCCAGTGGGCTCGACCCCGACCGGCCGCGGAACCTGACCCGCTCGGTTGTTCTCCTGCCGCGTTGACCGCAGGCCGAACCGTGATCCTCGTCGTCGCGCTCAATCCTGCCCTTGACATCACTCACCACGTCGACGTCGTCGACTGGGCGGATGTCAACAGGCCGGTGGACGTGCGGGCCAGGCCTGGCGGCAAGGGACTCAACGTGGCCAGGGTGCTGCGCTCCCTTCGAGCCGACGTGCTGCTGGTCGGCCTGGCCGGGGGCAATACCGGGAACGAACTGCGCTCGGCTCTTGCGGCTGCCAACGTCCCGGCCGTTTTTGCCGATGTCGGCGGCGAGACCCGGCGGACGTTCGCGGTAGTGGATGGCAGTCGGGCCCGGACCGCCATTTTCCTTGAGCCGGGGCCGCTGATTACGGCGGCGGAGTATGCCCGGTTTGTCGGCGCATACGCCGAGGCACTCGGGCGCAGCTCGGCGGTTGTACTGTCTGGCAGCCTCCCGCCCGGCGTGCCGGCCAATGCGTACGCCGAGCTGGTCACGATGGCGGCCGCGGCTGGCGTCCCGGCCTTGCTGGACACCTCGGGGGAGGCACTCCGGCTCGCCGTTACGGCCAGGCCGGCGATTGTCAAGCCAAACCTGGCCGAGCTGGAGTCCGCGGTCGGCCACGCCGTGCCGTGGACAACGGCGCGCGATCCGGCAGCGGTGGTGAGTGCGGCCAGCGAGCTCCTGGCGCGCGGCGCGGAGGCCGTGGTCGTGACGTTGTCGGCCGACGGACTGCTCGCGGTGACAGCCGACGGCACCTGGCTCGCCACGCCGCGCCGTGTCGCCGGAAACCCGACGGGCGCTGGTGACGCGGTAGCTGCCGGGCTCGTCCACGGCCTTGTGCGGGGCCTATCGTGGGCCGACCGGCTCGGGCGCGCTACTGCACTCGGCGCAGCCGCGGTCGCCGCCCCAGTGGCCGGCGAATTCCGACCGGCTGACTATGACCAGGCGCTGGCCTGCCTGCAAATTACCTACTGGGAGCGGTTCTAATGCCCGCAGCAACAGTGGCCGAGATCATCGGTGCAGCGCGCTCGTCCAGCCGTGGCGTCGGGGCGTTCAACGTGATCGGGATCGAGCATGCCGAGGCCATCGTGGCTGGCGCCGAGTCGGCGAACGCGCCCGTGATCCTGCAGATCAGCGAGAACTGCGTCGCCTATCACGGGGCGCTGGAGCCGATCGGCAGGGCCGTACTCGCGGTAGCAAGCGCGGCGTCGGTGCCGGCCGCCGTGCACTTGGATCATGCGACGAGCGCGGAATTGATCAAAGAGGCTGCCGGCCTGGGTTTCGGTTCGGTCATGTATGACGCATCCCGGCTCAGCTACCAAGAGAACGTTCGGGCAACCGCCTGTATCGGCGCTTGGTGTCATGACCGAGGCATCTGGCTTGAGGCCGAGCTTGGCGAGGTAGGCGGCAAGGACGGCGTGCACGATCCACGTGCCAGGACCGAGCCGGCTGCGGCAGCTGCCTTTGCCTGCGCGACCAGTGTCGATGCACTGGCCGTGGCGGTCGGCAGCTCTCATGCCATGATCACCAGGGACGCGGTGCTCGATCTCGACCTGGTCAGGCGCATCCATGCAGCGGTGCCAGTGCCACTGGTGCTGCACGGCTCGTCGGGCGTGCCAGATGCCACGCTCCGCGCGGCCGTTGCTGCCGGACTCACCAAGATCAACATAGCCACTCAGCTGAACAAGGTGTTCACCGCCGCGGTCCGCGGCTGCCTCGCCGCCGACGCCGCGATGACAGATCCTCGTCGCTACCTCAGCGCAGGCAGGGAAGCCATAGCGACAGAGGTATCGCGCTTGCTCGGCGTGCTCCAGGCTGACCGCGGGAGCAGGCAGTGAGCCGCTACAGCCGCTGGAATCAGCTTCTCGAGCTGCTGGCCGCTGAGGGCCAGCTGCAGGTTGAGCACGCAGCACGCGTGCTCGGCGTGTCGACCGCGACAATCAGGCGGGACTTCGATGACCTGGCCAGTCAGCAGATGCTGGCCAGGATCCGGGGCGGCGCCGTCGCGCAGGGCGTCACCTACGACCTGCCGCTGCGGTATAGGTCAGAACGTCATCCGTCGGAGAAACAGCGGATCGCAGCGGTGGCAGCCGCGCTCATCCAGCCAGGTCAGGTGGTTGGGTTGAACGGCGGTACGACGACCACCGAAGTCGCTCGAGCACTCGCCATCCGCAGTGACTTGAGCACCGCAGCCGGGGTGCCGGCGCTGACGGTCGTCACCAATGCCCTGAACATTGCGGCGGAGCTGGCAGTACGCCAGCACATCAAGATCGTCGTCACCGGCGGCGTAGCCCGGCCACAGTCCTACGAGCTCACCGGCCCGCTGGCCACCGGAGTCCTGGAGCGCGTGAGCATCGATGTGGCCATCCTGGGCGTCGATGCCATTGACCCGGTGGCCGGCGCAATGGCTCAGCACGAAGGCGAGGCCAGTATCAACCAGCTGATGGCGAGCCAGGCCAGCCAGGTCGTGGTCGTGGCTGACAGCTCGAAGATCGGCCGCCGGGCGTTCGCCCGGATCTGCGCGGCGGGCGACGTCGATGTGCTGGTCACCGACGCCAGGATGGCCGACGAGGCTGGGGCCAGATTTACTGAAGCAGGGGTGCGAGTGATCACGGCATGACCGGGCGCGAGCCGGCCACTGACCTCGACCTGCTGATCATTGGCGATTGCAATCCTGATGTCCTGGTCCTCGGCGACGACGTAGCTCCGGCCTTCGGCCAGCAGGAGAAGCTGGTCGGCAGCATCTCGCTGGTAGTAGGCGGATCAGCGGCGATCACTGCGGTTGCCGCCGCACGGCTGGGGCTCCGGGTAGCGCTGGCAGCCGCGATCGGCAGCGACCCGGCCGGCGAGTTCATGCTGGGCCAGCTGGCGAGCGAGGGCGTCGACACAACGGCCGTGTTCACGCGGCCGGGCCTGCCTACCGGCATGACTGTGGCGCTGTCGCACGGCAGTGACCGCGCGATCCTGACAGCGCCCGGCGCCATGGCTGCGCTCGTCGCGGCTGACGTGCCCGAAGGGCTGCTGAGCCGTACCCGCCACCTGCATGTCAGCTCCTATTTCATGGTCCAGCACTCGCTCGGACCCGGCCTCCCAGAGCTCTTCGGTACCGCGCGGGCCCGAGGCACGACGACGTCACTGGACACCAACTGGGATCCGGCCGGACGCTGGAGCGACGATCAGCTCCGGGCCATCCTGACGCAGACCGACATGCTGCTGCCGAACGAGGAAGAGGCCAGGCGCCTCAGCGGCCAGCCGACTCTCGATGAAGCGATCAGGTCGCTGACGCGTGCCGGGCCAAAGGTCGTCGTAAAGCTAGGCGCTCGTGGCGCTCTGTGCGTCAATGGCCGGGGATCGCACTGGATCGAGCCGCCCCCCGGCCAGGGGCCGGCCGTTGACACCACCGGTGCCGGCGACTGCTTCAATGCCGGCCTCATCACCGGGCTGCGGCACGGACTGGACCTGCCGGCTGCCGCCGGGCTCGGCTGCGCGGCCGGATCGGCCTCCGCGAGGGCCGCTGGCGGTACAGCCGCCGCGCCGGACCTTGCTACTGCGATGGCGCTCGCCGAGACTGTGACCATCAAGCCACGCTGGCAGTAGCCTCAGGCGTCGAGCGTCGCGCTCACTGGGCCGGAAGGCGACGCCAGGCCAGTGGCCCTGGTGGCCAGGCACGCACAGGGAGCGCTGCCATGATGCCGCCTACCCAAGCCACGCTGAAGAGCAAGCCGCCGAGTACATCGGTCGGCCAGTGCACTCCCAGCCAGATCCTCGACCAGCCGATGACGGCCGCGTAGAGGACTGACGCGGCCCACATCGCGCGACGAGCCCATCCGGCCGGAACTCGGGCCATCAGCGCCCACGCGCAGCAGATGGCGAACAGCGTCGCCGCCGTGGTATGCCCGGACGGGAAGGACGGCCCTCCGGCTGCGCCCGCCCAGTCGGCTACGGGCGGCCGCCCGCGGTCGATGAGCGCATTGACCTGGGTCTCGACATAGATTCCTGCACTTGCTATCACGGTCAGACCCAGTCCGGACCTCAGGCGGGCAGCCATCGGGCCCTTCGCGGCAGCCATGCCGATCACCAGGAGCGCAGGCAGCACAACCTCGCTCATTCCGCCCCACCGCGCAGTCCGTGCAATGTCGACGTTCCACGAGCCGCGATGAGCGAGGACCCAGGCATGGATGTGCCGGTCGATAGCCGGGACCGCGTGGCCCCCCCGAGTGATCCAGGTTGCGACGACGGCGAACGCCAGACCGCACGACGCGGAGATAAAGGCGTCGGTCTTGCGCGCCGTCCGGGGTAGCACCGGGATCGGATCAACGGCATCCGCCAAGTCCTGCCGCGCGCCATCATCGGCGAATGGCGCGGCGCTTTCGACGGGCTGGGCGTCCTCGACGCTGTGCTCGTCTGCTGGAGTACGCCTGTGCAACAACCTGCTCCTACCGCCTGGCCAGGCCCAGTTCTCGTCGCCGCTCGGCTTTCGGCACCACACGGAGCGACGGGAGCGTATGGAGCACCCAGGTCAGCCATAGGCCACCCAGCAGCGCGCCAGCAATCACGTCGCTTGGATAGTGCTCGCCTTCGTAGAGTCGTGACAGCGCAACATAGACGGGAATGCAGAACAGGACCGCCGCCAGCCATCGCAGGCCCGGGCGGCTGACGTAGATCAACAGCAGGACGCCCAGGCAGCCGTAGAGGGCAACCGCGGCGGCAGTATGCCCGGAGGGATAGCTGGATGTCGTCGGAGCGGATTCGAGC
>DATHQE010000354.1:0-2520 GCA_035483035.1 Streptosporangiaceae bacterium | reverse complement strand
CGACGCTCGTCATCGGGAGCTTCCTCTCCTTCATTGAGGCACCCCTGCGCTGGCGCTCAGGGTGCTGGCGCATCATTGGCCTATGGAGGAGCAACCCCTCAGCGGACGGCTGCTGGCAGCCAGCCCGAAACTAGGTGATCCGAACTTCCGCCGGACCGTCGTCCTGATCGTCGAGGACGACGAGGACGAGGGCACGCTGGGCGTCGTCCTGAACCGGCCGACGGAGGTCCCGCTCGAGCAGGTGCTCGAGCCATGGACCCCGCTAGCGTCTGGACCGCCGGTCGTGTTTCGTGGCGGCCCGATCTCACCGAACAGCGCACTGGCGCTGGCACTGGCCTACGGCAGCGAGGAGCCTGTCGGCTGGCGCTCGCTTGAGGGCACGCCCATGATGTCCAGGATCGGGCTGATAGACCTCGGTGCACCACCCGAGCTGCTCGCTGGCGGCATTACCTCGATGCGGGTATTCGCCGGATATGCGGGGTGGGGAGCCGGTCAGCTGCAGGATGAGATCGACGAAGGCGCCTGGTACGTGCTGCCCGGCGACCCGGCAGATGCGTTCGCGGCCGAGCCGGAGGGTCTGTGGCGTGCCGTGCTCCGGCGTCAGGGCGGTGACCTGGCGCTGGTGGCCACGTTCCCGGACGATCCGGTGTGGAACTAAACGGTCATCGGGCTACGCCGATGGCCGCCGGGTAGACTTGCGGCTGTGAGCACAGAAGTCCTGCCTGGCACTGACGTTCGCCAGGACGAAGACGTCCGGCCGGACTACTCGTTCGGCGATGGCGACCACGAGCGGTTCGCGCATTACGTCGACAAGGACAAGATCGTCGACAGCGCGGTGACCGGCAACCCCGTGATCGCGCTCTGCGGCAAGGTCTGGGTGCCGAGCCGGGATCCGAAGAAGTTCCCGGTATGCCCCGACTGCCAGCGGATCTACGAGTCGCTGCCCGAGGGCGCCGACTAGGACCGCAGTGGCGTCCCGGCGATGGTGACGCCCGCCACCCGCATGGAGTCGATCGCGGCATCCGTCGTCGGCTTGCTTGCGCCTGCGGTCAGGCCGAGCAGGACGGTCGTGGCGAAGCCAGCCGCTGCCGCATCCACGGCAGTCGCCCGGACGCAGTAATCGGTTGCGATACCGACCACATCGACGTCGGTGACGTTGTGCTCGGCAAGCCAGTCGCGCAGCGTGGCGCCGGCTGCGCTGGTGCCCTCGAACCCGCTGTAAGCCGCGGCGTAGGCGCCCTTGCGGAAGATCTCCTCGACCCGGCTGGCGTCCAGTTCCGGGCTGAACTCGGCGCCGGCCGTCCCGGCCACGCAGTGGGTCGGCCAGGTCGACGTGTAGTCGGGCTGCGCGGAAAAATGCGTGCCAGGGCTGACGTGGAAGTCCTGCGACGCCACGACGTGGTCGTACCGGGCAGCATCGGTCCCGGCCAGGTATTCGGTGATGGCCCGAGCGACGGCGTTGCCGCCGGCGACCGCCAGCGAGCCACCTTCGCAGAAGTCATTCTGGACATCGACGATGACGAGAGCGTGCACGAGCCGAGCGTAGCGCTAGGCGACATCGGCGGGCATACCGCCGGTGATGCGGACGAGCTCGTCAAACGAGGTCGGAAACACCGTGTGCACGTGACCGGCCGCGGCCCAGACGACTTCGTAGGCCGCCAGGTCGGTGTCCACCAGAGTCCGGATCGGCTCGGGGTGCCCGACCGGCGCGACACCGCCGATGCGCTGGCCGGTGGCGGCGTAGACGAACTCGGCGTCGGCGCGACCGACCTTCGTCACCCCGAGCTCGGCGGCGACCTTGGCCGTGTCGACTCGGTGCGCACCGCTGGTCAGCACTAGCAGCGGTGCGCCGTCGGCACTGAACACCAGGCTGTTGGCGATGGCCCCGACGTCGCAGCCAAGCTGGGCGGCGGCGGTCGCAGCGGACGGCGCGGGCTCGGCCAGCTCTCTGACCTGCCCTGGCACCCCGAGCGCGCTGAGGGCACTGGCGACATGTTGTGCGTTCCTGTGCATGGAAGTGATTTTTCATGACCGGCCCACCCAGGCCGGGCGCTCAGTCCCGGTCGGGCTCGAACACCGTAGGAATCGCCGGGTACCCGCGCGACAGCTGCCGAGCGTGGGCCGGCAGCTCGGTCACGGCATGCTGGTGCCTGGAGCGCGCTGCAGTGACCGGCTCGCGGCCGACTGCCTCGCCCCCGCGTACGAGCGGGATCAGGAGGGGACGGCCGTTCGCCTGGTCACCGGGCTCGTAGTCGGTGACGATCTCGGCTGCGGCGTGCCCGGACTCATCGAGCCGGCGCACTGCCCATTTGCGGCCGCCGCGAGACGGCTTGCCGACTGAGTGCTTGGCGACTGGGCGCAGCGGGCCTGGTGCATCACTGTCGGCCCTGGCGACGAGCTTGTAGACAAGCGCGGCGGTCGGCGCGCCCGACCCGGTGACCAGGGACGTGCCGACCCCGTACCCGTCGACGGGCTCGGCAGCCAGCGCGGCGATCGAGAACTCATCCAGGTCACCGGTCA
>DATHQE010000353.1:0-12609 GCA_035483035.1 Streptosporangiaceae bacterium | reverse complement strand
CGCCGCAGGTTCGAGCCCGCCGTCCGGCTTGAGGTCGAGGAGTCCATCTCGGAAGACGTACTGGACCGGCTGGTGACGGAGCTGGACGTGGACCGGCGCGCCGTGTACCGGGTGCCGGGGCTGCTCGACCTCTCCGGCCTGTCGGTCATCGCCGACCTGGACCTGCCTCAGCTGAAGTACCCCATGTTCGTGCCGGCGGAGAACGCGCTGCCGCACGACGTGAGCGTCTTCGCCACCCTGAGCGACCACGACGTGCTCGTCCATCACCCGTACGACTCGTTCACCGCCAGCGTGCAACGTCTGGTCGTGTCGGCGGCTGCCGATCCGCGGGTGCTGGCGATCAAGCAGACCCTGTACCGCACCAGCGGTGACTCCGAGATCGTCGACGCCCTGATCGACGCGGCCGAGGCAGGCAAGCAAGTCGTGGTCGTCGTCGAGATCAAGGCGCGCGGCGACGAACGGGCCAACATCGGCTGGGCGCGCCGCCTAGAGGAAGCGGGCTGCCACGTTGTCTACGGTTTCGTCGGTCTTAAGACCCACTGCAAGATGGTGCTGGTCGTGCGGGAGGAAACGGATGGCTCGCTGCGGCGGTTCTGTCACATCGGCACCGGCAACTACCATCCCAAGACCGCACGGCTGTATGAGGACTACGGGCTGCTGACCGCGGACCGGACGGTCGGCGAAGACATCACCGACCTGTTCAACTACCTGACCGGGTTCAGCCGCCACAGCGAGTACCGGCGGCTGCTTGTCGCGCCGGCCGGCGTGCGCAGCGGCCTGATAGCCCGCATCGACGCGCAGGCGGATCTGGCCAGGGCGGGTCAGCCAGCGCGGATCCGGATGAAATGTAACGCCCTCATCGACGAGGCCATCATCGACTCGCTGTACCGTGCCTCAAGCGCTGGGGTGCCCATTGACTTGTGGATCCGCGGGATCTGCGCGATCCGGCCCGGCGTGCCCGGACTGTCGGAGACGGTCCGGGTCCGCAGTGTCGTCGGCCGCTTCCTCGAGCACTCGCGCATCTACGCGTTCGGTGCCGGCGCCGATGGCTCGTCGGACGAGGTCTGGATCGGCAGCGCCGACATGATGCACCGCAACCTGGACCGGCGCGTCGAATTGCTCGTCCGCGTCACTGATCCGGCGCATCAGACACGGCTGCGCCGGCTCATCGATACCGCGATGGACCCGACGATCTCCTCGTGGTGGCTGGGCCAGGATGGCACCTGGACCAGGCATCACCTAGACGCTGAGGGCAAGCCGCTTAGTGACATCCAGGATCTGCTCGTCAGGGCCCGCGGCCGGGGCGGCGATGGGTGATCGCGGGCCGGCGGACGAGGTACGGGCCGCCGGTGCGGTCGTCTGGCGGCCAGCAGATAACGGAGCCCAGGTGGTGGTTGTCCACCGGCCCAAGTACAACGACTGGAGTCTGCCCAAGGGCAAGCTGGAACCAGGCGAGCACGTCCTCCTGGCCGCCGTCCGCGAGGTAGCCGAGGAGACCGCGCTCGAGGTGACGCTCGGCCGCCGGCTGCCGCCAGTGCAGTACGTCAGTGCCGAGGTGACCAAGCGAGTCGACTACTGGGTCGCCACGGCGGCCGGCGCGCAGTCGGCTTTCGAGCCCACTAGCGAGATCGACGAGGTGGCGTGGCTGGCGGCGAGCAGCGCGCCAACGAGCCTCAGCTACGAGCGTGACGTCGAGCTGCTTGCCGAATTCAGGGCCGGGCCGGGCTCGACAGTCCCGCTCATCCTGCTCCGGCACGCGTCGGCCGGCAGCAAGTCGGACTGGCCGAACAGCGATGCGTCCAGGCCGCTGGACGGTCGCGGCACCGAGGACGCCCTGGCGCTGGCGCCCATGCTGCGATGTTTTGGCGCCGGGCGCGTTGTCAGCGCGCCGGCCGAGCGATGCGTCGCGACAGTGCGGCCATACGCCGCCAGCATCGGCGGCGTGGTCGAGATCGAGCCGGCCTTCGATGTCGGCGGGAGCCGTCAGCACGGGCGGAGCAAGACCACGGAGCTGGCGGCGGCCATGGCGCGGCTGGCAGCGGACAGCCGGCCCGTCGTCGTCTGTGCCCACCGGGAGAACCTGCCCGCACTGCTCGCCGCCGCGTACTCGGCACTCGGGGCAGCGAGCCCGCCCGGCAACACCACGTCCGGCAAGCCCCTGCCGGGCACACCCCTGCCGGGCAAGCCGTCGCTCGGCAAGCCGGGGCCGGGCAAGCCGTCGCTCGGTAAGCCGCTGCACAAAGGCGAGTTCGCCGTGCTGCACCGGGCGGCGGGCAAGCTGGTCGCGCTCGAGCGATACCACCCCGATGGCGACTTAATCGCCGGCCGTCGGCTGCCGCGACATCCGGTGCTGGCGCGGCCCGCAGACGCCCGATCCGCCGCGCTGGCCGGATTAACGCGCGGCCAGTGGCTGCCCCATCGGCCAGCTAGTGAAAATGGCGCCTGGGCAGAATAAGAAGATTTAGAGGTTATTAAGCGAGCTTGCCTGGACACATATGTGTTCGTGCGGAACTCAAATGGTAGGCTCGCCGAGTCGCATAGACCTGGGCTGGACTCGTACGCAATGAACTGCCCGGCGATATGTGACATTTTCCGCTCCGGACCCTGGCGGATGTGCCGATACTGTGCATCGCTGCGATGCCGCGCATCGGCCGGGGTTACGGGAGGGGAGCCCCGGCCGGTGCGCGGCGCCGTGAGAGGGGACAGGTAATGGCCGTCAGCTTCCTGGCGGAGCGCGCCTACCGGCCGCGACATGCCGCGCCGCCAGGATTGTTCTGGCGCTCGCTCCTGTCCAGGAAGAAGCCTGCGGCGCCTGACGAACGGCCGCAACGCCCGCCGGAGTCGGCCATGATCAGGGCGCCCAGGTCCATTCCGGCGCCGAGAGCGCCTGGCCAGCCGCGCACCGGCGACCGCCGGGCACGCCTGTAACGGGAAGCCACCCCGACCGCCGAACTCGCAGCAGCGGCCATCCCGTGCTTGATCATCCCCGTGCCGCCTCGGCCATGGCGTAGCGTGGGTAGCAAGGATGTTCTCTCTGGCCGGATCGCGAGGTGCCGCATGGCTGCTGGTGCCCGGGTGGCGAGCCAGATCAGCGATCGCTCGGCCGGTGGGCGGAGCGCGCCGCGTCAGCGCCGTGGCTGGCGGCGCTGAATGGTCTCTCCGGACCGGCTGCAACGCATCCTGGGGGCGCTCGCCGACGTCGGCACTGAGCCGTGGTCCGCGGAGCGCATCTGCACTGTATGCCCGGATATCATCGGAGTTGACGGGGCCGGCGTCATGCTGATGTCCGGTGATGTTCCGCGCGGCTCGCTGTGCGCGACCGACGCCGTGAGCCACCGGATCGAGGATCTGCAGTACACGCTGGGCGAAGGTCCGTGCGTCGACGCCTACCGGCAGGATCAGGTAGTGACCGAGCCGGACCTGGCTGAGCCGATGAAGCGGCGCTGGCACGCGTTCACTCCGCCGGCCCTCGAGGCGGGCGTGCGAGCAATCTTCGGTTTCCCGCTTCGGGTAGGAACCGTCCGGCTTGGCGCGCTGAACCTCTACCGTGACCGGCCGAGCCCCTTGAGCGCGGACGAGCACGCCAACGCGCTGGTCATCGCCGAGATCACGGCTCGCTGGGTGCTGGAAGCCCAGGCAGGCGCCCCCTTCGACACGGTGGCGGCGGAGCTGGAGATTAGCGCCGACTTTCACTATGCCGTGCACAACGCGGCCGGCATGATCTCGGTCCAGCTTGGGATCGGCGTCGCCGAAGCACTGATTCGACTGCGGGCGTACGCCTTCAGTAACGACCGCCTGCTCGCCGACGTTGCGCAGGACGTCATAGCGCGGAAGTTGAGGCTCGGATGACGGCAGCGTGGTTCGGTAGGCCGTGGACCGAACACGGGCATTAGCATGGCAACTGTGATCGGACGGCGCTGGCCGTCCGGGGCGCGGTGCTCGGGGGATGAGCTGGTATGACCCGAGAATCTGAGCTAGTGAGATCGCTCGTCGAGATGGCGGACACGCTCGTCGACGACTACGACGTCGTCGACCTGCTGACCGGACTCGCAGGCCGATGCGTCCGCCTGCTTGGTGTGTCCGCCGCCGGCGTGATGCTGACCAATCCGTCGGGCAGGCTCCGACTGGTGGCTTCCTCGGACGAGGCCATGCGATTGCTCGAACTGTTCGAGCTCCAGGCGCAGGAAGGCCCGTGCCTGGACGCCTTCCACACTGGCGAAGCTGTCACACACGAGATTCTTGATCCAGGGACGGGTCGGTGGCCGTCCTTTACCGCCGCTGCAGTCAGGGCGGGCTTCCGGTCTGCGTCCGCGCTCCCGGTTCGGTACCGGGATGTGACGCTCGGTGCCATGAATCTGCTCAGCACGAGTCCGGACCCGATGGCCGATGAGGACCGTATCGTCGCCCGTGCCTTCGCCGACCTTGCCGCCGTCAGCATCGTGCAGAATCGCGCCCACGTCGAGGCCATGCGCCTGAACGAGCAGCTATCTGCCGCGCTCACCAGCCGGGTGGTGATCGAGCAGGCCAAGGGCGTACTCGCGGAGCGGGCTGGCATCGAATTGACCGAGGCCTTCGAGCGCATGCGTGCCTACGCCAGGGACCACAATCGCCGCCTGGCCGAAGTTGCCGAGGCCGCCGTCGCGGGCACGCTCGAGCCGCGCGCCTGGCTGCCGCGCAGCCGGCCGGACCTCGACCTCTGACCTTCACGCGCGGGGGTCATGCAGACGGACTCATGGGCTGCCAGTCGAGCGTCGGCGGCAGCGCACCCTCCAGGATCAGCAGCCAGCGCTTCACCTCGACGCCCGCGCCACCGCTGTAGCCGCCGAGGCCGTCGCTGGCGAGGACCCGGTGACAGGGCACAATCACCGGGATCGGGTTGGAGCTCATGATCTTCCCGACCGTGCGCGCAGGAACGGTGTCGTCAGTGGCCGTGAGGCCTGCCAGCTCGGCCAGCTGGCCGTACCTGATGGTCTCGCCATAGCCGACCGAGCCGGCCAGGATCCGCAGCACCTCGCGCTGCGGTCCGGCGGTGGACGACCAGTCGAGCGGCAGGTCAAACTCGCGGCGCTCGCCGCTGAAGTACTCAGTCAGCTGCCGTCGTGCCGCCTCGGCTAGCTCACTGCCTGCCGCTGGCAATTCGCCGGCAGCGGCCGGCGCTGGCGCGCCGCCGTACCGGACCTGAGCGACTCCGGCCTTGCTGGCGGCGATGCTGACGGGCCCGACCGGCGTCATCAGGGAGGCCCAGGACAGCTCAGTCATAGCAGCATTCTGCCGCTAGCCACTGACATCGGGGCCGGCCTGTACTACCCGCGCCGGTCGCGCCTGGCCGTCGGTCAGCGCCGGTCTCGCCGGCCCCGGAAGTGTCGGTGGCCGGCGGTAGAACGGTCCTGTCGGGCCACCGGGACGACACACCGGTACACACGTGGATGGAGAGGCAGGGGATGGCGATGGCAGACGACATTGCCGAGGTGATCGAGGCCGAGCTGATCGCGCTGTCAGGCCTGTTAACCGAGCCTTCCGACCGTGAGTGCCTGCGGTGCTTCCTGCTGCGGATGATCAACGAGTTCGGCTGCGACGGCACACACCGCTGGACCATTCGCTGGCGGGATCTGCGGGCGCCGCTGGCCTCGAGCTTGCTGGCCAAGCTCGAGGAGCTTGGCGGCTGCTGCGACTGCGAGGTACTGCTGACCGTGTTCCCGCACTATCCCCAGGGTGGCCGGGTGCTGCCCTGCGCGGGCCAGCCGCAGCCAGGCTCAGCGGTGCCGTGCGACTTGCGCGTCCTGCGGCGGACGGCGTGACATCGCCGGCTACTCCGAGCCCTTCTCCAGGATTCGTAGCAGCGCGCGGCAGAGCGGGACCGCCGTCAGCTCGACCTGCCAGGTCCGGGCGCCGTAGCGGGCTAGGTCGGCGCTTACGGACTCAGGGCTGAGGCTGTCGGGCGGCTGCCAGGACAGCCGGCGCACGGCGTCTGGCGGGACCAGGTTCTCTGCGGGCAGGTTGTGAGAGTCTGCCAGGGCGGCGACTACCGCGCGTGCGGCCGTCAGTCGCTTGGCGGCTTCCGGATCGCGGTCCTGCCAGCGGTGTGCAGGCGGCGGACCGTCGCCGGGCGGGGCGGATGCGGTGGGCAGCGCACGGTCGGGCATGGCCCGGGCGCGGCCGATGGCGCGCAGCCACTCGGGCAGATGACGCCGCGAGCTTCGCGAGGAGAACCCGCCAATGGCGGTGAGCTCCTCCGGCCCGGTTGGCATCACCCTGGCGGCCTCGACGATCGCAGCATCGACGAGCACTTTGGTTGGCGATAGGTCACGCCGCCGGGCGATCTTGTCGCGCTCGAGCCATAGCTCGCGGACGATGGCGAGCCCGCGGCGCGTGCGGACACGGTGGATTCCGGACGTCCGTCGCCACGGGTCAGCGCGCGGCGGCTGCGGCTGCTCGGCGAACGCCAGCTCGGCCGCGAACTCCTGCCGTGCCCACTCGATCTTGCCTTGCTCCGTCAGCTGCTGGGCCAGCACGTCGCGCAGCTCGACGAGGACCTCGACATCCAGCGCTGCGTAGCGTAGCCACTCCTCCGGCAGCGGTCTGGTAGACCAGTCCGCGGCAGAATGGGTCTTCTCCAGCCCGAGGCCCAGCATCGACTCGACCATCGTGGCTAGCCCGACTCGTGGGCAGCCGAGCAGCCGGCCCGCCACCTCGGTGTCGAATAGCCGGCGCGGCCGGTAGCCGAGCTCGGCCAGGCACGGCAGATCCTGCGAAGCCGCGTGCAGCACGGCCTCGGTGTCGGCCAGCGCGGCATCCAGGGCCGACAAGTCGGGGCACGCCACCGGATCGATGAGCACCGTCCCCGCGCCGTGCCGCCGGAGCTGCACCAGGAAGGCGCGGTGGCCGTAACGGAAGCCGGACGCCCGTTCCGCGTCGACCGCGACCGGCCCGGAACCCGCGCCGAGCGCCGCGGTCGCCGCTGCCAGGTCGGCCGCGCTTGCGACGAGCGGCGGCATGCCATCGCGCGGTTCCAGCAGCGGCTGGACCTGCCGCTCGCTGACTGCGTCCGCTGCGTCGTCAGGTGCGCCCGCCTGGTCGGCTGCGCGGTCCTGGTCGGCTGCGCGGTCCTGGTCGGCTGTGCGGTCCTGCCCAGCTGCGCGGTCCTGATCAGTCATGGTCGCGGCCTGCGGCGCGGCGGCCGCAAGGCGGCGACTCCGGGCGCGAGCGGCGGCAGCCCCGCGGCCGCGCAGATGAGGTCGCACCACGCGGCGACGTGCCCGTCTAGCGCAGCCGATCCGTCGTCGGACAGCACCGGCGACCAGGATGCACGCAGTTCGAAGCCGGTCGAGATCGGCTCGTCCTGCTTGCCGCCGAACCCCTGGGTCACGACGCTCGTCACGGTGCCGCTGATCATCTCGTATCCCGTGGTGCGGGCGTCCAGGGCCTCGGTAAGCCAGCTCCAGCCGACCTCGTTGATCAGCGGATCGGCTGTCATCTCAGGCTCAAGCTCAGTCCGGACATAGCCAATGATGCGATGCTTCCCATCCCAGCCAGTCTGCTCAGCTGAGTCAAATAGCAGCACAAACTTGCCCGAGCCGATCTCCGTGTCACCATCGGCCACCACGGTGGCGGCGACGGCGTACGCATGCGGCGCCAGCCGTCGCGGCGGCGGCTCTGCCTCGAAGGTCAGCTCGGGCCTGAGCTGGCGCTGCACGGCCAGCCCCGACTCAACCTCGGCGACCGAGCGCTGGAACTCCTCATTGCCTGGCTGGCTTGTCACGGGCTGCCCCGCGGGTCTCAGCGTCTGCGCGTGCGCCACGGGCCAGGAACCGTCAGGCCACGCGGTCGCGGCGGCCGGCCGATGCCGTCGGCCGGACCAGGATCGGGATCTCGCCGGTCACCAGGGTCGCGCCGCAGACGAGGCAGTACCACTCAGGACATTCTCCGCCCACGGTATCCGGACACCACCCGGAGTTGTCGTGGTGCTGCGCAAAGACACGATCCCGGCCGCAGTCAGGACAGCGCCGGGTGATCTCGCTCATCGATGTCTCCTTGCCATGCGGCCCAGCATTGATGCTGGCACGTCACCGGCCGCAAGCCCCGGACCTGCGGCGGCGTGTCATGGGCTTTTGCCAGGGATGCAGCCGCCGCGGTGGCGGCCGCTCGGCTGAGGCCGAATCGGTAGGTGTGGGATCATCCAGGGGTGACATCGACAGTCCAAGAATCCCCGTTCCTGCTGGCTTGCCGCCGCCAGGAAGTCCCATACACCCCGGTCTGGTACATGCGCCAGGCGGGCAGGGCGCTCCCTGAGTACCGGGCGCTTCGGACCGGGAAGAAAATGCTGGATGCCTTGTCAGCGCCGGACTTGATCACGGAGATCACCCTCCAGCCCGTCCGCCGGTACGACGTGGACGCAGCGATCCTGTTCAGCGACATCGTGGTCCCATTGCGGGCGATCGGCGTCGGCATCGACATCAAGCCGGGCGTCGGCCCTGTCGTGGATCATCCGATCAGGTCCGCGGCCGAGGTGAAGAAGCTGAGACGGCTGTCGCCAGACGATGTCCAATACGTCACCAAGGCCGTCACGAACCTGGTCAAAGAGCTCGGCGACAAGCCGCTGATCGGTTTCGCCGGCGGCCCGTTCACCTTGGCGAGCTACCTGGTCGACGGCGGCCCTTCGAAGAACTTCGAGCTGACCAAGGCCATGATGTACGGCCAGCCGGAGCTGTGGGCCGATCTTATGAGCAGGCTCGCGGACATCACCACGAGCTTCCTGCAGGTGCAGATCGAGGCCGGGGCGAGCGCCGTCCAGCTGTTCGACTCCTGGGCCGGGTCGCTCAGCCTGGACGACTACCGCGCCAGCGTGCTCCCGTACAGCAAGCAGATCTTCGATGCGCTCGAGCCGACTAGGGTGCCGCGGATTCACTTCGGCGTGAACACCGGGGAACTGCTCGGTGTCATGGGCGAGGCAGGCGCCGACGTGGTGGGCGTGGACTGGCGAGTGCCACTCGACGAGGCGGTCAGCCGGGTCGAGCCCGGCAAGGCGCTGCAGGGGAACCTCGACCCGGCCATCCTGCTGGCGCCCTGGCCCGTGATCGAACAGCGCGCGGGCCTGGTGCTCGAACGCGGCCGGACCGCCGAAGGTCACATCTTCAACCTCGGGCACGGTGTCCTGCCTGAGACTGACCCCGACGTGCTGGTCAGGCTGACCGAGTTCGTGCACACTGCATCTGCCCGGTCGGCCTGACCGCCGCTCTCATTCCGCCGTCGTCATTCCGTTGGCGTCGGCCCGGCCCTGCGGCGCATGAAGCGCCGACGGCCGGCGTACCCGATGCCGCCCAGCACCGCGATCACGACCAGGAACGGCAGCGCCGCCCCGAGCGCCGTCGCCGCAGCCGCGGCCGCATGCTTCAGCGCGCGCCAGCCGGCCGCCAGGCCCGCCCCGAACCCGCGGCGGGTCGTCGCGTGCTTGTGGCTGACCTTGACCGCCGGACTCTGCAACGTCATGGTCACTGTCGCGTAGCTGGTCTGGTGGTTCAGCGCGCTCTGCTGCGCGAGCAGCGAGTTCAGCGTGGACTCGTCCGCGCTGATCTGCTGCTGTACCTGGAGCAGGCCGGTCACCGACGCCGCTTGCTTCAGCAGCCCCTGCAGCGCGGTGATCGCGTCCTGCTCCGAGGTGACGAGGCTGTTGACGTTGGCCACCTCCTGGGTGACGTCCGTCGCCTGCTGCTGCATGGCGAGCTGCTTGCCGAGGGACGGCGAGGACAGCCGCGCGAGCACGCTCTGGTAGGCGGGAACGGGGATCTTCAGCGTGATGCTGATCATCTCGCCGGTCTTGCCCGGCGTCCCGGAGACAACATGCTCGTCCGCGGTGTAGCCGCCGGCTGCCACGACGATGCTGGCGATCTGCCTGGCGGCGGCGGCCACATTGGCGGACCGCAGCGTCATGCTTGCCGTATAGATGATGCTCTCGCTGGTGGGAGCCAGGCCGGCGGTCAGCGTGGTGCGGCCGGCGGTGCGAGAACCGGAGGCGGTTGCTGCGCCGTTGCTGGCCGCGCCGCTGGCGATTCCGGCTGGCGCCGCCAGCCCGCCTTGTGCGCCGGGCTCGGATGCCGACGACGCGGAGCTGCTGCCGCCGTTGCTGCACGCCGCGAGCAGCAGGCAGCCTGCGATCAGGATGGCGCCGCTAAGCGCCCCTCGCCGTGCGAGGACTGCGTGTGTCATGCACCTCGGACGCGCCGGCCGACGGCCCGGTTCCGGCAGCCGGGATAATCGGTGCCGTGACTTTTCCGAAGATCGAGTTGCACGTGCACCTGGAAGGGACAGTGCGGGCCGCCACGTTGCTGCAGATAGCTCGGCGCAACGACGTGGCGCTGCCGGCCGACACGGTCGAGGGGCTAGCCGGGCTGTACGAGTTCACGGACTTCGCCGACTTCATCAAGGTGTGGATGCTGACGACGAGCGCGCTGCGGACGGCGGCGGATTTCCATCAGGTCGTCGTCGACTATGCAGCCGAGGCGGCCAGTCACGGCGCCGTCTACATCGAGGGGATCTTCTCGCCGTCAGAACCAGCGGCCAGGGGCGCTGCCTGGGATGAGGTCTTCACCGGCTACTGCGACGGCGCGGCCGAAGCCAGGGAATTGCACGGCGTGCACGTGCGGCTGACACCCGATGTCACCAGGGGCATGCCGCTTGGCGTCGCGGAGCAGACGGCGATGTACGCGGTCAAGTACGCCGGCCGGGGGGTTGCGGGGCTCGGGCTCGGCGGCAGCGAAGCTGAGTACGCGCCGGAGCCTTACGCGCGCGCTTTTGACATCGCCAGGTCGGGCGGTCTCGGCTCAGTACCACACGCGGGCGAAGTCGCGGGCCCGGAGTCGATTCGCGGCGCGCTTGACGTGCTGCACGCCGATCGCCTGCGGCACGGGATTCGGGCTATCGAAGATCCCGGCCTGGTCCGCGAGCTAGCCGACCGCGGCACGGTCCTCGATGTCTGCCCGATCTCGAATGTGCGCACCAGGGCTGTCGCGTCGCTCGCCGAGCATCCGCTGCCCGCACTCGTGTCGGCTGGCGTCTCCTGTTCGGTGTCGACCGACGATCCGGCGATGTTCGGCACCGACCTGAGCGCGGACTATGCCGCGGCGCTCGAACTCGGCGTCTCCCCGGCCACGTGCTTCGCGGCTGGAGTGCGCGGCGCCTTGTGCGACGACAGCACCCGCGAGGTGCTCGCGCGGATCGGCGCCGAGTTCGACTGGTCCGGCTCCGGCTCCGGCACTGGCTCCGGCGTCACTGCGGACCGGCCGTGACATCGAAGGGCCGGGCTGACCGGCGGACGGTGGCCGTGATTGGCGGCGGAGTGGCGGGTCTGACGGCTGCGTTCCTGCTCAAAGACGCCGGCCTGGCGGTGACGGTACTGGAGGGATCTCCCCGGCTTGGCGGGAAGCTATCGGTATCTGAGGTCGGCGGCGTAGCCGTCGACGCCGGTGCCGAGGCGCTGCTCGCCCGCCGCCCGGAAGGCGTCGGCCTGATTGGCGAGCTCGGCCTGGCCGGCGAGCTTGAGACGCCCGGCACGACCGCGGCCGGAATCTGGACGCGCGGCCAGGTCAGGGCGCTGCCGCGGCGGCAGTTCATGGGCGTGCCCGCGGATTTTGATGAGCTGGGGGCCACCGGCATCCTGTCCGGCGGCGGGCTGACGCGGGCGCGGCAGGATCTCAGCCTGCCGGATTCCGCGAGCGGCGGCGACGAGTCAGTGACCAGCCGGGTCGGCGCGCGGTTCGGCCATGAGGTTGTCGACCGGCTGGTCGAGCCGCTGCTCGGCGGCGTCTATGCCGGGCGCTGCGAGGACCTCTCCTTCGAAGCGACCCTGCCCGCGCTGGCACACGCCGCGCGCGGTCGCCGGTCGCTGACTCAGGCAGCGGCGTCCATCTTGCCGCCCGCGCCGCTTGCCGAGTCTGCGCCGCTTGCCGAGTCTGCGCCTGGCGGCTCCGCGCCGCCCCCTGTCTTCACCACGCTGACCGGCGGCCTCGGCACGCTGCCGACCGCGCTGGCGGATGCCTCCGGGGCAGTCGTCCGGACCAGCGCGATGGTGCGGGAGCTTGCCAGGACCAGCACTGGCTGGCGGCTGACCGTGGGCTCAGCCCACGCGCCGGAGCAGCTCGACGCCGACGCCGTGATCATCGCCGTGCCCGGCCGACCAGCGAGCCGGCTGCTCGCCGGCGTGGCAGGCGCGGCCGCGGCCGCGCTGGCCGAGATCCGGTACGCCAGCATGGCGATCATCACGCTGGCGTACCCGGAGACCGCGTTCGACGTGCCACTGACGCGTAGCGGATTCCTGGTACCGGCCGTGGATGGCAAGGCGGTGAAGGCGGTTACCTTCAGCTCAGTGAAGTGGCCGCATCTGCGACGTGGCGATCCGGGGCTGCACATCGTCAGGTGCTCGGTCGGCCGGCTGGGCGAGGACGCGGTGCTCCAGCGCGATGACCCCGAACTCGCCGGCCTCGCTGCCGCGGACCTTGCTGATGCGACCGGCGTTCGCGGTGATCCGGTCGACGTCCGGGTCAGCCGGTGGGGTGGCGGGCTACCGCAGTACAGCGTCGGCCATCTGGACCGGGTCGCTCGGATCCGCGCGGGCAT
>DATHQE010000352.1:0-2123 GCA_035483035.1 Streptosporangiaceae bacterium | reverse complement strand
CGCGAGCAGGACCAGCGCATCTTCCTGAAGGCCCTGCTGACCAAGATGATGAGCCCCGGCGTGATCCTGAACCCGTTCGCGGTACTGCCGGCGGCGAGCGGTGCGGCAAGCGACCTGACCGTGGACCAGGGCACTAGCCTCTACCAGCTGACCGAGGCGGCGAGAGCGCTCCGGAGCCCGCTGACGACCACCGTCCCGATTGCCAGCGCGAACTACCCGACGTCGGTCGGAGATGCGGTCCTGTGGAACAGCGGCCAGGCGAAGCAACTGTTCACCGACCTCCAGAACGGCCAGCCGGTACCAGCATCGCTCATTACTGGCTCGAAGAACGGCGCCTGACGCCGGCTCACGGTTTCGCCGAAAGATTCGGCACCGCCGGCTGTGTCGAATCTTTCGGCGTAACGGCGAAGGCGACATCGCGGCGTCAAATGCTGCGCGCTTTAGCCGCAAAAGCCGCATAACGAACTGCGCGTGGGATCAGCGAAGGCTGGGCAGCGTCAGCGCCGGCGGTCAGCAGCAGGCTGCCGGGCCGAGAGCCTCGCCCAGCTGCGCAGGCCAGCCTCAGCATGCGCTCAGCCAACCTTCAGGAGACGGGCGGACAATGGTCACATGAACAGCCAGCCCAACGGAAGTCGGCAGCCTGACGCCAGGCTGCTCGTCGTGGAAGACGAGCCCAACATTCTGGAGCTGCTGGCCGCCAGCCTGCGTTACTCCGGCTTCGAAGTGGTCACCGCCGCAGCCGGGAACGAGGCCGTGCAGGCCGCCCAGCGGCACCGGCCTGATCTGATCGTGCTCGACGTCATGCTGCCCGATATGGACGGGTTTGACGTCGTGCGCCGCCTCCGTGGCGGGGGCGCGCAGATTCCCGTGGTATTCCTTACGGCGCGGGACTCCACCGAGGACAAGATTCGCGGTCTGACCTTGGGCGGCGACGACTACGTGACCAAGCCGTTCAGCCTCGAGGAGGTCATCGCGCGGATCCGGGCGGTCCTGCGCAGGACCAGAGGCGACGGCAGCGAGCCGCCGCCACGCCTGAAATTCGCAGACCTGGAGCTCGACGAGGACAGCCACGAGGTCTGGCGCGACGGCCACCAGATCCAGCTCTCCCCCACCGAGTTCAAGCTGCTCCGGTACTTCATGGGGAACGCTAACCGGGTGCTATCCAAGATGCAGATCCTCGACCACGTCTGGGACTACGACTTCCGCGGCGACACGGGCATCGTCGAAAGCTACGTCTCCGTGCTGCGGCGGAAAGTCGACACCACCGAGCCGCACCTGCTGCACACGCTGCGCGGCGTCGGCTACGTGCTCAGGCTTCCGCACTCCTAGGTGCACTGATTTCTATGGTCCAGGCAGGTCGTAGCGGAGGTTACTGGCGGTCCGTCAGGGACTTGCCAAAGCGGACGCCGCTGCGCGTCAAGCTGATCACCGCGCTGCTGGCGCTGGTGGCCGTAGCCCTCCTCGTCATTAGCGTGGCGGGCATCGGCATCTTGCGGAACGACCTGCTCGGTCCGTTCGACACGCAGCTCTCAGCGAACGCCAACACGGCTACCGTTGCGGTCGGCCACTATCTCGCCCTCGGGAGTCAGGGCAGCCAGCCAGGAGAAGGAGTGGCCCTGGACTGGATCGCAGCTGGCAAGATCCACCAGATCGTTCAGCCGACGGCAGGAGCTTTCGGGTCGGGCGGCTTCGGATCGAACGGATTCACCCCAACACGGCCAATGGCTGGGCCCGAGCTGCCGACCAGCTCCAGCTGGCTCGCGGCCCACAGCGGCAGCTTCATTACGGTCCACGCGCAGCAGGGCGGCGGGCGTTGGCGCGTGCTGCTGCAATCGGCCCAGTTCAACACGCCGACGGGTACGGTGTCTGGCACGGTCGCGCTCGCTGTCCCGGTCAGTAGCGTCTACACGACTATCGGCCAGCTCGCCACTATCGACTTCTTCGTTAGCGTCATTCTGCTGGTCGGCCTGCTGGTGATCGGCTTCGCTGTCGTGCGGCGGAGCTTGCGGCCGCTGACGGATATCGAGCAGACGGCAGGGGCCATCGCCGCCGGAGACCTGAGCAGGCGGGTACCGGAGCGGGATCCGCGGACTGAGGTAGGGCGACTCGGCCGGTCACTGAAC
>DATHQE010000351.1:0-29524 GCA_035483035.1 Streptosporangiaceae bacterium | reverse complement strand
GCAGCTTCCGCAGCGACTCGCGTCACTTCCCGTCGGCTGGGTGATGGCGTTCCGGCCGAACCAGGGCCTGCCACCGGTGCAAAGCGCCAAGAACCAGCTGGAAGATGCGGGGGCCGAGATGATCCGCCTCGGCCCGCTTCGACGTGAGGCTGTCGCAGAGATTGCCTTGGACGTTCTAGGTGCGCAGCCCGACCAGGAGCTTCTGCACAAGGCCGAGCAAGTCAGAGGAAACCCGTTCCTGCTCATGGAGTTCTTCCGGGGCCTCCAGGACGAGCACATCGTGATGGTCGACTCCGGCAGAGCGAGGCTGCTCGAAGACCGTCTTCCGCGGCGCGTGAGCGACAACATGCGTGGGCGCCTCCTGCGCATGTCCCCGACCGCGGACCGCTTGGCCACTCTCGCCTCTGCCCTGGGCAGGCGTTTCTCCGTCCATGACGTAGCCGAGATGACCGGTATGCCGATCGCCGACCTGCTCGATCCGATCAGGGAACTTGTCCACGCCGACATCTTCATCGAGAGCGACGACCAGTTGGCATTCGGTCACGACTTGATTCGCGAAGCGGTCCGCGCGAGCTGTCCTGGCCCGGTTCGCCGGGCCCTCGACCGGAAAGCGGCCGACGTCCTGCTGGCCCGAGGCGCGCTCCCTATCGAGGTGGCAGAGCACCTCGCTGACAGCGCCGAGCCCGGCGACGAAACAGCGATCGCCACTTTGCTTCAAGCCGCTGACGCCCTAGGGACGACGGACCCTGGAACCGCTGCCAAGCTTGCGGGCCGGGCATTGGACCTGGCGCCAGTTCGGCATCCGCTTCGGGGACCTCTGGTTGCCAGACGTGCTATCTCGTTGTTCGCCGCCGGCCTCGGAGAGGAAGGCAGGCGGTTCGCTGATACCGAACTCCGGCACGCGCTCCCAGCCGACGAAGAGGCACGAGTCCGCTTCAGTGTCGCCAGCATGTTCGACATCTCTCCTGACCTGCGCGCTGACAATGCTCGCGCGGCGTTGGCGCTGCCAGGTCTGACGGCCGATCTGCGAGCCTGGCTCTGGGCGTCGCTGTTTCACAATTTGGTGGTCGCCGGTCGCACCGAAGAGGCGCTGGCCATCGAGAGCACAGCGCGAGAGGCCGTGTATTCGAGCCGTAATCACGCCTGCTGGTTCGCCTTTGAGCTCCCCGAATCGGCCGTGCATTACCAGCTCTCTGACTTCGACCGTGGCCTTGACCTTCTCCAGGCGGCCGAGCGGCGAGGACTCGACGGCCAGGAAGACGCCCGGCAGCGGCTAGCGCATAACTTTCGAGCCTGGCTGCTGGCCGCTGTGGACCGATACGAGGATGCCCTTCAGGCGATAGAAGAAGGGATTGCGACCGCTCAAAGAGACCGGCAGAACTGGGCGCTGCGCGTATTCGAGGCCTCACGCGGGCGTCAAATGCTCCAGATGGGTCAGCTCGGCGAAGCCGCAGTCGCGCTCGACGGACGGTACAGCCGGGAGGAGGCGCGCTTGGTTGTCGGCGTGCTCGACGCTCCCTCCGTCGTTGGTCTGGGCAAGCTGAAGATTCATACCGGCGACGAGCCCGGTATGGCAGAGGTGGCCGAGATCGCAAAGGTCATGTTGCAGACAAGCGCCCCGAGCGTTCAGTCCCACGCCGCCTGGTATCTGGCCCTGCACGCGATGTCTTTGGGTAAAGCTGATGAGGCACACGACTGGCTCTGCAGCGCCGGGCCTGACCGTCGGTTGAAGCTGTTCCCCCTGTTCCCCTTGGAGGTAGCCGACGATCCCCAGCTCGTCCGGATCGCGGCCGCTGTTGGCGACCGAGAGCTCGCTGAGCACACGATCGAGCAGGCAGAGCACCGCTGTGAGCTCAATCCCAGCGTCGTCTCTTTCAAGGCAGCCGCTGCGCACGCCAGGGGCCTGTGGCGGCGTTCCGCCTGCGATCTGGAGACCGCGGCCTCGCTCTTTGAGACCGGACAACGCCCGCTGGCGACGGCATCGGCGCTCGAGGATCTCGGCCGCTTGCAGGCGTCCGAGGGCGCCACCGACTACGGTATCGCCGCGCTTGATCGGGCCCTCGTGATTGACGTACACGTCGGTGCCAGCTGGGACGCAGCGCGGGTCCGCGGGCGGCTGAGACAGCTCGGTGTCCGGCGGCGGATCGTCGTTTCGGAGCGCCCCGCCACCGGCTGGGAAGCTCTGACCAGCGCGGAAGCGGCCGTCGCCCAACTTGCCTCAGAGGGCAAGACCAATCGCGAGATTGCCGAGACGATGTTCATTTCGCCGCACACCGTGAACACCCACCTGCGCCACATCTTTGACAAGCTCGGCGTCAATTCCCGGATCTCATTGACCAGAATGGCCGATGCGCTGCGAGCCCGACGTACCGACTAACCAGTCTTGGGCAATACCTGGCGTCCTGTGCGCGCGGGACAAGGCGTGGGTGCAATCTCGTGCCAGGATGCCCTAGCCATTTCCTGAGCCTGATGGCACGGTAGAGGCGGACGTGAGAAGGGATACGGAGATGAACATGCAGTCGCTGGTCGGACCTGGCCCCCGCGGCAGGGTCGAGACAGTGCTGGACCAGATGGCCGGGCCGTGGTGGATGTTCCTCGTCACCGGGATCGGGTGGCTGGTCATCTCGCTCATCGTCTTGAGATTCCGGCTCGCCTCGGTAGCCGCCGTTGGCGTGCTCATGGGCGTGGTCTTCCTGGGCGGCTGGGTCAGCGAGCTCCTCATCGCCTCGATCAGATCGCGGTGGCGCTGGGCGCACGTGCTGATGGCGATCCTGTTCCTGTTCGGGGCGTGCTGGTCGTTCGCAAGCCCGTTCGGCGCGTTCTGGGCGCTGGCCACGATCTTCGGGCTGCTGCTTATCTTCCGCGGCAGCCTCGACCTGGTCACCTCGATCTCCTCGCGGGAGATCAACCCCGCCTGGTGGCTGGGCATGGTTGCGGGCGTGCTGGAGATCCTGCTCGGCTTCTGGGTCTCCCAGCAGGAGGTTCCCGCGCAGGCGCTGCTCCTGCTGCTCTGGGTGGGGTTCTTCGCGCTGTTCCGGGGCTTCTCCGACATCCTGCTGGCGTTCGAGGTGCACAGCCTGCACCGCAAGTAGCCAGCAGACTCGGCCATCGCAGCTGCGACTCCTCACCATGCAGGGCGAAGCCGACCCGGTGGCACGACGGCCGCAAGGGCCGAGTGCAGGGCTTCCATGTCAGCGTCGCCGAGCTGTTGACGCCATGTTTCGATCGTGTCGGCGGCGGCCTGCTCGGCCGCTCGAGTGCATGCCCAGCCGCGGTCGGTGAGTTTCAGCAGCCGGGACCGGGCATCGGCGGGATCGGCTTCCCGCGTGACGTATCCGCGCTGCACGAGCTGCTCGACGAGCTGGCTGGCCGCCTGCTTGGTTACGCCGAGATAGCCGGCGACGTCCACCATGGCGGCGTCGCCCGCGCTGATCCGCACGAAAGCGAAGCCGTGCGCAGGCCGCACATCTGGAAAGCCGCGCTCTGCCAGCCCGCGCTGGATTCCGTCAACAACGTGTGCTGCGGCGCCAAGAACGAGCATCGCGACGGCTACACCACGGTCATCAGCCATGACCCAAGTTTGACAGACAGGTCAAGCTAGCTGACCATATAGTCAGCCGACTTGACCTCCTGGAGGATCCGTGCCCGTCATCCACCCTGCCGAGATTGCCGTGCACCAGGTGCATGGCAGCACGTTCAGCTCGTTCGTTGCGCCGTCCCGCGGTAGCACTCAGCTGTGCGCCTGGCAGTTGAGAGTGCCCGCCGGCCTGACCGGAGCTGCGCACCGACCAACCCGCGAAGAGGTGCTGCTCGTGCTCGACGGGGACCTCACCATCACCCTCGATGGCACAGCCACCGATCTCGTCGCGGGTGATGTTCTCTTCGTCCCGGCGGACAGCGAACTGCGCGTGGACGGCGGGACATCCGATGCCACAGCCTGGGTGACCACCACACCTGGCCTGGAAGCGGTCATGGCCGACGGCAGTCGGATCGCACCCCCATGGGCGAACTGAGCCCCGTCCGCTGTCAGGTGCTCGCCACGCCGGGCGGCGTCCTCGGCCTGGCTGCTCACCAGGCTTAAGACCAGTCCAGCGCTTTATTCCTGGCAGGGATGGGCACCATCTGGACTGTCTGAGTCGGCGGCCTAAGGCAGCACGGATAAGCCAGCTCAAGGCCGTCTCACAGCGACCCTGGGGGATCAAGATCATGAGCGCTGCGCCTGCTCCGGCTATTCCGGACGTACTCGAAGACCCGATCAGGGATAAGGGAACGGCCTTTACCGAATCAGAACGTGATGCTCTCGGGCTTACCGGACGCTTGCCTTCCGCCGTACTGACGCTCGATCAGCAGGCCCAGCGCGCCTATCAGCAGATGCTCCGGCAGGGCGACGACCTGGCGAAGAACGTGTACATGGAACAACTGCACGACCGGAACGAGGTGCTGTATTACCGGGTCCTCGCCGACCACCTAGCCGAGCTTCTGCCAGTGGTGTACGACCCGGTCATCGGCGACGCGATCGAGCGCTACTCGCACGAGTACCGCCGGCCCCGCGGCCTCTACCTGTCGATCGACAGGCCAGACGACATGGACAAGGCGTTCGCCAGCCTGGGCCTCGGGCCTGATGACGTCGATCTCATCGTCTGCAGTGACGCCGAGGAGATCCTCGGCATTGGCGACTGGGGCGTAGCCGGCAGCATGATCGCCGTCGGCAAGCTGGCCGTCTACACCGCCGCGGCGGGCATCGACCCGCGCCGGGTGTTCCCGGTGTCGCTCGATGTCGGCACCAACAATGAGGTGCTGCTGAACGACCCGCTATACCTGGGCAACCGGCACGCACGCGTCCGGGGCACCGACTACGACGCGTTCATTAAGAAGTACCTGCAGACGGCGTCTGCGCGCTTCCCGAACGCGTTGCTGCACTTCGAGGACTTCGGCGCGGACAACGCGCGGCGAATCCTGCTCACTTACCGGGACAAGTACCGGATCTTCAACGACGACATGCAAGGGACGGGCGTGATCGCCATGGCCGGGCTGTTCAGCGCGCTGAAGGTCACCGGCACCCGGTGGCGGGACCAGCGAGTTGTCGTCTTCGGCGGTGGTACGGCGGGCATCGGCATCGCCGACCAGATCCGCGACCAGATGGTTCGCGACGGGCTGGACTCGAGCCAGGCAATCAGGCAGATCTGGATCGTCGACCTGCCCGGCCTGCTTACCGACGACATGCTCGACGGCATGCTGGACTACCAGCGTCCCTACGTGCGCTCCGCTGCCGAGGTCGCGGGCTGGGCGAAGTCGCCGGTTCAGATAGACCCGGCGGCGTCGGTGCGCTGGCCGGAGATGGCCGCGCTCCAGGAGGCGCACGCGGACTCGGGCATCATCGGCCTGCAGACAGTGGTCGAGAACATGAAGCCGACCATCTTGATCGGCACGTCAACAGCGCACGGCGCCTTCACCAAGGACGTCGTCGAGGCCATGAGCTCCGGCGCCGGCCGGCCGGTCATCTTCCCGCTGTCCAATCCGACCTCCAAGATCGAGGCCATGCCTGCCGACATCATTACCTGGTCCCAGGGGCGGGCACTTATCGCTACCGGTCTGCCCATCGGGCCGCTCGAGTACGACGGCGTGACCTACCAGTTCGGCCAGGCCAACAACGCCCTGGTCTATCCGGGGCTCGGCCTCGGCACGATCGTCTCCGGCGCAGCGAAGGTCACCGACGGGATGCTGCATGCGGCCGCAGCGGCCGTCGCTGGCCAGGTCGACGTCAGTGATCCCGGTGCCGCGTTGCTGCCCGCGGTAGAGAACCTGCGGGCGTCGTCGGCGACGTCCGCGATTGCCGTAGCGAAGGCGGCAACCGCGGACGGCGTCGCCGGCAAGAAGATCGGCAACACGGTACAGGCCGTGCTAGACGCCATGTGGCAGCCTTCCTACTAACGTGGCAGGGGTCAGATCCGCTACGCACCGCTGAGCTGTCCATGGGAGCAGAAATGACGTCTGTCTTCGCGCTTGGGCGGATGGAGGTGCGGCGATCTGGGTACGGCGCGATGCAGCTTGCGGGTCAGTTCGCGGCCGGGACGCCGCCGGACCGTGAGTCGGCCATCGCCGTACTCCGGGCCGCAGTGGCCGCCGGCGTCGATCACATCGACACCGCCCAGTACTACGGTCCCGGCACCGTGAACGCGCTAATCCGCGACGCGTTGTACCCCTATCCAGAGGGTCTCGCGATCGTCAGCAAGGTCGCGGCCGGACGAGACGACAACGGCACTGACTATCTCCGCGCGGGCATCGAGGATAATCTCCGCAGCTTGGGAGTCGCCCAGCTCGCCGCGGTCAACCTGCGCCTGATCGGCGACGGCCGGGTGGATGCGCGCTTCGACGACCAGCTGGCTGCGATGGTGGCCGCCCGCGATGAGGGTCTGATCGCCGGGATAGGCCTGAGCAATATCAGCCTGGAGCAGCTGCAGCATGCCGTCGCGGGTACCGAGATCGTCTGCGTGCAGAACCTGTTTCACGTGGCCGACCGTGCTGCGACGCCGCTTCTCGATGCGTGCCTTAGCCGGGGCATCGCGTTCGTGCCGTTCTGCCCGCTCGGTTGGCCCCGCGGCCAGGACAACCCCGTGCTGACCAGTCCCGTCGTTAATCAGACAGCTAGCCGGCTGGGCATCACGCCGGCGCAGGCTGCGCTGCAGTGGCTCTTGCAGCTCGCCCCGAATGTGCTACTGATACCGGGCACCGGCTCGGTCGCTCACTTGCGGGAGAACCTGGCCGCAGATGACCTCACACTCGACGACCAGGCCCTGCGCGATCTCGATCGCGTCAGCGGCTGACCTCGGCCAAGCTGAAGTACTCGGCTAGCCACGGCCCGGTCACGCTGCCCGCATCGTGCGCGACCTCGGCGGGTGTCCCCGCTGCGAGCACGCGGCCGCCTTCCGGTCCGCCGCCCGGGCCCATGTCGATGAGGTAGTCGGCTGCCGCCAGCAGGTCGAGGTCATGATCGATGACGATGATCGTCGCTCCGGCGTCAAGCAGCCGGTCGAACACGCTCACCAGCGTTGCGACGTCGAGCGGGTGCAAGCCCGTCGTGGGCTCGTCGAACACGTACAGCGCACCCTGCTGGCTGCGGCGCAGCCTGGACGCGATCTTCAGGCGCTGCGACTCGCCGCCAGATAGCGACGGGGTGGGCTCGCCCAGCTTCAGGTAGCCAAGGCCGACGTCACTGACGGGCCGTAGCGTGGCGGCGATTGATGGCCTGTCAGCGAACCGCTCGACGGCGTCGTCCACGCTGAGGTCAAGCACGTCGGCGATGGTCAGGCCGTCGACCTGCACCGCGAGGACAGCGTCGTTGAAGCGGGCGCCGTGACAGGTCGGGCACTGGACGGTGATGTCAGGCAAGTACTGAACGTCGAGGTCGAGGTGCCCGAGGCCGCGGCAGGTCGGGCACTGGCCCTCGCGAGTATTGAACGAGAAGTGGCCCGGCTTCCAGCGCCGCCGCCTGGCGTACGCGGACGCGGCGAAAAGGCTGCGGATGTGATCGAACGCCCCGCAGTAGGTCGCCGGCGTTGACCGGGCGTTCTGCCCGATTGGCGAGGCGTCAATCTGGACGACCTGCCGGATGCCCGGCACGTTCAGGCGGCGGACGTGGCTCGGCTCCGCGGTGCCGCCCAGGCGCCCTCGGGCGGCGGGGATGAGGCTATCTAGCACGAGGGCGGTCTTGCCCGCCCCAGATGGACCGGCCACCGCGGTGAGGCGGTTCACCGGAAACTCAGCGGTGAGGTCGTGCAGGTTGTAGAGGTCCGCAATCTCGATGGAGATCTGCCGGTCCTCAGCTGCGCGCTCGGGTCGGTCGCGGGGAACGCCGGGCGCGCCGGCCAGGAAGGGCCCGATGATCGAGCGCGGGTCGGATTCCAGCTGACCGGGGGTGCCCGCGGCGATCACGTGGCCGCCCTGCGCACCAGCGGCGGGGCCGAGTTCAATAACCCAAGCGGCAGAGCGGACCAGCTCCCGCTCGTGCTCGACCACAATCACCGAATTGCCGTTCCCGGCCAGGGCGGAGATCATCTTGCGCAACCCGGTGACGTTGCTGGGGTGTAGTCCGACCGAAGGCTCGTCGAGCACGTAGAGCATGCCAGTAGTGCTCGCGCGGACCGTTGAGGTGAGCTCGATCCGCTGCCGCTCGCCGGTCGACAGCGAAGCGCCAGCACGGTCGAGGGTGAGGTAGCTGAGGCCGACATCGAGCAGCGGCGTGAGCGCGCCGCTCAGCTCGGCGAGCAGGCCGGCCGTCACCCGGCTGAGTTCGGCTGGCAGTCCGGCCGCTAGCCCGGCCGAGAACTCTCGCAGTCCGTCCAGGCTGAGCATGCTGATCTCGGCGATGTTGCGCCCACCGAGCTGCGAAGCCAGCGCCTCCGGCCGCAGCCGGGTGCCGTGACATACCGAGCAGATCCGGGTGATGACGAAACGCTGCACCAGTCGGCGAGTGCGCTCGTTGTCACTGCGTAGTGATCGTTCTACCGCGGCGACAGCATTGTCATAGTTCACCGATAGCTGTACGGTCCGGTCGTTCCGGCCCGAATGCAGCGTCACCTGCTGCTGGACGGGGGCGCCATGCAGCACGATGTCTCGCTCCGACTCGGTGAGCAACTTGTACGGCACGTCGAGCGGGACTCCGAGCTCTCCCGCGGCATACATCGATAGCCGCCGCCCGCCAGAGTTCCACGGCAGCACCGCTCCCGCCTCGATCGTCTTGTCCGGGTTGGGCACCAGGGTGGCCTCGTCGACCTCAGAGCGCACGCCCAGGCCCTGGCAGGCTGGGCACGCGCCGTAGGAGTTGAAGGCAAAAGACTCGGCACTTGGATGCTCAAAATGCGCACCGCAGACCGGGCAGATGATCTCCTCAGCAAACGCCGCGATCGACGGGCTGACGCGGTGGCCGTTCGGGCACAGGTGCGAGCCCAGCCGCGACATCATCAGCCGCAGGACGTTCAGGACCTCGGACATGGTTCCGACAGTGCTGCGCGGTCCCGGAATGGGCGGCCGCTGCCGCAGGGCAAGCGCAGGCGGAAGGTGATCGATCCGGTCCACGTCCGGGCGCTGCGCCTGGGTCAGCCGGCGGCGGCTGTAGGTGCTCAGGCCTGAGAGGTATCGCTGCATGCCTTCGGCGTACAAAGTGCCAATGGCGAGCGATGTCTTGCCCGATCCGGACACGCCTACGACAGCGACTATGCGCCACAATGGCACGTCGACGTCCACGTCACGCAGGTTGTTATGCCGGGCGCCGCGGACTGCGATGGCATCGGGCAGCGCGCCGGGCACGGGTCCGTCAGCTGCCGCCACACCACCTACCTAAGCAGAATGCCGAGTCGGCGCCGGGACCGGCACCCGCCGGTCCCGGTCCGCGGGCCGTCATAGTCGTAGCGGTCTCAGGGGTGCACCGGACCGCTCGGGCCCTTGTCGAGGCGCAGCGACTGCATGATGGCGAACGTAGTCGTGATCGTGAACTCCTCGATGTCCGCGGCTGCCAGCACGCCGGTGTACTTGGCGATCACAGGCGCGGCGGCGCGCTCGGTGACGGCATCGAGGTGTCCCTTCACGCCAGCCCACACGTTCTCCCCGTAGTGCATGTAATACGGGACCGGGTTGACGCTCGCCAGTGCCTCTCTAGAGCTGGCCTCGATGTCAGCGATGTACCGCTGGTGCAGGGTGACGTCGTCGCGGGTAGCGAGCCTGCCAAGGTGCCCGCTAATGAGGTGCGACCACTGGTACGACAGAGCGATGTCCGGAGCCTGCATGTACCCCTGCACGTCCTCGCTGAGGTTGGTGTTGTAGATCGGCACCCAGCCGGCGTTGACAACATCGATGAACATCAGGGCGTCATGACCGGGGAAGTGGATGTAGATGTTGTCAGGCGTGTGGTTGGAGCCGTGCCACGCCAGCTCGACGCGCTCTCCGCCCACCTCCAGCGTGTAGCTGTCGCCGAAGGTCACGTCAGGCACAGGACGCGCCGGGTCGTTGTCCCGGAGCAAGAGCCGCCGGGTCTCCTCGTGCCCAATGCGGACGACATTCTCGAATAGCGACGAGGCCGCGCCGTGGTCCGCGTGGTGGTGGGAGTAAACCAGATGCGTGACGGTATTGCTGACGCCCTCGGCGGCGGCCATCTCGTCGACAGCCCGCCGCAGGTTACCGCCGATGCTGGGCGGTGCGTCGAACACCACTACGCCGTCCCGGGTGACCAGGAACGCTGAGTTGTAGACACCGTCGGTGACCCAGTACAGGTTCCGCTCGACCCGACCGACGTGGTATCCCTGCTCGTTCAGGGCGGGACCGAGAGCCGAAGGCGGGATGGGCGCGTAATCGGGCAGTCCGTCGGCGCTGCCCGTTCCGGCTGTTGTCGTCACAGCATCTCCCTCGCAACTTGGGCACGTCCCTGACGGCCGTGCGCTTCGCGTCCTGCCCACGCTCCCGAACGGCCAGGTGAAAGGTCATCACCGGATCATGGTGATTCCCCAGCCGGTGCAGCGAGTGCCTGAGCTTCGTCATACGCGGCTGAGAACAGGTAGGAAGTCGCCAGGCTGCGGTAAGGCCGCCAGCTCGCGGCGATGGCAAGAACCTCGTCCTCAGCAGGCAGGTGATCGAGACGGTATACAGTCCGGACAGCCTTGCGCAGGGCAAGATCGCCTGGCAGGACTACGTCCTCGCGGCCGAGCGCGATGATGAGCGCGCCTTGCGCCGTCCACGGGCCGATGCCGGGGATCTCGGTGAGTACCGCAATGAGCTCGTCGTCGGGGGCCGTCGCTAGCGCGTCGGCGTCAAGCCGCCCGTCCGACAGTCGCTCGGCGAGATCGCGAAGTGTGCTGATCTTCCGCCAGGACAGCCCCGCGTCCCGGAACCGCGCAGGATCGGTGCCCAGCAGGTCGGCGGCGGATGGGAGGCGGCCGCCGAAGCGCGCCTCAATGCGCTCGAGTATCCGCCGCGTTGCCGGGACCGACAACTGCTGTCCGACGATCTGGAACAGCAGGGCACCGAATAGGTCCATCGGTGGCAGCTCAGTCAGCCACTGCCGCGGGTCGAAATCTGGCCGGGCAGTAATGAGCCTGGCCAGCACCGGGTCCGCTCGCCGCAGATAGCTCTTCGCCTGCTCCAGCCAGTCGGCACCGCCGAGACTGTCTCCTTGCCCTGCCGCTTCCATGCCTTGACGGTCCCGCGCAGGCAGGTGAGTCCGCATCACCAGGATCTGGTGACCCCCGGCGCGCAATCCGCTGACGCGGAGAGGGCACGGATAGGCCCGAGCACGTAACCTGACTAAATGGTGAGAGGCGGATGGCGGCGGGCCAGCGCGCCGCGGATCGAGTCCAGAAGTGGCGTTTAGGGCAAACCCACCGAAGCTAGCTCAGGCAGCTACGCAGTTGATTCCGCGCGGAGAACTTCTCGCATCGCTGGATCGCGCGACGGCAGCGAAGGTCACCGTGATCTCCGCCCCCGCAGGCAGTGGCAAGACCTCGCTGCTGCGGGCCTGGGCCGATGGTCCTGGCCAGTCGTACCGGCTGGCAGTCGTGCAAGTCCGACGCGATCAGCAGGACACCCAGCAGTTCTGGCTCGCCGTACTCAGCGCCATCCGGCAGGCCTCGAGCGCGCCCGGCGAGGGCGCGCAGCTGGCGGCGACACCTGACTTTAATGATGCCGGCATCGGCGAGAGAGTTCTCTCGGAGCTCGCCGAGCATCGCGATCGGACCTTCCTGATCATCGATGATCTGCACGAACTGACCTCGCCCGAAGCGCTGTCGCAGCTGACCCTGCTGCTGCAAAACCTCCCCCAGCACGTGCACGCGATCCTGGCCACGCGGCGTGATCTTCGGCTCCGGCTCCACCAGCTACGCCTCGCCGGCGAGCTGGCCGAGATCCGTGCGGCAGATCTGCGTTTTACCCAGCGCGAGACCAGCGAGTTCCTGGATGCGTCGGGCATCACGCTGTCGGAAGCTCAGGCCGCGAAGTTGCACCAGCGGACGGAAGGCTGGGCGGCCGGCCTGCGACTGGCGGCGATGTCACTAGCAACCAGCCCGGACCGGGAAAGTTTTGTGGCGGAGTTCTCGGGCAGCAGCCGCACGGTTGCCGAGTACTTGCTCGCCGAGATGCTGGAGTGCCAGCCGACTGAGGTCCAGCAGCTGCTGCTGCGCACTTCCCTGCTCGACCGGGTCAACGGCGAGCTGGGAGATCTGCTGACTGGCCACCCTGGCTCCGAACGGATCCTGCTTGACCTCGAAGACGCCAACGCGTTCGTCGTATCGCTCGACCCGGCCCGAACGTGGTTCCGGTATCACCACCTCTTCGCTGACTTGCTCCGGCTTGAGCTACGCCGCAGGCTGCCCGAAGAACTACCGGCATTGCATCGGCTCGCCGCGCAGTGGCTGGCCGAGCACGGCGAGATCGTTGACGCCGTCCGGCATACTCAGGCTGCGGGTGACTGGACTGCTGCGGCGCGACTGCTAGCAGACCATTCTTTCGGCCTGACGCTGGACGGGCAGGCGCAGACCATCGAGTCCCTGTTGCGCGCGTTCCCGCCCGGTGCCGTGACCGAGGGCCCGGATATCCCCCTCGCGCGCGCAACCAGCGACCTTGCCCGGGGACGCCTGGACGAGGGCGCCGCCCACCTGGCCGTAGCCGAAGCCTCGATCACGGCAACCCCGGCAGATCGTCGGCACCGGCTCGAAGTAGCGACCGCGGCACTGAGACTGTCCCTGGCGCGGAAGCGCGGTCACCTCGCGGGAGTAGTCGAGCAGGTCAGGTTCCTTGCCTCGCCGATAACCGGGCAGTCTGACGAGGACATTGCGCTCGACAGCGACCTGCGCGCGGTGGCGCTCATGAATCTCGGCATCGTCGAGGCGTGGTCACTCGCGAACCAGGACAGTGAGCGGCACCTGCAAGAGGGCGCCGATCTGGCACGGAAGATCGGACGTCCGTACCTCGAAGTCGCCTGCGTGGCTGAGCTCGCCTTCGCAGCAAAGATCGAGCCCTTCGCTACTACCCGGCGCCGGTGCCGGGAAGCGATAGCACTCGCCGAGCGGTATGGCTGGGGCGCGGAGCCGGTCATCTCGCCGGCGCTGGTGAACCTCGCAGGCACTTTTATCTGGGCGGGCGAATTCGACGAGGCCGAGCGCTGGCTGCGCCGCGCCGCCAGCGCTCTGGTGACAGACGCAGGTCCGGTCATCAGGCTGTTGCTGCACCTGGGAACGGGCATGCTGTTGTCCGGCCGACGCCGCCAGCGCGAGGCGCTTGCGGAATTCACTGCGGCCGAGCACTTTCAGGCACAACTGGAAGGCACACACGCGCTGGCGGGTCAGCTGACGGGCTGGCGGCTATCCACACAGGCTCGGCTCGGGCAGCTCAGCGACGCCCGCGCGTCGCTGGCAGCACTCGATGCGGAGCTGGCGGGCTCCGGCGAGATCGCTAATGCCCGAGCGGTTATCTGCCTGGCCGAAGGTAACCCGCCCGCGGCTCTCGCCGCAGCCCAGAACGTGGTGAGCGGCACAGCTCCGGTCATCGGCTACGTGACGGTCGTTGAGGCGAATCTGCTGGCTGCGGTCGCGCACCGCGAACTTGGCGACCAGCGCGCTGCGATCGCGGCCGCCGAGTTCGCGCTGGCCCTGGCCGAGCCGGATCGGCTGGTGCTGCCGTTCGCGATGACGGGTACGCTCGAGCTGCTCGAGGCCATCCCACGGTATGAAACGGCTCACGCAGCGCTGCTCACCGACATTCTGGACGTGATGCGCGGAGCAGTCATATCGCCGGGCGATGAGCGTTCACCGGCAGGGATCGAGCAACTCAGTCCGAGCGAGCTGCGGGTGCTGCGGTATCTCCCGACAAACCTGTCCCGGCCGGAGATCGCCAGCGAGCTGTCGGTCTCGGTGAACACGGTCAACACCCACATCCGCAACATCTACGCCAAGCTCCAGGCTCAGGATCGTTCCTCGGCCGTGCAGCGCGCACGAGAGATCCGGCTGCTCTCGGCTGGCCTGAAGAGCTAACCGGGGAATCACCAGGATCGGCGGTCGCCGTCAGCGGGTGAAGGTCACGTGGATCGTTCCGCTGGTGGCTACCTCGCTGGTGACCTTGTAGCCCTGCTCCAGCTCGCGGAGGTCCTCCCACAGCCGCTCGCCGCGGCCAAGCAGGATCGGTGCGATCCCGACGTGGAGTCGGTCGACGACGCCGGCCGCCAGGTAATCCCGCACCACCGAGACACCGCCGCCGATGCGCACGTCGAGATCGCCCGCGGCCTCCTTCGCGCGGGCGAGGATCTCCTCGGGTGAGGTCTGGACGAAGTGGAATGTGGTGCCACCTTCCATCTCCAGTGTCGGCCGCTGCTCATGGGTGAGTACGAAGACTGGTACGCCGAACGGCGGGTTCGGTCCCCACCAGCCCTGCCAGTCCAGGTCACCGGGGTGCGCATGCAGTCCGAACATGCCCGCACCCATGATCTCTGCGCCGACGCCTTCGAAGTACGCCGCGGCGTAGTCGTTGTCAAGACCCGTGGTGCCCTTGCCGGACTGGCCGAGCACGCGCTCGCGGAAGGTCCGCGTCGCGACGTATGCCGCGACCAGGCGGTTCCAGTCCTTGCCGAACGGGTCCTCCGGGGTCTGGTCGGTGGTAGTCGCGTAACCGTCGAGGGAGATGTTCAGATCGACGCGTACCTGGCTCATTGCTACTCCTTCAAAGTGAACCGACTGGCAAGATCCAGAAGCGGGATATCGTCATTGCGCCCGACTTCAAGGTCGGGTGCGACGGCTTTGCCCGAGTGCTCGTGCGGACAGGGCCGTCAGCCAGGCGAAGCCGGTGATGATACTCGCGCGCTGGAACAGCCCGCCGAACTTGACGAGGCGCGGTGCCTGACCAAAACCCGCCCCGGCCAGTATCACGGTAGCCAGCATCGTCATCGCGGTGCCCGCGCTGTAGGCCCCGAATCCGCGCTCGCCGGCCCGCCACGACCGCCAGCTGCAGGCAAGTGCCGCAGCCGGCAGGCCGAAGAACACCGGCACGGCCGCCAGGTTGTGCGCCGTGCCGACCGGGCTCTGCCGAATCAATGCATCGGGCGTACCCGGCGGGTAGCCGCTGACCGGGTCGGTAGTGAAGACGGCCGCGGCAATAAGCCCGGCACCCGCCGCGCCGATCAGGGCCGGTGCTGCGCGGCTGCTGGTCGCTCGATCCCGCGCACGAGCCAGCCCCGCGGCACCGGCCAGGAACAACGTCCCTGTCACAACGAAGTTCCCGGCCTGGATCCAGCCGCGTGATCCGAGCGCGAGCGAACTGACTGGGTGGCGCAACGGCTTGTAGCCGTCACGGACGGCGCCTTCAACGAGGAACGTAGCGACGAAGACGGGGCCTGCGGCCAAGCCGCAGCGCAGCAGCCTGCGGGTCCACGCCTGCTGCTTGCCGGGGAAGCTGGCAGTCTTCACCAGTGAAGCCTAGCGGGCAGGCGCTGAGATCAGCGCAGGCATCAGCCGCTGTCCGTGCCTGCCGTAGGCTGCTCCGGTGCGTAACAGTCAGGCTGGGCCGGCCGGTGCGGCCGCGGCGGAGTGCCTGGACATCCTGGACGAGCAGGCAGCCGCCTACGCCGAGGTGGCGCGCGCCAACATCGGCAGGGAGTTCCCGTCGCTCCTGATGCACCTGATGACCGAATCCGGCGACTTCCCGGCCCGGCCTGGCGAGCGGACACCGGTGTTCTACGGCAGCCTGGACTGGCACTCCTGCGTTGAGATGCACTGGCTGCTTGTCCGGCTGCTGCGGCTGGCCGGGAACTCGGTGCCGGCTGGCGAGATCAGAGACCTGCTGGACGCCCAGTTCACCGCCGACAAGCTCGCCGCCGAGGCGAGCTTCGTGACCAGCGCCGATGGCCGGTACGAGCGGCCGTACGGCTGGGCCTGGGCGCTCGCCCTGGTGCACGAGATCGCGAGCCTGGACGAAGCTCAGGCGCGCCGGTGGCTGACCGCGATTGCCCCGCTCGCCGACGCGCTGACAAAGGGCTTCCTGGACTGGCTGCCCAAGGCCACCTATCCGATCCGCCACGGCGTGCACGCCAACAGCGCATTTGGCCTGTCCATAGCGCTGCCTTTCGCAGCCAGGCAGGCGCAGGCGGGTCGGCCGGACCTGGCGGCGGCCATGGAAGCCAAGGCGCTCGGCTGGTTCGTCGGCGACATGGATTATCCGGCCGGGTACGAGCCGTCCGGGCACGACTTCCTGTCTCCCGCGCTCACCGAGGCAGAACTGATGAGCAGGCTCCTCGCGCAGCCGGAGTTCGCCGACTGGCTGGCCGCCTTCCTGCCGGGGATCGCCGACGGCGAGCCGTCCACGCTGTTTACTCCTGCGGTGGTCGCTGACGCAAGCGACGGGCAGATCGCGCATCTGCACGGGCTGAACGCCAGCCGGGCATACTGCTGGCGGCGGATCGCGGAGAGCTTGCCTGACGGCGACGCCCGGATCGCGTCAGCCCTGGCAGCGGCGCGCACTCACCTAGACGCCGCGCTGCCGCATGTGATCGGAGACGATTACATGGTGGAACACTGGCTGGCCGCTTACGCCGTGCTCGCGCTGACGTAGTCGGCGAAGGTGATCAGGCGGCGTCGCCGACCGGCAGCAGGCCGGTAGCAGCCGAGGCGGTGGTCGCTGCCACGGCGGTCGGGAAGTACAGGCAGCCGCACAGATCGCTGACCAGTTGGCGGATCCAGCGCATCCGCTCGGATGCTTCCTCCGGGTGGTTCCCGAATTCCTCCGCCACGCGGCTGGTGCAGCCAGTGGTGCTCAGACGCCGGACCGTGCTGCCGATCGCATCTGCGACCATCTCGGCCGTCAGTATGTCAGAGGGCTGCAGCGGTGAGGCGAACAGTGCGTCGCAGACGGCCTCGTTCACATGCATCCCGGTCACGGCAACTCTCCAAGAATCAGAACATAGGGGTGGATTTCGTGCGCCGCCGCCCTCCGGCCAGGCGATCGCAGTTACTAGCCAGTAGGACGCGGCCACGCACGGTGTGCGTTGCGTGATGTGGGTCACCTTCCGGCCTGGGCCGGCGGCGGCAGGCGGCTCAACCCGGCGGGAGACAACCGCCCGCTGACGACTACGGCCTACTCGGCAGCAAGCACTTCGAATGCCGGGTGCCGGGGCGCGATGGCGCGAATCTGGTCGTCGCTGGAGTCTGGCCCGGTGCCCTCGAAGAAGATCCCGACCTCTGCCTTCCACCTCTTGAGGTAGGCGCGCAGCACCGGCACCTTCTCGTCGTCAGCGAGCTCCCGGCCGCGAAAGCCCTCGGCGCGCTTGCCGAGGCGCAGTTCGCCGGTGCCGACGGCGCGCAGGTTGCGCACCCACTGGGTCTCGCCGCGAGGCGCGACGATGTAGCGGCGGCCGTCGTAGGTGAGCAGGTTCACCGGGGTGGTACGCCACTGCCCGCTCGTCCGGCCCTTTACCGCCAGGACCCGCGAGCCGAGCACGCTAATGCCCTGCCGGGTCAGGAACGCCACAAACTGGTTGAAGACATTGCGCGTGAACCAGCCGGGTTCGCGGTAGTGATCGGACACGCAGCCAGCCTAACCAGACGGCATGCGGTCAACCCGGCCGGGCCGCTCAGACGAACAGTGGCTCGGCTGCCGACCGGTCCGCCAGCTCGGCCATCGCGGCGTCGTCCGGCGGCCCGGTGAACCGGCTGGCCGCGTTGAGCACTCTGGGCAGCAGGTCGACGTCACCGACACTGTCCAGGAACACCCCTGGGCGGCTCAGTGCCCACCAGACCGCCAGGTCAATGTCGTCCTGCTCCTGGAGCGGCTCATACCACGTCGCCCGGGTGTGCGGCCGTCCCAGCCACGGGCGCCGGGCGATCGACTTGATCGTCTGGATCGCCACGTCGCGCTCGCGGCAGGTGCGGTAGAGCGCATCGAAGTTGGCGGCGTAGTAGGAATTCTGCATGGTGACGTAGTTGTAAGGCAGCAGCACCGAGTCGAAGTCGAATCGGTCGAGACTGCGCCGGTGGGTGGCGGCGATCTGCGCACCGTGGCCGGTGACGCCAATCCAGCGGATCAGGCCCTGGTCGCGCGCCTCGACCGCTGCCTCGATGGCGCCGCCAGGGCTGAGCGCGATGTCCCACTCGATCGGGTCCGCCAGGGCATGCAGCTGCCACAGATCGACGTGGTCGACGCCCATCCGGTCCAGGGACCGGTGAAGTTCGTCGCGAGCGCCTTCCCTGGTGCGCTCATCTCCCTTGGTTGCCAGAAAGAACCGGCCGGGCTCGCGTTGCAGCCATGGCCGAACGCGTGCCTCTGCCTCACCGTAGGACGAGGCCACGTCGAGATGGTTCACCCCATAGGACAGCAGCACATCCAGGGTCTCGTCCGCGACGCGCTGGGACACCGCTGCCAGAGATGCACCCCCGAAAATGACCCGCGTGCTGCGATGGCCGGTACGGCCGAACTCCGCCAGCTCGATATCCATGAGGCCAACGATAGGACCGCCGCGCCGAGCGAGCCGGCCCGGATAGCCACCGTCCCAGCGAGCGGCGCTACCAGTGGCCGCGGTGTACCAGGTCGTCCAGAGTTCGGCGCTTGATGACCTTGGCTGAACCGCCTTTGTCGGCAGCCTGATCTGGGTGACCGATCGCGACTGCCCCGATCGGCAAGTAGTTCTCGGGTATCCCGTACAGCAGCCGGAACTCGGCGATCAGGCCCGGCGGGATGCCAAAGAAGAGCGCGCCGAGGCCCTCGTCGACCGCGGCGAGCAGCATGAGCAGGGCGGTAAAGCCCGTATCGATATCCCAGTAGGGCACCGGCCAGTGCGCTTCGTCCCGATCAGCCCAGCCCTTGTCCTGCCGTGCGTACCGGTCCAGGTAGATGTCCTTGCACGACAGCGGCACGACGACCAGCGGCGCATGGGTCACCGGATCAAACGACGGCCCGGCGTTGCTCTCGTTGCCGTGATAACGCGACACCAGGTCCCAGAACGGGCCAAGCTGCTCGGGTCCCTGCAGCGTCATCAGCGCGTAGCCCTGGCTGAACCCGGCCGACGGCGCTCTGTTTGCCGCAGCGAGAATTCGCTCTACCACGTCCGGGGCGAGCGGCTCGTCCGTGTACGCGCGTACCATCTTGCGCTTGCTGATCACGTCGGCAAATTCCACCGGGCCAGCATAGGGGCAGGGGTCATCCGCGCTTTCGCGCGACTTCGCCCTCGGCAGATATTCTGACTGACATGGATAGCCGGGCGAGTGACAAGATCCCCGGAGCCAGGGTGCGCCTCAAACGAGGCGTGCCAGCCCGGTCTTCAGCTGACGTCAGGCCGCGGGAGTGGCTGGCGCTAGCTGGCGGCGCCGTCCAGGAAGCCAGGACCGAGGGGCCCGCGCTGGCCCTCGTCGGGCAGCCGCTGCCGTACCAGCCGGGCCGCGCCGAGCGGCGCAGCGGCGTGCCTAGCGAGGTCATCACCGCCGAGCACGTGCCCAATTCCTGCACCTGCTCATGGGCGTATTCTCAGGGCAAGCTGACCTTGAAGCACTACAACGCGGCCTGCCCGGTGCACCTGGAGACCCTTACTCACCGAGGTGAGCATGCCTGAAGCGATCTTTGACGGCAGACCGATGTGTGGCCAGCGTCACGGGATCATTTTGCGCATCACGCAGTGGTTCTTGCCCTTGCTTCGGACGTAGCTGAAGCCAGCCTGCTCGAAAAGGCTGCGCGTCGCGTTGTAGAGAAATGATGCCGATACCTTCTGGCCGTTGGTGTCCTGCGGATACGCCTCCACCACCCCGCCGCCAGCCTGCGCGATCAGGTCCAGAGCGCCCTGGAGCGCGACGTCTGCCAGCCCCTGCCGTCGATGCTTCTTGTCTACGAAGAAGCAGGTGAGCCGGTAGTCAGGCAATCTGTCGAGACTGGCCTCGTATTCTTTCCGGTGGTTGATGTTCGGCAGCTCGGCCGGAGACCCGTACTCGCACCAGGCCACCGCCTCGTCACCGGCAAACACCAGTGCTGCATGAGCTCGGCCGGCGTAGACCAGCTGCTCCTTGAGGGTGCGGTTGGTCTCGGCGGTCCGGTCCTGACCCCCTCTTTCGGCCGGGGTCGCGTGGAACCACGTGCACCAGCAGCCATTCCAGACACCGTTGTGCCGCCCGGCGAGCTGCGCGAATGCGTCCCAGGTGTCTGGACCGAGCGGTTTGACCACGTATTCGCTCATGGATCTCGAGGCTATCCCGGGCTGCGCGGACAGGTGGGCACCGATGACAGCATTAGATCGTTGGCAATGTGGGAATGACCGAGATCCGCCCACAATCTCAGGCTTGGGCGAGCCACAGTAATCTGCGCCTCGGGGGAATGTAATGCAACGGGTCGATGTACGACTGGAGGATGACCTAACGGGCGGCCCAGCCGACGAGACAGTCGAGTTCAGCATCGATGGCCGCGCGTACGAGATTGACCTCAACGCCCGGCATGCCGCCGACTTTCGCCGGCAGCTCGAGCGCTTTCTCGAGCACGCAAGCCTGGCCCGGCCGACGCGTCGCGGCTCACCGGCGCGGACCCTGGCGAGCCGAGAACGCAGTCGCCAGATACGGGTCTGGGCAGAGCAGCAGGGCTTCGATATCTCCGAACGCGGCCGGCTGCCTCGCGAAGTTATCCAGCAGTACGAGAGCGAGCACAGCACATCGCAGCAGTCCGAGCGAACCGGGCGGCACCAGGGTGTGCGGCGATTGGCCGCATCAAAACGAGCGGTCAGGCGCGCGCGGACCAAGCCAGATCAGTCATCGCGAGGACAACGCGGCGGCCGATAGCGCGGCAACGCTGGCTTAGGTGCGCAGTCGGCTCGGCGTGATTATCAGAGCTGCCGAGAACAACTCGGCGAACTGGCGAGGCGTGCCGAACATCGCCCCGATTCGCTCGGCGTATTTCGCTACATACTGGGGCTGCCGGTCGGCCGGAGGTATGTCATCAACGCGCTGCGCGGTGCCGTCAATGCGGATAATGTCCCGGCCGATATCGGTCACGTCGAGGCCCAGGGTCACCTTGGGGTTCTCGCTGATGTTGCGCAGCTTGAGCTTCTTGGGCTGGCTGTAGACGAGGATCGTCTCGTCGTCGCGCACCAGGAACCAGACTGGCACGCTGTCCGGCTGGCCGTCGGGGCGAACTGTCGTGAGCCACGCCATCAGGTTCCTGTGCAGGCGAGCCTCGACATGCTCGCGTCGGTCGGCAGGCAGATCCTTGGTCAGGTTCACGGCGGTCCTATCGTCAGCGGCGGAGGCTCGTGCACCTGAACGTAGTGGCGAGCGGGCCTGTTCCCCACCAGTCAGGGAAGGCGACCGTGATCGCCCCCGCCGGCGTGTGCCGGCAGTACCGAAGCCAAGCGCCGGCCGTTAGCTCCCACGCTGAGGGCGGTCCGGACAGGCGACGTACGGGATAACGGAAGTCCGTGGTCCAGCCGACTGCCAGGACCGCGACCAGCGCGGCGACCGCGACGACGGCCCTCGGGCGCGGCCGCCACCGGCGGACGTAAGCGTCGACGGCTACGATCAGGGCCGCATCGAGCAACAGGATGGGCACCGTGGAATACCGGGCGCCGTTCTCCACCCTGATCGTGACCGGCAGGCTTGGCCCGGCCCAGGCGAATGCCGAGGTGAACGCCGTGAACACGAGGCCGGTCCCCACGGCGGTAACCACGAACACCTTGCACCGCCAGTCCTGCGTGGCGAGCGCGGCGGCGAGAACAAGCGCGATGAAGCCGCCCACGAGCGCGGTGGCGCCGGTAAGCCCCAGGATGTCGCGCAGGTGCCAGGACAGATGCCAGCCAAGGGCCGGCAGCAGGACCTCGTGCGCGTAGTACAGCACCGCGTTAACCGGATTGCGAGGTCGGAACCGCGACAGGTGGCTCGTGAGGATGACGAGTATCTGCATCAGGCAGCCGAGCGCCCAGCCGATGGTCGCGCCGTGCTCGCGGAGGCGCCGGGGCACCGCGATCACGCGGGCCGCGAACAGCGGCGCGAGCAGGAGCGCGAGCGAGCTTGAGGCCGCCGCGGCAAAAGCGACGACGGCTGCGACTCCCGTGCCGGCCCTGGTGGGCGGGCGCCACAGCGCTGCCCAGAACAGGGCGACGAGCAGGTACCAGATGGAGTTGACGCCATTGTCGGCGATCTCGAGCTGCGCCACCGGCAGCAGCAGCACGGACAGGCCGAGCATGGCGCGGAGCCAGCGCGAGCTGACCTGGCCCGTGCTGGCGTGGTAGGCAAACAGCCCGCACGCGGATGCGATGAGAGCGCCGCCGACCGCGAAGGCGACCGAGGCGTCCCTGATCGGTACCAGCGCGGCGACCTGGCCGATCAGCCGGGGCACCACCTGCAGGTAACCGCCATACGACTGCAGCAGGTCCCAGGGATGTGCCAGCGCCTGGGGAAGATAGATGCCCGGGTCCTCGGCGTAGACCCGGTACAAGGCCGGCCTGCCGCCGACCCTGGCCAGCATTACTAGCGCCCCGATGGCGACTACCGCGACCTGGACAAAAGGGAACGTCCAGCGCGCGAGGCCGGTGTGAGAGTCCGGCTCGGCCGGCGCCGGGAACAACTCGGCGAGCACGGCGCGGCCGCGGTGGCGTTCGGCCGCCGACGGAAGATGTGCCCCGGGCCCGGTCTGGCCGGGCGCCCGGAGATCAGGCGCGGACACGGCTGGAACCTACCACCCGCGAGCGCTCCGTAAGCCTGTGCGGCTGCTCTCGCCAGTCATCGGGGAGTATGTGTTCATGGCTTCTGCGACACCGTCCGTTACCGGGGACCAGCTGGCTGCACCCGATGACCGGCGCTGGCTGATCCTGATCGTGGTCGCCGTGGCTCAGCTCATGGTTGTCCTGGATTCCACGATCGTGAACATTGCGCTGCCGTCTGCGCAGGTTGCGCTGGGGTTTCCGAACAGCGACCGGCAGTGGGTCGTGACGGCGTATGCGTTGTCCTTCGGCAGCCTGCTGCTGGTGGGTGGCCGTCTCGGCGACATGTTCAGCCGCGAACGGGTGTTTATCACCGGCCTAGTCGGATTCGCTGTCGCTTCGGCCATTGGCGGTGCTTCCGTCTCGTTCACGATGCTGGTGGTGGCGCGGGCCTTGCAGGGCGCTTTCGGCGCCGTCCTCGCGCCTTCTGCCCTGGGCACGCTGGTCAGTACGTTCCGTGAACCACGGGAGCGCGGCAGGGCCTTTGGGGTGTTCGGCTCCGTCGCCGCCGGCGGCGGCGCCGTGGGACTCATCCTCGGCGGGGTTCTCACCCAGTACCTGTCCTGGCGCTGGACGCTGTACGTCAACCTGTTCTTCGCTGCGATCGCGGTAGCGGGAGCCCTGGCCTGGATCCGTCCTAGCCGCGCGGACGTCAGGCCGCGGATGGACTGGCCAGGTGCTGTGCTGGCATGTGCCGGCCTGTTCCTGATCGTTTTCGGCTTCTCCCGCGCCGAAACCGCCGGGTGGACGGCCCCGGAGACGCTCGGCTCCCTGGCGGTGGGCGTCGTACTACTTGCCGGGTTCGTGGTCGCCGAGCGGCGGTCTAGTCACCCTTTGCTGCCACTGCGGGTGATCCTGGACCGGACCCGGGGTGGTTCCTACGTCGCGGTCTTCATATCGGGAGTCGCGATCTTCGCAACGTTCCTGTTCCTGACGTTCTACTTGCAGGTGGTCAAAAGAGAAAGCCCGCTGGCCACCGGCTTGCTGTTCCTGCCGATGATCGGCTGCATCCTGATCAGCTCCAACCTCTCGAGCATCGTGGGCCTGGCGCGACTAGGGCCGCGAGTCCTGATCGCGGGCGGCATGCTGCTCGGTGCCGGGGGGATGGCGTACCTGACCCAGGTGACGGTGACGTCCAGTTACGTCAGCGCCGTGCTGCCCGCCCTGCTGATCCTGGGCCTGGGCTTTGGCATGATCTTCGCGCCTGCCATCAACACCGCAACCTTCGGCGTGGCGCGCCAGGACTCCGGCGTCGCCTCCGCACTGGTCAACACGATGCAGCAGGTCGGCGGCTCGATTGGGACATCAGCGCTGAGCACCATCGCGCTTAGCGCGACGGCTAGCTACCTGATCACCCACCACACCAGCCCACTTGCACCTGCGATCGCGGCCACCCACGGCTACACCTTGGCCTTCGCCATTTCAGCGGGGCTGTTCGGGCTCGGCGTCATCCTCGCGATCGTCCTGCTCCCGTCCAAGCGCCGTCTTGCCGAGCTCAGGAACGCGGCCGACGCGGCCCAGGCTGCCGCTGCCGCCACAGTGCCATCTCGGCCTGCCGCCCCAGTGCCGTCTCCCGCCGCGCCGTCCCCTGCCCCGCAGCCAGCGTTCGAGGCGATTCCTGTGGCGCTGTGCAGCTGCTCGCCGGTAGTGACCGCAGTTGCAGGTTCGGTCGCCACGACAACCCGCTAGCACCGGCATCCGGTCCAGCACCAGGCGGGTGCCCATCCGTGTGCCGCCAAGGGCGCACGGGTTATTCTCCGTCGATGAGCACTTTCACGCCCCCCGCAACGGATCTGCGCCTTGTTGTCGGCTACGACGGATCACCTCCTGCAGACCGCGCGCTCCACGCCGCGGTCAACCTGCTGCAGGGCCGGACCGGCCGAATTGAGGTGGTATACGTGGCGCACATGCCCAGCATGGCCGCGCTGTCACCCGGCGCCGTGGCTGAAATGGAAACCGGCTTCGATGACGTCCAGCGCGAACTCCAGACGAAGGTCGCCGAGCAATTGCGCGACCGCGAGCAGAGCTGGGACTTCCAGCGGCGCCAGGGCCCGATCGCAGAAGAATTGATCGAGGCCGCCAGAGAGCTAGGCGCGACACACCCGGAGGCAACCGTTGTCATCGTGGTTGGCAGCTCGTCTCTGGTCGCGCACCGCGTGGTCGGCTCGGCCGCCGTCAGCCTGGCCCGCCACTCGCCCGTACCTCTCGTCGTGGTCCCCTAGAACTAGCCCAGGTCTCCGTCACATAGGGAGGCTGTTGTGCAGGCGATCATTGTTGCGGACCAGGACGCGGGTCTCGCCGGGCTGAGGTTGGCAGAAGTGCCCTACCCGCACATGGCAGAGAACGACGTGGTCGTGCGGGTGCATGCCGCCGGATTCACCCCAGGCGAGCTTGCCTGGCAATCAACCTGGACCGATCGGGCTGGCCGGGACCGCGCCCCAAGTGTGCCGGGGCACGAGGTGTCGGGCGTAGTGGCGGAGCTGGGGTATGGGACCACCGGCGTGAGCGTTGGGCAGCGGGTCTTCGGCCTGGCCGACTGGGCTCGCAACGGCGCCCTGGCCGAGTACGTCGCGGTCGAGGCCCGCAACCTCGCGCCGCTGCCGGCCGACATCGGCCACACCGCCGCCGCAGCGACGGCGATCTCCGGACTGACCGCCTGGCAGGCGCTGTTCGTCCATGCCCGCGTCGAAGCCGGACAGACGGTCCTGATCCACGGTGCCATAGGCGCTGTCGGGACCATCGCGGTCCAGCTGGCCCGTCAGGCCGGAGCCCGCGTGATCGGCACCGGCCGTACCGCCGACCGGGACGCCGCGAAGAGAATAGGCGTCGACAAGTTCATCGACCTCACCAGCCAGGCAGTCGAGGACGCTGGACTGGTCGACCTGGTCCTCGACGTGATAGGCGGCGACGTCCGAGACCGTTCTATCGCGTTGCTGCGCCCCGGCGGCATCCTCGTCACTATCGTGGACCCGCCTCAGGTCCAGCCAGCGGACGGACGGGCGATCTTCTTCGTGGTCGAGCCCGAGCGCGCCCAGCTCGCCGAACTGGCCAGCCGGCTAAGCGACGGGCGTATCGCCCCCACCGTCGCCGCCGAGCACCCACTGGCCGAAGCGATCGCCGCGTTCGGCCCGGACGCCCCGCGCCTGCGCGGCAAGACCATCATCCGAGTCGCCGACGGCTGGTAGCTAGCTCATTCTCGGGCGAGCATGGCCTGGGCTTCGCGCTCAAGGTCGACGTAAGGGTCGCCGCTGACGTCGACGGCGACCCGCTTGATGGTGCCGCCGGTGAAGTGGTGTGCAGACCCGTTCGGGTAGTCCTCAGTCACCGGCTCGCCGCTGTCACGGCCGACGCACAGGCCCTCGCCCGCGATCGAGAACAAGCCGGGCTGGGTCTTGATCCTGCCCTCGCCGACTTTCTTGTCGCCGTGATAGAGCGACAAGATCCCGGTGGCGACGCCGGGCGGGTCCTCCCCGTCCTTGTCGAACGAGGCCGACAGGATGAGATTCTCGCCCACCGGAACCTCCTCAGCCGCGTCGATCTTCTGCGCCATGATGCCGACGAAGTCGTAGACGTAGTGCAGCCGGTTGTCCTTGACGTAGAGGGCGTGGCCGCCGAACCGTGACCCGTGCGCGAACAGCACGCCCTCCGCGCCGGGTGCTGGGACGTCCACCAGCGCGCCGATCGAGTAGGAGCGATTGCGGACGTTGACTGCCTGCGCCTCGGGCACCTCGGCGGTATCGGGGAAGTAGGTATACCGCCTGCGGTCGCTGGCCAGCTGCGGCCGCGGCGTCTGCATGATCTCCAGAGCGGACCGGTCGTCGAGCGGGAACGCCGCGTTATCGCCGGCCTCGGCGAACCACAGGTTGACCAGCTCGCGAACCTTGTCCGGGTGCTCGGCGGCCAGATCGTGCAGCTCTGCGCGGTCGGTGTCGGTGTGGTAGAGCTCCCAGGTGTCGTCGTTGAAGTGGCTCCAGCCGCTCAGCGTGGGGTGAGTAGTGACGGCCTTCCAGCCGTCGTGCCAGATCCCGCGGGAGCCGAGCATGCAGTAGAACTGAGTCCTGCGAGCCGACGGCGCCGACGGGTCGGCCACGGTGTACCGCATGCTCACCCCGTCGATGCGGCTCTGCACGTGGCCGCCAATCGCCTCCGGCACCGCCACGCCGAGCGCATCCAGGATCGTGGGGACGATGTCGATCGCGTGGTGGTACTGGTGTCGCAGCTCGCCCCGGCCTGCCGGACCGGCTGTCGCGGCCGGCCACGAGATAATGCAGGGGTCGGCGGTGCCGCCGTTGAATTCGTACCGCTTCCACATCTTGAACGGCGTGTTGAACGCCATCGCCCAGCCGTTGGGGTAGTGGTTGTAGGTCTTGGTCCCGCCGAGCTCGTCGAGCATCGCCAGGTTTGCCTTGATGTCATCCGGGATGCCGTTGGCGAACAGATTCTCGTTGATCGAGCCGTTCGGGCCGCCCTCGCCGCTGGCGCCGTTGTCTGACACCAGGATCACCATGGTGTTGTCCCGTTGCCCGGACTCCTCCAGGTAGTCGAGCAGTCGGCCGATGTGATGGTCAGCGTGCGCCAGGAATCCGGCGTAGACCTCGGCCATCCGGCAGAACAATCGCTTCTCGTCGGCGGACAGCGAGTCCCATGGCCGCGTCACGTCCATGACCGGGAAGGGGGCACCGCCAGGACCCTGCCGGGTCTGCGGCGTGCCGATCGGGTTGAGCGGCGGCAGCTCGGTGTCGGCCGGGACGATGCCCAGCTGCTTCTGCCTCGCCAGGGTTCGCTCCCGCATGGCCTCGTAGCCCATGTCGAACTGGCCCCTGAACTTGTCCGCCCACTCCTTCGGGACCTGGTGCGGCGCGTGCGCGGCCCCTGGCGCGTAGTAGAGGAAGAATGGCTTGTCCGGCGCTAGTGTCTTGGCGTCCCTGATGAACTCGAGCGCCTTGTCGGTCAGGTCTTCGGTCAGGTGGTACCCCTGCTCGGGGGTCTTGGGCTGGTCGACCGGGTGGTTGTCGTAGACCAGGTCCGGGTACCACTGGTTGGTCTCGGCGCCCAGGAACCCGTAAAAGCGCTCGAACCCGCGCCCCGATGGCCAGTTCCGCCTCGTCGAGGCGACGTTCATCTCGATCGTCGGGCATAGGTGCCACTTGCCCACGTGGTAGGTATTCCAGCCCCGCTCGCCCAGAATCTCCGAGACCATGCCGTTCTCCGGTGGGATAGTCCCGCTGGCGTTCGGGAACCCGATCGCGGCCTCGGTGATGCAGGCCATGCTGTTGCGCGTGTGGTTGCGCCCGGTCAGCAGGCACGAGCGGGTCGGCGAGCAGAGCGCGGTCGTGTGCCACTGGGTGTAGCGGACACCGCTGGCGGCGATCCGGTCGATGTTCGGTACCGAGATTGGCCCGCCGTAGCAGGACATCGCAGAGAACCCGACATCGTCCAGCACGATGTACACGACGTTTGGCGACCCGTTCGGCGCCGTCGGCGGCTCAAACGGCGCCCAGTCGGGCACCGAGTCCCTGATGTCGACGTTGATCGTTCCCTTGAACGGCTCACTCATCGCTCTGCTCCCCCATTGACGTGGTTCTGGCGCCAGTGCAGCGCCCAGCACGCCAGTCACTGGCGCTGCAACAGAAAGAATTCCCGATGTGCATGCGGCCGGCATCACCCTGACGGGGTGACCCAGACAGTCTCGAACCAGCTCGCTTCGGGTCAGGTATGGCGGATACGCCAGCCTGCTTGCCTTCGGGCTGCCGTCAGTGAGGCGCGGCGCCATCTCTGCGCCGACGGGCAGGTCGCGGTGGCACGACCTTCCCGGCCAGAGCACGCCCGGCCGGGACAACGACCAGCTCCTCGTCAGCGGTGCGGACCGTAAAAGAGCCGGCGTCCGCCTCCTCGAGGACGCCCAGGACGTCGGCGACCTCCTCACCGCCGCCGGGCGCGGGCCGACGCCAGCGGATGACGACCCGCTGACCAACGTCGCCGGGCGTCAGCCGGACCTCGAGCCGATAGCGCACCCGACCACCTCCTCGCAGGCCCTTCGGTCCCGTGGTTCGCTGCCGCTCTGCTAACGATCTCGCCCGGCAAGGAATGCGTCGACGTCATCCGCGAACTCGGCGTGATGCTGAAACAGGAAGCCGTGGGCCGCGTCGGGGTAGATCTTGACCCGGGCTTGCGGAATCAGGCCAGCTAGCAGGTACGAATAGTGCGGCAAGATCATCGGATCGCTGTCGCCGTTCGCTACGAAGACTGGCAGGTCGAGGCAGCTCAGTCGCTGGAGCAGCGAATGATCCGGGACGCCCCAGTTGCAGACCGCGTCATACTGCGCCTCGCGGGTCGCCCAGGTTGTCGCCGTGTCTCGGTTCTCGGTCCGGGCATACATGCGCCCCAGCGCGTCCTGGCCGGCTTGCCGACTTGCGGGCGACGATGTGAAGAACACGCTGAGGTACTCCTCAGGGCTGGTGGAGGGTGTCCCGATCGCCCCGATGACGTCCGGGGCCCAACCGTGCATGCCAGCCGCACCCTGCGGAGCTGAGGACGCCAGTATCAGTCGCCGGACCATGGCCGGCCTCGTCAGCGCGATTTCCTGGGCGACGAAGCTGCCGATCGAAAATCCCAGGATGTCGACCTGGGCGAGGTCCATGGCGGCGATAAACGCGATGGCATCACGTGCCATGTGCTGGATGTCGCTGGGCGTCGCCCCGGTTGAGCCGCCGACGCCGACGTTATCGAAGGTCACAACCCGCCGTGTCGACGCCAGCGCATCGACCAGGGCAGGATCCCAGTTGTCCAGGTTTCCGCGGAAATGCTGAAGCAGGACCAGCGGCACCGCGCCGT
>DATHQE010000350.1:0-15606 GCA_035483035.1 Streptosporangiaceae bacterium | reverse complement strand
GAGCGACCCCGTCAACGGCGGCCTCGCGCTGCTGCACCCGCTCGCGGACCGGCTCAGGGACGCCGGGCTGACCGATGTCACGGTCGTCACCTACCCCGGCGCCCGGCACGAGATCCTGAACGAGACCAACTCCGCCGAGGTCATCGGGTCGCTGATCGAGTGGGCGAACCGGGTCAGCGCTCCGAGCTAGGCAGTTGCCGATGCCCACGCGTGGTCAGCGCGCCGGGAGGGCCGTCAGCTCGGCCAGGGTTAGCCGGCGGCACGCGCGGGCCGCGCGCGGGAAGGAAGAGGCCGCCCGCCGTCGCAGGCTCGAGCGCCGGCATACGGTGCTAGTCGTCGTCGGCGCGGTGGCTGCCATGGCTGTGGTGGGGGCCTCGTTCGGTCTCGTGCCCGCGATCGCCGCGGCGCGCGGCCAGGGCCTGAGCGGGACCTTCGTCGTCGGGTATCAGACCTGCTCGGCACGGTATGGCTGCACGTGGATCGGTACGTTCGAAGCGAGGAACGGCGTAGCGGTGCCGGACGTCGCCTACGAAGGCAGCCTGCCGGCGGGCGCTGGTCCAGGCCAGAGCATTCCGGCCCGCTATCCGGGTGCCAGCCAGGCTTATCCCCTGCACGGGTCGCGGACGTGGGTCATGGACCTGCTGCTTGCGATCGGCGCTGGTGTCGCGGTGGCGGTCGCCCTGTGGATCAGCCCGCTAGGCACGCGGCACCGGTGAGCAAGCCAACTACCCGAGATGCCAGGATTGCGGCATGGACGCTTCAGATCATGTTCGGTTGCCGGATGGCCGGCGTCTCGCCATCCGCGTGAGCGGTCCGGCTAGCGGCTTGCCACTGGTCTTTCACCACGGGACGCCCGGTGCCGTGACCCCGTTCCGCGCACTTGAGCGCGCAGCGCACGCACGCGGGCTGCGCCTGGTCACGACGTCGCGGCCGGGGTATGGCGATTCGAGCCGTCAGCCTGGGCGCAGCGTGGTGGATGCTGCGACCGACACCGCGGCCGTGCTGGCGGCGATCGGAGCCGAACGCTGCCTGATTGCTGGCTGGTCTGGCGGCGGCCCGCATGCCCTGGCCTGCGGGGCCCGGCTCGGCGCTGCTGCGGCGGTGCTAGTGATCGCCGGCGTCGCCCCCTACGGGGCCGAAGGCCTGGACTGGATGTCGGGCATGGGGGAGGAGAACGTGGCCGAGTTCTCCGCTGCGATCCAGGGCGAAGACGTCTTGCGGTCATACCTGCGATCGCCAGGCGAACATCTCAGGGACATCACGGCTGCTGACATTGTCTCGTCGCTCCAGACGTTGCTCCCCGACGTTGACCGGGCTCAGGTCACTGGCGAGTTCGGCGAGGACATGGCCGCCAGCTTCCGCGAGGCGGTCCGCGCAGGCGTGGATGGCTGGCTCGACGACGATCTGGCGTTTGCGCGTCCGTGGGGCTTCAGTCTGGACGAGATCTCGGTTCCGACCATGATCTGGCAGGGGACTGCGGATCTTATGGTGCCTTTCTCCCACGGCCAGTGGCTTGCCTCACGCCTCCCCGCCGCCCGCGCGCATCTCGAGGAAGGCGAGGGTCACCTCTCGATTGGGCTTGGCGCACTCGATCGCATGCTCGACGAACTCACCGAGGCTGGCAGCGCGACCTAGCGGTCACGACGTGGCTGGTGCGTGCCCGCAGACTGCCGCGTGGACCTGGCCAGTGAGGGCGCTGAGCTGCTCAGCCAGGGTGTGGATCTGCTCGGTCAGTTCCGTATTCCGCTGCAGCAGCTCGGTCTGATACTGGCCGAGCTCCTCCCGGTGCTTGGCCGCTGCTTCTTCGTTGGCCTGGTCGGTCCGAGTCTGCGCCTTCTGCGCGATGATGACCAGCGCGCCGGTATAGAACGCCACCGCAGAGAAGAGGAGGTTCAGCAGGATGAACGGCGCGGGATCAAAACCCTTGCCGTCGAGCAGCCCGTGCCACGAATTTTGCAGGAACTGGCCGACATTGTTGACCAGCACCCAGCCGAGAATGATCGCGGAGCTCACGACGAGGAAAGCCACGGTTCCCATGCCGCTGGCCACGGCCTCCGAGACGCGCTCCATGAAGCTGCTGCCCCCAGCGTACGGGGACGCCTCGCCCTTGCCCCTGGTCTTGGCACGGTGATAGTGCACGTGAAATCGCATCGGATCGCTGTCGGACTGCACAGGTTGCTGCTCAGGCGCCGTCGTCGTGGTCATCTCATCTCCTGGTCTCCAGTTGGGCGGCAGGCTGCGCCTGTTCCTGACACAGTCGGGCTCTCCGCGCGTTCCATCCACCGCTCGGTCCGTGCCAAATCGCCAAACCCCAGCCGGCGGTAGATGGTCCGGCCCGGCTCGGCCATCAGCACTTGCCGGATGCTGGCTACATCGGGATGCTCTACGGTGTGCGCGACCAGGAAGCTGCCGAGCCCGTGCCCACGATGCGCCGGGTCGACGAACACGTCGCACAACCAGGCGAACGTCGCGCGGTCGGTGACGAGCCGCGCGTAGCCAGCCTGGGTACCGTCGGCGGCGTACAGGCCGACCGACAGCGAGTGCTCGATGGCCCGCGCCATCACGGCGTAGGAGCGGCCACGAGCCCAGTAGCTGTCCCGGCTGAGCCATCGGTGTATCCGCGCGACGTCGAGCAGGCCGGGATTGTCGCTGACCCAGTAGCCGTCTGGTCCGTCCACCCGCACCGCGCTCTCCTCCGGCCGAGCTCGTCGCCAAGATTCAGGCGATCCTAGCGAGGTGCGCGCAGATCGGCTGCAATTGGGCGGCCTGCCCGCAGTCTTACGATGGGCTGGTGTGCACAGATGACAGCACTGATCCGATCATTGCCAGTACCCGGGCTCCGCTTGCGGAGCCTGGGGTGACGATTCGGCTGGAGCCCGTGGACTCGGTCATCATCACGACGCTGGCCGACAACGTCACCGACATCTTCATGCCTGATCAGGGACCGGCACAGCGAGGGGCGGCGAGCCGCGGCCCGTCGCGGTCCGTTGCGGTGATGGAAGACGGCTCGGTGCCGGATGCGCTCGTCGCCGAGCACGGGTTCTCCGCCCTCGTCACGATCACCAAGGGCGGCCGCGAGCACCGGTTCCTGTTCGACGCCGGCCCGAGTCCGGACGGTGTCACCGACAATATGCGCCGGCTCGAGCTCGACCCGGCCTCGATCGAGGCAGTCGTGTGCAGCCACGGGCACTTCGATCACACGACGGGGATCGACGGCCTCATCCGCGTGCTCGGCCGGGCGAACATGCCGGTGCTGATCCATCCGCATTTCTGGCGCCGACGTCGCGTCGTACTGCCTGGTCGCGATCCGCTGGAGCTGCCGACGACAAGTAAGCGGGCACTGACCGAGGCAGGCTTTGAGATCATCGAGGAGCGGCAGCCGAGCTTCCTGTTCGGCGGCTCGGTGCTCGTGACCGGCGAGGTGCCGCGCGTGACCGGTTACGAGCCCGGCTTCCCGCCGCAGCAGGCCTGGCTCGGCCATGGCTGGGAGCCGGATCCGCTGGTGCTGGACGACCAGGCGCTCATCCTGAACGTGGCGGGCAAGGGACTGGTCGTGCTCACTGGCTGCGGGCACGCGGGCGTCGTCAACATCGCCCGGTACGCGCAGCTGCTGACCGGCGGCGAGCCGTTGCACGCGATCGTCGGCGGCTTCCACCTGAACGGGCCGATATTTGAGCCCCTGATCCCGCGGGTACTCGACGACCTGGCGGAGCTCAGTCCGGACTGGCTCGTCCCGGCGCACTGCACCGGGTGGCGGGCCAAGCACGCGATGTCGGCCAGATTCGGCGAGGCCTACGTCCCGAACGCAGTCGGCACCAGCCTGTATCTCAGCTAACAGGCCGCGCGGTCCTGGCTAGGCCGCGCGGTCCTGGCTAGCTGGCGCGGAACTCGCTCAGCGGGTCGGTCACGGCCTCGCGCCACCGGCCGCGGTGCCCGGCCGCCTGGAGGCGGTAGTACACCACCTGGCGCTGCGGTGCGCCAGCCGGGCCGTCATGGCCGCCAATGTTGTGCCCGAGCAGGTAGTGCGCGAGCAGCACGCTGCCCGCCGGGCCGGTCACCTGCAGCGGCTTGCCCAGCTCGATCGGCGGATACGGCTCGGGCTGAAGCCGACCAAGTGCGTCAGCGCCGTGCTGCGCCAGGTAGGCGCCGAATCTCAGGTGGGTGCCCGGCCACACCCATAGGTTCCCCTGGTCTGGCTCGCTGTGGTCGGTCAGCCACGCTCCGGCCAGCAGCGAGAACGTGCCCGGCGTCCCGTCTGGCAGGGGCGGGGTGATGCCGTCGACGTGCGGGCCTCCCGGTCGGTGCGGCCATCTCGGGATGGTGGTCGCGAGCTGGGCGAACTCGGGATCCTGCGGCGGCCTGTCCGGACGCAGCAGCCCGGCCGCCAGATCGCCTATGCCGCTCGCGCGATAGAACCGCAGCAGGCCGTGGTCGTGGCCGCTCTCCCCTGGCGCCTCGCACTGAGCCGCGCCCGGCCGGGGCAACCTGAACCGCGGCCACAGGAAGTAAGGCCCCGTGTGCCCGGCAGATGGCGGCTCAGCGGTCAGCATCGCCGCGACGGTGCGGCGCGCGCAAGCCAGTTGCCGGTCATCGAGCACGCCGGGAATCACCAGGAAACCCTGCTCGCGGAACGCGGCACGGGCTGCGCTGTCAATCGGGCCGGTGATCCCTGTCATGCTGCCCACTCCAGCAGCGCCCGCCACCGCCCGCAAACGGTTTTAAGGCCAGGTCAGCGTTGTCACACGACGCCCTTGCCGGTTTCGCCGGCTGCTACCGGCTGGAGCACGATGACCTCAGGTGCGCGAGCGACCTTGCCGGCGAGCTTCGGGTTAAGCGCCGTCAGGGCGGCGCCCTTGCTATGCGCGCGCAGCGCCTCCGGGCTCGCCCACTTCTCGATCATGATGAGCCGGTCTGGCGCCTCGTGGAGCGCGTACAGCTCGCACCCGTCCTCGCCATGCACCTGCGCGATTGTCTCCGTGAACGCGGTGATGACCTCGTCCCGGTGCTCAGCAAGCGGCACGATTGTGGCGACCACGACGACAGACATAAGCTCTCCCTCTTCTTAGCCAGCAAAGATGCGCTCAGTGCGGGCGCGATGTCATGGTAAGTCTGGCCTGTCTGGCTAGCGCGCTCCAGCAACCTCGGCCGCGAGCGGCAGATCAGACTGTGCGGGCGCGGCCGGGTTGATGATCAGCACATCGCTGTTCGTGAGCCGCAATAGCTCGCGGCTGGAGCTGCCATCGACGAGCGCCGGCAGTCCGCCGTGGGTCGGCGCGCCGATGACGACCGTGCTCGCTCCGATGCCGTTGGCGTACTCGGCGATCATCCGTCCTGCGGCCCCATGGTCGGTAGCGTGCAGCAGGATCTGGCCGTCGGCCGGTACCCGGTGCGCGGCGAGCCGATCGAGGTGGCCGCGGACCAGGGCCCTGGCCGCGTTTAGGTCTTCGCCGTCCACGGCCACGTCGCCGCCGATCGCGGCCTCCCTGGCGTGTACGACGTGCACGGCCCGGCCGCTCTCGGCGGCCATCCTGGCGGCCGCCTCGGCGACCATGCCTGCGATCGGCGAGGCGTCCACCGCGGCCACGATGATGCCGGCTTGCTGACCGTCGGTGCCGATATCGCCGGGCACCGGCACGACCTGCTCGCCCTGCACCACCGGGGTCTGGTGCGCCGCCACTTCCTCGGCCTGCACCCGCTCGGCGTCGGCGAGCATGCGGCGCGCGGTCGTCAGGATCACGATGCCGATCACCACAGCGCCGGCGGCAATGAAGAAGGGGACGTGAATGTTCAGGGCGAGCACAAGGCGCCCGGCTGCGTATGGGGCTAGGCCGCCGCCGATGAAGCGAACGAAGCTGTAGGCCGCCGAGGCCACCGGACGCTCCACCGGCGAGATCGTCATGACGGCCTGCGTGGTAATCGTGTTGTTCACGCCGATGAAGATGCCGGAGGCGATGACGGCGGGGATCAGTACCGCGCGGTCCGTGGTCCAGATGGCGATGACCAGGATGATGGCAGCGAAGGCCGCCAGGTTGACGTACATGGTCCTGGCGATGCCGAACTGCGCCTGCAGCCGCGGCGCGCCGAAGACGGCGAAGATCGCGACCAGGGCTCCCCAGCCGGTGAAGACAAGTCCCAGCTGGATCGGGCTTAGGTTCATCGGGAACGGCGCGTAGCCGAGCACCGTGAAGAAGCCCCAGTTGTAGCACAGCGCAGTCAGTGAGATGGTCAGCAGCCCGCGATGGCGCAGCGCCCGCAATGGCGCGGATAGCGACGTCTTTTTCGCGGGTACCGGCGTTGGCTGGACAAGCGTGATCGTGGCGACCAGCGCGATGGCCATCAGCGCGGACACGCCATAGAACGGGCCGCGCCAGCTGATCTCTCCCAGCACCCCGCCCAGCAGGGGACCTACGGCGATGCCCACGCCGAGCGCCGTCTCGTACAAGACGATGGCGCCGGTGAAGCCGCCGCTCGCCGACGCGACGATGACTGCGAGCGAGGTCGCGATGAACAGGGCGTTTCCGACGCCCCAGCCGGCCCGGAAGCCGATGATCCCGCTGATCGACGGCGAAGCCCCGGCCAGCGCGCTAAAAGCGACGATGAGGACGAGGCCGGCGATCAGGGTGCGCTTGGCGCCGAGGCGGCTAGACACCCAGTTGGTGATGAGCATCGCTACGGCGGTGACGACCATGTAGCTCGTGAACAGGAGCGTCACCTCGCTCGGCGAGGCATGCAGCTGGCGGGAGATGGAGGGCAGGATCGGGTCGACCAGCCCGATCCCCATGAACGACACAACGCAGGCGAAGGCGACGGCGAAGACCGCCTTCGGCTGACGGAAGGGGCTGACCGCAGTCCCGCTCATAGATGCACTCTCCGGGTTCCTAGTCCTCGCCACCGATGACCGGCACGTCGTCGCGCTGGGCACTGGCGAGCGCGTTGATGGCAGGCAGCGCAGCGGCCAGAGCGTCCTGATCAGCCTGGCTGAGCCGGGCCAGCAAGGCTGACAGCCGCTCTGCCCTGGCAGCCCGACGGCGGCCCACGAGTTCACGGCCCGCGTCCGTAATCTGCACTTGCACAGCTCGGCCGTCGGCGGGGTCCGCACTCCTGATCGCCAGGCCCGCTTCCTCCAGCCGACCCACGAGCTGAGTCATTGCGGGCTGCGTCACGCCTTCGTTCGAGGCCAGGGCGGTTAGCCGGCACGGCCCTGACCGGTCGAGCGTCCCCAGCGTGGCAGCTGTCGTCAGCGACAGGCCGGGTGGGCTCAGCCACCGGATGAGGGCGAGCAGGCGCTCGAGGCCGGCCGACACCTCCGCGGCCTTGGGATGGCCCGTGCCGGTGCGGCCCGTGCTCGTTTGCGCCGTGCTGGTGCGCACCGTGCTGGTGCGCCGCGCGCCGGTCGTGGCAGATTCCATAATGCGCTTATATTACTTACTTATGTTAATGCTCGTCAATCGACTCGGTCCGGTGCGACTGGCGCACGCTGGCTAGGTGAAACTGAGCGCCCCGCCATCCAGCACGAGCGGCTGCGCGTTGACGTAGCTCGACTCCGCGGACAGCAGCCAGATAGTCGCGTAGGCCACTTCCCATGCGGTCGCCTGCCGCCCGAAGGGCAGGTGCCGGGCCGTGCGCGCCGGGTTGCGGCGGGACGCCTCTCGGCCGAGCGGGGTGTCGACCAGGCTCGGCACGACGAGGTTCGCCCGGATGAAACTGGGCATTCCCTCGCGCGCTGCCTGGCGGCAGATGCCCAGCAGCGCGGCCTTAGACGCGTCATAGGCCGGGATGCCCGTCGCGGCGCGCAAGCTTGCCGCTGAGCTGACGAACACGATGGCCGAGCGCGGCTCGAGCACCGGCAGCGCGGCCGACGCGATCAGGAAGTGCGCGCGCGTATTGACGGCGAACGTCTCGTCCCACTGCTCAGCAGTCGTGCCTGCCATGCCGCGGCCGAGCCCGATGCCGACGTTGAGTACCAGGCCGTCCAGTCCGCCGAGCGCGGCGGCCGAGTCCGTCACGAGCTGAGCGCAGGCCAGCGGATCGGCGACGTCGGCGAGCAGCACCTCGGCGACGGCGCCCTCGGCTCGTACCAGCCGGGCCGTCTCCTCCGCTGCACCGGCATCACGGTCGGCGCACGCTACGGCTGCGCCTTCGCGCGCGGCCAGGACTGAGATGGCGCGGCCGTTGCCGGCCGGCGGGTCCGGATCAGGTGACGGCCGGGTCCCAGCACCGACGACTAGCACGCGCCGGCCGGTCAGCCGACCGCGACCCGGCGCAGAGCCGGTGGCCTCGGCGGGCAGGTAGGCGCCGGCGTCGTCGATCCCGTCCTGGCCGGCCGCGTTGGTCACTCGGCCGTTCCCCACATCGGCTCGGCACCGGGCGGGATAGGCACGGCGAAGGCGTTCAGCAGGAAGGAGATCAGGGTGTAGTACCCGCACAGTGACACCAGCTCGACCATGCCTGCCTCTCCTAGCAGGTCACGGGCCGCGTCGTAACTGGCCTGGCTGACCTGGCCGCCGTCGGCGAGCTCACGAGCGACCGCGTAGACAGTGCGCTCGTCGTCGGCGGCGAACGGCGGCTCATCGCCCCGCCCGATGGCGTCCACCACGGCCTCGGGCACGCCGTGCTCGCGCGCCATCCGGGCGTGCGCCCACCACTCGAACTCGGCCCGCCAGCGGGCCCCGACTGTGATGATCGCGACCTCGGTGAGCCGTCGATCGATCGACGTGCCGAAGCGCAACGCCGCACCGAGCGAGGAGAGCCGGCGGCCGACGTCGGGCGCGTGCACGAAGGCGTTGAAGGGCCCGACCAGAGCGCCTCCTTCTGCGACGAGCTGCTGGCCCCGGCTGCCGACTATCTTGTCCCACACATCCTGGCCAGCCGGGTCAAGCTCATCACGGCGCAGATCACTAAGTCGACTCATAGCAGGACAATAGTCTTCGTGATCCGGATCGGCCAGGAGGGGCGCAGGCAGACCCGGGTAGCCATGTCCGAGCGCGGGCTCGTGCCCGATGGCGGGCTCGTGCCAGCGCGCTGGCTCGTTGTGGCTGCCCGTGAGCAGGTCCTGGACTCGAATCTTCGCGCGGATCACCGGCTGGCGCAGGCGCTGTTCGCGCCTGGTGGCGCGGGCGAACTTCCCCGGCCGCAGCTGGTACCGCCATCGTGCCCACGGGGAGCCCGGCCGGCCGAGGCGGATGGCGCCGACGATGAACGCAGGCGGGACGAACAAGCCGAGCAAAGCGGTCCAGATCTTGCCCTTCAGGAGGGTGACTCCAGCGAGCACGAAGAGCACGACGACGGTCACGATGACGGTCGCGGTCGTGACGGGGCTGCCGGTGAGGCGGTAGTCATCGGCCACACTGTGCACGCCAACCGGACTGACCCCGATCAGCAGTAGCGCGGTCACGCCTGTCGCGACGAACACGGCGTCGACCGAGATCCGGCCTTCGTTGGTCCAGTACACATCGCGGAGGTGCAAGATCAGCGCGAACTCATCGAGCACCAGCGCCGTGCCGAGGCCGAACAAGGCAGCGAAGCCACTGCGCCACGGCAGCGAGTTCACCGGCGCTGCGAGCTCGGCGACGCCGCCGACACCCATGAAAATGACGCCGAACACCATGTGGTGGATGTGCACGGTGCCCGTGCGGAAGTTGCCAGGCCACCATCGGACCCGCGCGCGGACCAGCCGGACCGAGAGGCGGATGCAGCCAAAGCCGGCCACGAAGGCGACGAAGAAGCAGAACAACGGGAGCCGTCCGGTGTGCACGACCTGTGCCTGGAACCAGCCGGACATAGCACCCCCTATCTGCCAGCCCGTTGTCGGTCGGGCCGTATCACGGTCAAGTCTGATCAGCCGCGCAACCGCTCCCGGACTGCGGGCTGTCTACTACGGTGCTCCTATGGATCATCAGGTCAGCGGCTGGTATCCGGACCTGACCGAGGCGGAGCGGCGCCTCGTCCAGGTCGTGAGCTCGGGCGAGCAACTCGACCTGGCCGGAAGGAAATACCGGGCCGGGGACCTCATTCCAGCGGAGGTGATGCGCGGCTGGGGCCGCAGGCACACCGTACGCGCTCGCGTCATCCGCGACATCCTGCGCGGGCGCCTCGTCGGCCGTCCAGACCCGCGCGGCGTCCGGCTCCGCGGCGCTCGCATCAGCGGACGGCTTGACCTTGACTACCTCATCGCCACTATTCCTCTCAGCCTGACTGACTGCGTCTTACCCGACGGAATCGCCGCCAGCGGCGCGACGCTGCCGGCGCTGCTTCTCCGCGGGAGCCTGCTGACGCATCGAGACCTCCCGCCCCTGGGCGCAGCCCGGCTGACAACAACGCTGCTGGACCTCAGGCTGGCGACGGTCACGGCTCGCTGCGATCCGGCCGCCGTAGACCTAGCGGGCGCTGACCTCGGCCTGCTGGACGCGCGGGGCGCCACGCTGGTCAACGCCCGTGGTCCGGCAATCGACGCCAGCGAGAGCCATATCCGGCGGCACGCTCGCCTGTCTGGGTTCGGCGAGGGGTACCCGACCCGGAAGTTCGAGGCAGCCGGCCACGGCGAGCGGGGTACGGTCCGCCTTTGCGCGGCCGCTGTCGACGGCTCGCTCTCGATGTCGCACGCCGAGGTCTCGAACCACACCGGTCCGTCGCTGACAGCCGACGGACTGGACGTCCGTCAGGACGTGCTCCTGGACGGTGGATTCACAGCCACCGGTGCTGGGAACCTCGGCGTGGTGCGCCTGGCTGGCGGCCGCATCGGCGGGCAGCTGATCTGCTCCGACGCCACCGTCACGAGTGCCGACGGCTCAGCCTTAACCACCGATGGCCTGGTCGTCGGGCAGGATCTGTCCCTCGCCCGGCTGACCGCCTGCGGCGGCGGCGGCGCAGCGGTCCTGGACCTGCCGAATACCTCTGTCGGGCGTGTCTTCCACTACCAGCCGGCCACCGTGACGAACATCGCGAGCGCAGGCAGCGAGGTCAACGTAGACGGGCTCACGTATCGGGCGCTGCCGGCGGGACTGACACCGACGGAGTGGCTCCAGGTGATCCGGCAGCACACGCCCGCGTATGCCGCGCAGCCCTACCGTCACCTCGCCGCCGCGCTGAGCGCGGCCGGCCACGACCGCGAGGCACGCGATGTACTCATCGCCCAGCGCCAGGACCAGCTCGAGCGCAAGGCCCTCACCGGCGCGTCACAGCGCGGATGGGCCCGGTTAACCGGCGTCGTGCTGGGTTACGGTTACCGGTCGTCGCGCGCGCTGCTGTTCCTGCTCGGCGTGCTGGCAGTGTCGGTGATTCTGGCCACGGTTCTCGGTGCACACGGAGCGCTGGCCCCGCCGCGGCTAGCCGGGTCTGCCTCGCCAGTCGCGCCGTGCACGGCAGTGCAGCGGATCGCTGTCGGCCTCGACCTGGGCGAGCCGCTCGCGGGTCCGGCCGCCCAGTGCGGCACCACGCTCAGTGCCACCGGCAGCGCTCTCACTGTGCTGCGCTGGCTGCTGGAGGCCGCCGCGTGGGCGTTCGTCGCGCTGTTCATCGCCGGGTTCACTAGCGTGGTCCGCAGGACCTGACGCCAGCGCTCTCCGGGTCCAGGACCGGCGCGAGGCTGGTCACGGTGTCGCCACATGATCGAGGACGACCTTGCCGAAGGCATCGCCGGACGCGAGGCGCGCAAACGCGGCCGCCGCCTGCTCGAACGGGTAGACAGAGTCGATCACCGGTGAGATCTGGCGCGCGGCCATCAGCGCGGCCAGCTCGGCAAGTTCGTCGCGGGTGCCCATGGTCGCACCGAGCAGCTCAAGCTGGAGGAAGAACACCCGCCGCAGGTCGATCTCAGCCAGGTGCCCGCCGGTGCTGCCGCAGACGACGATACGGCCTCCCGGCACCGTGCTCTTGAGCGAGTGCTCGATGGTCGGCGTACCCACCGTCTCGATGACGACGTTGACGCGCTCAGGCAGCCGCGCGCCCGGCTCCGTCGCCGTCGCTCCGAGCGCGGCGATCTGGTCGCGCTTGGCCGCGCTGCGGCTGGTGGCGTACACCCGCGCGCCGAGCGCCTGCGCCAGCACAACGGCGGCCGTCGCGACGCCACCGCCTGCGCCCTGCACGAGCACCGCATCACCGGCCTGGACCTGGCCCTTGCGTACGAGCATCTTGTAGGCGGTGAGCCACGCGGTCGGCAGGCAGGCCGCCTCGACGAAGGTCATCGACGCGGGCTTAGGCACGAGGTTGCGCGCCGGGACCCAGACCATGTCAGCGAACGTGCCGGGGTGCAGCTCGGACAGCAGGGTCCGTTTCGGGTCGAGAGTTTCGTCGCCGCCGGACGGGTCGCCGATGACCGCCGAGACGATGATCTCGGCACCATCCGGCCCGACCCCGGCCGCATCGCAGCCGAGCACCATGGGCAGCTGGCTCTCCGCGAGGCCGACGCCGCGCAGCGACCACAGGTCGTGGTGGTTCAGCGCGCTCGCGCGTACGTCGACGCGCACCCAGTCGTCGCCAGGGCGCTCAGGCTTCTCGATGGTGCCGACAGTGAGCGCGCTGAGCGGCTGCTGCGCGTCGGTCCTGGCAGCATAAGCGGCCCGGATGGTGCTCACATGCTCTCCCCAGGTTCATCAAGCTCCGCCATACGTCGGCAGGCGCCGGCCGCCGGGCCATTCTGTCAGCAGCGGTTGGTACGGCCACCGGTGGATGTCTCAGCCACTGGCGATCCTGAACTGGCCCGGCGCGCGCCCGGCGCCGGGCGGCCCGGCGAACGCCTGGGCGATAGCCAGCCACTGCTCAGCGACCGGACCGCGGCCGGTCACGGCCGTGTCGGCCCGGTGGCGCCGCTGGGTGACCAGCAGGCAGAAGTCGAGCGCGGGGCCGGTGACCTGATCGGCTGCGTCGTCCGGCCCCCAGGCCCACTGCTCGCCGGACGGCGCGACGAGCTCAACGCGGACCGGCTCGGGCGGCACCGGCAGGCCGTGCGCGATGAAGCTGAACGCACGGGCGCCGACGCCGATGTGCGCGACGTGCCGAAGCCGGCGCGTCGGCTCGCGCTGTACGCCTACGGTGTCCGCGACGTCCTGCCCGTGCGCCCACGTCTCCATCAGCCGTGCCGTCAAAGACGACGCCACGCTCATCGGAGGCCCGAACCACGGCACCCGGGTGGCTGGATCCAGGCCGGCGAAGACCGAGAGCAGCTCGCCCCGGGTGCGGGCGAGCCAGTCTCGCAGCTGCGCCGGGGACAGTCGCCGGTGCTCGGCCGCGATCACGTCCGGGTTCACGCCACCGGAGTCGATGCCAGCCAGGATTGCCGCGAACGCGTCGGGGTCGGTCGCCGAGGTGACGGCGACCTCGTCAAAGTAGGCGAGGTGGCTAACCTGGTCCGCGATGGTCCAGCCGGGTGCTGGCGTCGGCAGCAGCCAGCTGGCATCGGGCAGCGGGTCGAGGATCTTCCGCAGCGCCGCGGTCTCGGCGGCGACGTCGTCGACCAGCGCAACAAGATCAGCTGGCATCGGCTGGTCCCTCCTGTCCGGTATCTGTGCCCGCCGCCTCCATGGCAAGCATCTGCCCGGCGGCTGCGGTTGCGCCAGCGTGGCCGGGCTCGACGAACCACTCCCGCCCGAACAGCAGTCCGAAAACAGGCGTGGGCAGGGCGACCATGACGCGGGCCAGCCGCGCCGTGCGGCCCCGGGCCTGCTGGAGCGAGCGATGCGCGGCGAGTGCCGCCTGCTTCTGGCGCGCGTACCTGCGCACCGTGATCCGGTGCGTGATTGCCGCACGCGGAGTGTATGCGTCCCGGATCTCCGCCTCCTGGTACCTGACGGCGAGCCGCAGCAGTCCCAGCCGGCCGAATAGCATCGCGAGGAGTTCACGCGGCAACGTCGCCTCCAGGACACGGATGCCCGTCAGCTGCGCTGCCAGGGCGCCGACCTCGTGCACCCTGAGATGGTCACGATGGCCGTAGCCGCCGCGCGGGTCGTAGCTCAGCAGCAGGTCGGCGCGCTCGTCACGGATCAGGTAAGCCAGCTTGGCGGCGGCCTCGCCGATGTCCGCCCGGGCGAACCGGATCCGATCAGGCGGGTCAGGGCGCAGGACCGCCTCGTGCCCGCTGTCGGCGTAGCCAAGGTGCACGACTCTGGCCGCGCCCAGGGCCGCGGCACTAGCGCGAAGCTCGTCCAGGCGCGCCTGACCGTCCGGGCCGGGTGCCGGTCCCATCATCCCGTCGGTAGCGACGACGATGATCACGCGATGACCCTCGGCGGCCAGCCGCGCGAGCGTGCCTCCGGAGAGCAGCACCTCGTCGTCGGGATGAGCATGAAAGGCAATGACGGTCGGCACCCTGGCAGCCTCCCACTTACGCTGTGGCCAGACAGTCGATGGTGCCTGGCTGGCTCCCCCAGTCCGGCGCCGGATCATCGGAAACTTTCCCAAGCGGAGTGGAATCGTTGACTCAGCTGATCTCGGTGACGGACGGGCGGGTGAGCATCCGCTCGGAGGATCGCGCGGGGGCTGGACCGCTCGCCGCGATCGTGTCCGGTGACATCATCGCGGGCTGGGTCAGCTACGACGGCGAATGGGACCGACTCGCGCCCGGCGAGGTGCTCGTGCGCTACGACATGCGTGCGCGCTCCTTCGGGCACGACCGGGCCTTCCGGGCGCTGCAGCTGCTGCTGCATCACCTGGCAACCCGCAGCGACTATCGGACGGCGGTGCTGCGGGTGCCGCCCGGCGATGCGGGCGCGCTCGCCCTGGCAACCGCGGCCGGGTTCACCTGCGGCCCAGGCGCTGGCGGAGATGGCGTGCTCAGGCGACCTGTCCCGCCGGTGAGGTATACCGACGGGGTGGTCACCATCCGCCGCCAGCGACCTGACGATATCGACCGGCACCTAGAGGCCATCGACAATGTGCAGATCGACTGGCTCTGGGAGCCCGGCGACCGGCGGAAGTGGGAAGCGCAAACGCCGGATCAGCAGCGGGCGCGCAACCAGGCGCACTTGCACGCTTTTCATGAATCCTTGGCCTATCGCCGCCGCGGCAATTTCATCAGGGCGGTGCACCTGATCACGCAGTTCCTTCACGACCATACCGGCGCGGAGTCGGCTCACATCATCGTCGATGCCCGCAACGCCGCGTCGCTACGCGTGGCCAGCGCCGTCCGGGTGATGGAAACCGAGCGGTGGCGCGACCGGCACGGGCGCACGATGATCCGGCACGTACTCGCGTTGCGGTAGCGCGGTCAGTACGACCGGGGCAGGCCCAGTACGTGCTCGGCGAGATAATTCAGCACCATCTCCTGGGGAATCGGCGCAATGCGCATGAGCCGCGACTCCCGCCAGTACCGCTCGACGTGGTATTCGCTGGCGTAGCCGAAGCCGCCGTGTGTCTGTACGGCCGCATCGGCGGCCGCGAAGGCCGCGTCAGCGGCCAGGAACTTGGCCAGGTTCGCGTGTTCGCCGCTCAGCAGGTTGCTGTCGATCCGCCACGCGGCCTGGCGAGTGGCGAGCTCAGCGGCGGCCAGCCGGGCGTGAGCCTCTGCCAGCGGGAACGAGATGCCCTGGTTGGCCCCGATGGGCCGGCCGAACACCACCCGGTTCTTCGCGTAGGCCACGGCACGGCGCAGGGCCGCCTTGCCGATGCCGACCG
>DATHQE010000349.1:0-5040 GCA_035483035.1 Streptosporangiaceae bacterium | reverse complement strand
TGATCCGGTCCTGCATGTTGACCGAGAAGTCGCGCATGAGCACGGACGTGACGTCGGAGATCATGCCGCGGCCGTATTGCGCCGCCGCGCCGGATAGCTGCAGGTCCTGGGTGACGTCGACGCGGGTACCGCGCCCGGCTCGCGCCAGCGTCGCGGTAATGACCATGCTGGCCTGGCCCCGGCCCTTCTCCTCGGCGCCGGCGGCGTGCACCACGACGCGCTTGGCTGCCTCGTCTCGCTCGGTGATGTCGGCAGTCCCGGCGAATTGCAGCCGGACCGGTCCCATCCGGACCGCGACCTTGCCCTTGTACTTCTCGCCGCCGAGGTCCTCGGTCAGTTCGGCGCCGGGCAAGCAGGTCGCGACTTGCGGGATGTTCTCGAAGAACTGCCAGACCTTCTCGACCGGCTCGGCGACCTCGAAATCGCTCTTGATCAGCATCGGGCCTCGCCCTTCACGTAGGCAGCGGGATCGCGCTCGAACGCCTGACGGCAGCCAGCGCAGCAGAAGTAGTACGTAACGCCATCGTGCTCCAGCGGCAGGCCAGCTGGCCCGGCCGTCACGGTCATGCCGCACACCGGATCGGTCGCTTCGGCGGCCCGCCGCGCTGGCTCGTGGCCGGCCGAGCCGTGGCCAGCCGAGCCGTGGCCAGTCGAGCCGTGGCCCGCGGCGCCGGTAGGACCGGCGAGCTTGCCTGCCGCCCGCAGCTGCACAAGCTCGGCCAGGATCGAGACGGCGATCTCCTGGTGGGCGGTGCTGCCGAGGTCAAGCCCGGCCGGAACGGTGACCCGCGCGAGCTGATCAGCCGGCACGCCTCGGTCCGCGAGATAACCGAGCACGGCCTCGCCGCGCTTGCGCGAGCCCACCAGGCCGAGGTAGGCGGGTCGGGCCGCGATCGCGCGCTCCAGCAGGCCTTCGTCGTTGTGCCCTTGGCTTGCGACGACGACCATCGCATGCTCGTCGGCGTCCGTGGTGATGAAATCGGGTCCGTCGATCAGCTCGGTCCGCCAGCCCAGGGTCCGCGCCAGCTGAGCGAGGGTGTGGGCCATCGGCGAGTGGCCCACCACCACCAGATGCGGAACGGGGACGACCGGCTCAATGTAGACCTCGAGTGCGCCCTCGCTCGAGCAGGAGATCGGGATGACCATCATGCCGTCGGGCACCGCGCCGCCAAACTGCTCAGCGCTGCCGAGCAGAAGGAGCTTCGCCTCGCCCGCCGAGATCACCCGCTGGGCTTCGCGGATGACGGCCGGCTCGGCGCACGCCCCGCCGATCCAGCCGCGTAGCTCGCCCGCCGCGGTGATGATCGCCCTCGAGCCCTGCTGACTCGAGGACGGCCCCTGCCGCCACACCACGGTGGCCAGCGCGAACGCCTCGCCCCGCCGGGCCAGCTCGGCCGCCTCGGCCATGACGCCCCAGCCGTCCGTCGGCGTCTCGCTAGTCATCGGACCGCACCGGCGGAGCACCGGACACATCCCGGTGGTAGGTGATGGCCTCCCAGACGCGGTCGGGCAACAGCGGCATGTCGATGTTGCGGACGCCAGTGCCTGACAGCGCGTCCATGACGGCGTTGACGAACGCCGCCGGGCCGCCGACCGCCGCGCACTCCCCGATGCCCTTGGCACCGATCGGGTGGTGGGGGCACGGGGTGACGACTTCGCTGTGCAGCTCGAAGCCCGGCGTCTCCCACGCGGTGGGCAGGAGGTAGTCCATGTAGTTCGCGCCGACGCAGTTGCCCTCGGCGTCGAACGTGATGAACTGCATGTTCGACATGGCGTACGCCTCGGTCAGGCCGCCCATGATCTGGCCTTCGACGATCATCGGGTTGATCCGGACGCCACAGTCGTCGACCGCCACCAGCTTGAGCACATCCCAGACACCGGTCTGCGGGTCCACCTCGACGGTCACGATGTAGACCGCGAACGGCCAGGTCAGGTTCGGCGGGTCGTAGTAGGCGGTGTTCTCCAGGCCGGGCTCCATGCCGTCAGGCATGTTGCTGTACGCGGCTATCGCGCACTCCTGGATCGTGACGCCACGACCCGGAGCGCTGCGGACGTAGAACCGGCCGAGCTCCCACTCGATGTCCTCCTCCGACACCTCGAGGAGGTGCGCGGCCAGTTTCCGGGCCTTGGCCCGGATCTTGCGGGACACCATCGCGACCGCGGCGCCGGCCACCGGCGTGCTGCGGGATGCGTACGTGCCCATGCCGAACGGGGCGGTGTCGGTATCGCCCTCTTCCACGACGACGTCCTCGGCCGGGATGCCGAGTTCGTGCGCCACGATCTGCGCCCAGGTCGTCTCGTGCCCCTGACCCTGCGTCTTGGCGCCGGTCCGCAAGATCGCCTTCCCGGTCATGTGGACCTTCAGGTCGGCCGAGTCGAACATCTTGATGCCGAGGATGTCGTACTCGCGGCTGTTGCCGGCGCCAAGCGGCTCGGTCATGGTGGAGATGCCAAGCCCGAGCAGCCTGCCACGGGACCTGGCTTCGGCCTGCTCGCGGCGGAAGTTCTCGTAGTCGATCGCCTTGAGCGCGACATCCAGGCACTTGCCATACTGGCCCGAGTCAGTCAGGAAGCCGAACGGTGTCCGGTGCGGGAACTGGTCGTCCCGGACGAAGTTCATGGCCCGGATCTGCGCCTGGTCGATGCCGAGGTCGTCGGCGGCCGCCTGAACCATCCGCTCCTGGAAGAACATCGCCTCCGTGACCCGGAACGAGCATCGGTACGCCACCCCGCCCGGCGCCTTGTTGCTGTAGGTACCGCGCGCGGTGAGGTGGGCGACCGGGATGTCGTAGGCGGCGAACGCCGAGTGCATCAGGCCGATCTTGAACTTGCTCGGCTGGGCGTCGGAGAAGAACGCGCCGTGGTCGGCGTCGGTGTGCATCCGCACCGCGAGGATCTTGCCGTCCTTGCGCAGGGCCATCTCGCCCTTGAGGTAGACGTCCCGGGCGAACCCGGTCGAGATCAGGTTGCCGGACTTGTCCTCGATCCACTTGACCGGGCGCTCCAGCAGGATCGAGGCCAGGATGGAGCAGACGTAGCCAGGGTAGATCGGCACCTTGTTGCCGAAGCCGCCGCCGATGTCGGGTGACACGATCCGGATCATGTGCTCGGGCAGCTCGGCGACCATCGCCACGGCGGCGCGGATGATGTGCGGGGCCTGCGTGGTCATGTAGACGGTGAGCTTGGACGTGGCCCGGTTGAAGTCGGCGATCGAGCCGCAGCACTCGATTGGTGACGGGTGTGACCGCGGGTAGTGCAGCTCGAGCTTGGACACCACGTCGGCCGCGGCGAACGCCCGCTCGGTGCCGTCGCGGTCGCCGACCTCCCAGTCGTAGATGACGTTGTCGGGCTGGTTCTCCTTGTCGTCGCGGATGACCGGGGCCCCTTCGGCGACCGCTTGCATCGGGCTGACGATGACCGGCAGCGGCTCGTAGTCGACGACGATCGCCTCGCAGGCGTCCTTGGCAATGTACGGGTCGTCGGCGATGACGCAGGCGACTTCCTGGCCCTGGAACCGGACCTTGTCGGTCGCCAGCACGGCCTGGGTGTCATACGAGAGCGTCGGCATCCAGGCGAGGTTGCGGGTGGCCATCATGTCGCCGGTCAGCACCAGGTGGACGCCGGGAATGTCCCACGCCTTGCTCGCGTCGATCGACTTGATCCGGGCGTGCGCCAGCGGACTGCGCAGGATCTCCATGTGCAGCATGCCCGGCAGCACGATGTCGTCGGTGTAGTTGCCCTTGCCGCGGATGAACCTGTTGTCCTCGACGCGCCTGCGGCTCGCGCCGAGTCCGCCGATCTTGATCTCGTCTACAGCCTGCGACATGTCTGTACCCCTACTCGGCAGTCTGCGCGCGCAGCTTCTGCGCCGCCCACAGCACTGACTTGACGATGTTCTGGTAACCCGTGCACCGGCACAGATTGCCCGACAGCGCCCAGCGCACTTCTTCTTCGGTTGGGTCGGGATTAGCGTCGAGCAGGGCCTTCGCGGCCATCATCATGCCGGGCGTGCAGAAGCCGCACTGGAGGCCGTGCTCCTCCTTGAAGCCCTCCTGGAGCGGATGCAGCTCGCTGGCCGTGGCTAGGCCCTCGACCGTCTGGATGTCGTGGCCGTCGGCTTGGACCGCGAGCATCGTGCACGACTTCACCGCGCGGCCGTCCACGAGCACCGTGCACGCACCGCAGTTGGTCGTGTCGCAGCCGGTGTGCGTGCCGGTCAGCCGGAGGCCCTGCCGGATGAGATGCGCGAGCAGCAGTCGCGGCTCCACCTCGGCAATCTTCTTCTGGCCGTTGATCGTGAACTTGATCCGGCGTACCGGTACGTCACTCGGTGCCTCGTCGCCAAGGTCGTCATAGACGATCGTCATGTCAGGCCGCCCTCTCCGCCGCGCCGGCGTGAGCCTGGCCGCTGCCGGTCAGGATGCGCTCGACGAATGTCGCCACCATGTGCCGCTTGTACTCGGCGCTGCCCCGGTGATCTGTCCTCGGCCGTGCTGCCGCTGCGGCTAGCCCGGCGGCCTGGCTGATCGACTCGGGGCTGAGCGGCTGGCCCGTCAGCGCGGCCGCGGCCTCGGTCGCCGCGATCGTCGACCCGCCGACGCCGGTGAGACCGATGCCGGCCCTCGTCACCATTCCGCCCGACAATTCCACTGCGACCGCGACGCCGACGGTGGCGAAGTCACCGACACGTCGCTCGAGCTTGAGGTAGCCGCCGGCCCGCTCGCCCCGTGCAGCCGGGATGATCGCCTCGACGGCGATCTCGTCCGGGTCGAGCACGTTCTGGAACGGCCCGGTCACGAAGTCGGCCATGAGGATCGAGCGCCGGCCGCGCGGGCCCTGGGCAACCACGGAGCCGCCGAGCGACAGCACAACCGACGCCCAGTCACCCTGCGGGTCGGCGTGACAGAGCGAGCCCACCAGCGTCCCGCGGTTGCGCACGATCGGGTCGGCGATCAGCGGCGCGGCTGCGGCCATGGTCGGCTGCGTACTGCGCAGCAGCTCGGACCGCTCCAGCTCCGCGTGCCGGGTCAGCGCGCCGAT
>DATHQE010000348.1:0-11792 GCA_035483035.1 Streptosporangiaceae bacterium | reverse complement strand
TCTCGACGAACTCGTCATAGTCAGGGGCGCCCAGGTGGGCAATCACCAGGCGCAGGCCAGGGAACCGGCCGAGCAGTCGCCGGACCGGCTGAGGACCGCACCACTGCTCGTTGCCCGATCCGTCGGCGACCGCCCCTGCGTGCAAGATGATGGGCGTTCCCGCCTCCTGCAGTAGTCCCCAGGCTTCGTCGAGCCGCGGATCCGTGGCGTCGAATCCGCCGACCTGGAGATGGACCTTGACAGCATGGCCGCCGGCGGCCAGGCACCGCGCCGTCTCACCGCCGACGTCGGGCTCGGGATAGATCGTGAACGTCGGGATGACGGTCGGCACACTCGCCGCCAGTTCCATGGTGTGCTCGTTCAGAAACCTCAGCATGCCAGGCCGGTGCGCATAAGCCAGGGCGGTGTGATGCCGGACACCAATCCTGGCCAGAACCGCGAGCCTGTCCCGCGCCGGAGCCCGGTATGTCACAGGCCACGCGGGCGTGAGGCGATCGAACCACCGCCACACGGCGTCCTGGAGGTTATCGGGCAGGAAGTGCACGTGCGCGTCGACGATTCCGGGGACGCCGAGGGCGGCCAAGAAGGCGGGGACTTCGTCGTCAGTCATCGCGAGCAGGTTAGTCGCTAGGCCTGGCCAGGCCGAGAGGACTGCCAGGGTTTTCGGTGCTGATCCTCAGCGATTTTGGCATTTGCGCAGGCTGTCGGTCCTGAGCAGGGCGTCAGCGACACCGGAGGCACCGTCCAGGCAACCTGGAGGATCAGGGCCTACTCTCTGGTGAGAACGTGAGTGGCTTGACTTCAGCAGGAAGGATCGGAACGTGCCTGAGAACGTCAGCATCGCCTATCGCGGCGCGAACTACGCGATCGGACAGGGGCCGCAGTTCTACGGGATCTGGCACGCCGCCGCGCCGCAAGCTCCGCCGCTTGAATGGTGGCCGCTGACACCGGAAGGCTGGACCGGGGCATGGGCGCGGTTCGCGTCCATCGAGGTACCTGGCACCATCGCGCCCGTGACCCAGCAGCCCGTGTTCCAGCAGCCGGTGACCCAGCCGCAGGCCACGACTGCCGGGACCGCCAGCCAGGCGCCGACTGCGTTGGTGACGATGCCTGGATCCGATCCGGCTCACGCGACCCGGTCCTCCCGCATCGCGGCCGCAATCCTTGGCCTCGGCGTCGTGCTCGGCATCGTGGGCCTGTTCCCGTCCTACGTCGCCGGGGCCAGCCTCGCCTCGCAGGGATCGAACCTCGTTGCGCACGTGATCTACCTCGCTGCGTGGAGCCTCAGCGCTGTCCTGATCGCGCTCGGCGGGACCCGGCTACGGGTGGGCGCGCTTTTCGGCGCCGGGGTGAGCGCGGTCACGTTCGGCTTCTTCGTGGCCGATGCGGGCACGCCGATCGCCGGCGGGGCCCACCTGATGGGCGCGGGCCTGGTGCTCAGTATCCTCGGCTGGCTCGCCTCCACGGTCGGCGTCGGGCTGGCGTTGCGGACCCGCCTGTCCGTCACGGCGGGTCTTGGCGGGAACGGGGTCGCCTCTGGCCGCGGTCTGGCCGGCCGTCTCGGTCGCATGTCGAGCCACGACGTCGTGCCGATCGCCACGTTCGTGCTCGCCGCCCTGGGCGCGGCCATCGCGTTCGCGCCGTCGTGGGACAGGTTCACTCTCCGGACCGCGAGCGGCGCCTCGCAGGTGATCACCGCGGGTAACGCGTTCGCCAATCCCGGGCCGGTGATCCTGGGCAATGTGCTGGTCATGGTGGCCATCGTCGCTGTGGTGATCGCGGCGGTGACGATGCGTCCCCGGCGGCTCGGCGCGGCCCTGGCGGCTGGTGCGATCGTGCCGATGGTGGCGCAGGCAGTCTCAGCCATCGTGCAGATCAGCAGCGCGACGTCCCCACTGCAGTTCGGCGTCACGCCGGCGCAGGCTAACCAGATCGGGCTGACGATCGCCACCGGACTGACGGCGATGTTCTGGGTCTTCTGCGCCTTCCTCGTCACGCTGATCATGCTGTGCGTCTGGCTGGTGCTCGCCCAGGAGTCCCCGGCGCCGCAGCAGGCGTCGCCGTACGGAGTCGGTCCCTACTCCGTTGCGCCAGCTGCAGCGGCGGACGTAGCCGCGAGCCCGGGCGCGCCAGCCGAAGGCGCCGCAGGTGGGCTTACCGACACAGGTACGGCCACAGGAACGCCGGCGGATCCGGCAGACTACAGCGATGCCACGCGACTTCAGACAGGCGGTCAATGATCTCGACGAGAAGCGATTCCAGCTTCTGTACGGGCGCTGCGACCCGCTCGAACCGGCCGCGGTCGCTGCACTATTTATGGATTCGCCGCCCGTCCGCTGGCACATCGCCGGCGGGCGGGCGGCTCGGGCCGGGGCTGAAGAGGCGCGGCCCGATCGGCCGAAGGACCGCGCGGACCTCGCGGCCGCCCAGCTCGACCCGGCTGGCCGTGCCTGGCTCGTCGCGACCCTTGAACGACTCGGACATGATGACTGGGCGCGACGTGCACGCGATGGTGAGCGCAGTGCCAGTCCAGCCGGTCCCGGTTTCGTCGCGCGGCCGTTGAGCTAGCGTCGGACGGGTTGACTCCGTACCTCGGTACGGCCGGTAGCGTGCCAGACATGATCCGGATGACAATCGGGAAGCTGGCAGCCGCCGAGGGTGTCGGGGTCGAGACGGTGCGCTTTTATCAGCGCCGGGGCTTGCTGGCCACGCCGGAGCGACGCACCTCGGGTTACCGCGAGTACTCCGAGGCCGATCGGTCGCGGCTGGTCTTCATCCGCCGGGCCAGGCAGCTGGGCTTCACGCTCGGTGAGATCGCCGAGTTGCTCGGGCCTGCCGAGGCGCAGTCGACCCAGGAGATCGCCGCGGCGGCGCAGGCCAAGCTAGCGGCGGTCGATGCCCAGGTCAGAGAGCTTGTACAGCTACGGTGCAGACTCCGCCAGCTCGTGCGCGTGTGCGAGCACGGCGACGGCCAGCAGTGTGCGGCGCTCCTGCTTCCCGAGCCCGCGGCCACTTAGCGTGAAGGCTCGCAGTCAGCCAGCACGGCAACACGGCAACACGACAGTTACGGAGGCGCAGACATGAGCATCGCCAGGGTAGTGACCGATGACAGTTTCGAGGCCGAAGTACTGATGAGCCCCCGGCCTGTCATCGTCGAGTACTGGGCGGCCTGGTGCGGTCCGTGCCGCCAGGTAGCGCCGGTACTCGACTCGATCGCCGCCGACCATGCCGACGTGATCGACCTGGTCAAGGTTAACGTCGACGAGAACCCCGGGACCGCCAGGAAGTACGGCATCCTGCACGTACCGACCGTCAGCGTGTTCTTTGGCGGCGAGGTCGTCAAGCAGGTCATCGGGGCTCGATCGAAGTCCTCGCTCGTGCGCGAGTTCGCCGACGTGCTGGCGCCGTCGATCGCCTGATGGGTGGCGAATCACTGTCGCTATGGCAACAGTGATTCGGCCCCCATGACTGTCAGCTACCGGTGCGCGTAGGCGCACTCGGCGACGATCGCGCGAACCTTAAGCGCGACTCGCCACGCTCCGCCATCACTCCCGTGCGCGGCGAGCTAGGGCCTAGCCAGCGGGAACTGCAGCCGCCATCCGCGCGCGCACCTTGCCGGGGATGAGCTCGCCTGCTGCCCTGGCGTTGCTCAGAGCGGCCGCCCACCACGCCAGGTCATCGAGCAGGATCTGCATGCTGACCTCGGTCGATGAATCAGTTGGCTGGCCGTCGGCATCGAACTGCTTGTCTACGAACGGCAGGATGACAGTGCTGCGCAGGGGCGCGGCCTCGACCTCGACGGCGACCTGGACCAGGTGCTCGATCGCGCGAATCCCGCCGCCGACCCCTCCGCTGTAACCAACCATGGCGAGCGGCTTGTTGCGGAAGGCGAACGACACGAACACGCTGTCGATCGCGTTCTTCAGCTCGCCCGGAATGCTGTGGTTGTACTCGGGCGTGACGACGAGATAGGCGTCGGCCTCGGCGATCTTCCGGTTCCACGCACGCACGCGCTCATCGGAATACGACGGGTCGGTCGGATCGCCGATGCTGCCCATGTGCTCGCCGAACATCGGCAGTGGCCAGTCACGCAGATCGAGGACCTCCGTGTCGAACGCCTCGTGCAGCGCAGCCCGGTCAGTGACCCACGGCGTTACCTTGTCGGCTGCCCTGGTGGGTCGCGTGCTGCCGACGATGACCTGAAGCTTCATCTGATTTCCTTCGGAGTGAGCGGGCGGCCAGGGCTAGACCGCCGCCGACTTGACGAACCGCGCCGCAACGTGCACCTGTGCGGGGCCCTTGAGCATGCCGAGCTGATTCCACGTCATGCCGAAGTCGGCGCGATCGATCTGCGCATCGGCGGTCAGGGTCACGGCCTGGCCGGTGGCCTCGGAGACTGTGGCGGTCAGCGTCAGCGGCTTGCTCTGGCCGGCCACCGTCACGGTCCCGCTGGCCTGCACGTTGCTGCCGTCGCTCGTGGCGGCCTGCGTAATGTCCACGATGATCTTCGGGTGCGCGGCCGCGTGGAAGAAGTCGGCGGACCGCAGGTGCTCGTCGCGCTTCTTGTTCTTGGTGTCCAGCGAGGCGGTGCCGATCTCCAGCCGGCCATGCGCCGAGCCGTCGGCCTGGATCTCGGCAGTGCCGCTAAGATCCGAGAACACGCCGCGCACCGTCACGAGGCCCCAGATGGTCTTATGGCTGAAGGTCGCCGTCGAAGCGCTCGGGTCGAGCTCAAAGCTGGCTGGCCCGGTCAGGGCGGCCGCCTCGTTACCCTCTGCAGTCGTCATAGGAAGCAGAACCTCAGTTCCGGATCGGAGATAATTGAGTATTGAACGATCACCTTCGAAATAGTACCGGACGAGATAGTGGTGTCAACCGGGTCATCCGGTACGCTCGTAAAGGTGAGGCAACAAGACCCCGGGCTGGCTGACGACTTCGGGGCGGGCTCGTGCGGGGAGAGTCCTGACCTGGCCGGACTCGACGACGCTCAGGTCAGGCACGTCCTCGTCGGCCAGACTGCTCGCTTCACGACCAGCTTCCTGCGCTGGCTGGAAGGTCGCGCCTGCGACGGCCTCAACTTCGCTCGGCTCAGCCTCCTGCAGGCGCTGCACTGCGGCGGTCCCGCCATCATGCGTGACCTCGGCACCCAGCTCGGGGCCACGCCACGCAACATGACAGCGATCGTCGACGCCATGGAGCTGGCCGGGCTCGTAGTGCGCCGGCCGCACCCGACCGACAGGCGGGCGACGATGATCGAGCTGTCCGAAGCCGGCGAGCGCGCAGCCACCCTAGCGATCGGCCCGCAGCTCGATGCGATCTCCGAGATCTTCGCCGGTCTCACCCCGGTCGAGCGACAGCACTTCTCCGCGGTGATGACCAAACTCATGCAGGCGATGAAGGACCGCGAGCAGCGGTGCTGACGCGGCCGTCCGTCAGGTCACGGCGCCGTGACGGCCGGCGGAGCGGTCCGGTGCCGGTAGGCGAAAAACACTCGGTCGGACTCGTCGCTCACCGGGCTGCCGTCCAGGCTCGCCTCTTCGAGCAGGTCGAACCTCCCGGCGAGTGACGCGCGGATCAGCGAAAGCGGCACGCCCAGCTCGTAGATGCGCTCGTGATGCAGCCGGTAGATGTCGTCGTGCTGCCGGTCGAAGATCTTTGTCTCCCACAGCGAGAGCCCGTCGTGCGCCGACCGCACCGTCATGATCACGACGTTCCCGTCGAACTCGTCCACGAACGGCGGCGCACCGTCGAGACGATTTAGCCGACCGGCCGTGTTCACGTCAAAGATGAACAGCCCGCCCTCGGCGAGGTGCTCGTGCACGCAGCTGAACATCGACAGCCAGCCATCGAACGAGGGCACATGATTCAGCGTGTCGAACATGCAGATGATCACGTCGAACCGGGTCGGCAGGAGGAACGACGTCATGTCACCACGGACCAGCCCGGCGGCGGGCACCGCTGTGCGCGCAATGGCCAGCATCTGCGGCGACTGGTCGATGCCCGCTACCTCTATGTCACCCGCCAGCCCGGCCAGCAGCGCACCGGTGCCGCAGCCCAGCTCGAGCAGCGACCGCGCGCCCGGCAGGTGCCTGCTGATGTATGACCGGACCCGGTCGACCTCCTCGGTCCTGTCGCCCATGATCCGGTCATAGAACGGGGCGAAGCCGGTGTAGATGCTCACCTGCCCATCGTGCCCGATGCCGCCCACCGGTCAGGCCGAGGGCCGACCTTCCGCTAGCGCGTAGTCGACGTCCGCGATGAGGTCCGCCGGCGGCTCGATGCCAACCGACAGGCGGATCAGCGTAGCTGGCGCGGACTCGCCAGCCCACCGGCCGCGGCGCTCCCAGGCTGACTCGACGCCCCCGAAACTCGTCGCCGGCACGATTAGCCGAGACGCCGCCACGACCGCGTCCGCGTCCGCCGCGGTGCCATCGACCTGAAACGACAGCAGCGGCCCGAAGCCGCGCGGCATCTGCGCACGCGCGGCAGCTGCCTGCTCGCCTACGCCCGGGTAGTGCACGGCCGTGACGCGCGGGTGCGCGGCCAGGTGAGCGGCGACGGCAAGCGCGCTGGCCGACTGCCGCTCGATGCGCAGCGGCAGCGTCTTCAGCCCCCGGATGGCCAGCCAGGCTTCCATCGGCCCGAGGATGCCGCCGCCGAGGGTGCGCCAGGTCCGCAGCTCCTCCGCCAGCCCTGGGTCGCGGGTCATCACCGCGCCCGCGATCACGTCGGAGTGACCAGACGCGGACTTGGTCAGCGAGCACATCGACGCGATAGCACCGAGTTCGAGGGGCTGCTGCAGCAAGCCGGTCGCTACGGTGTTGTCGACGATCATCGGCGCTCCTGCTGCTGCCGCCAGCTCTCCGAGCCTCGCCAGGTCAGCGACGCGCAGCAGCGGATTCGTCGGGGACTCGGCCCACAGCACCGCCCGGCTCGCCGCGAGCTCGCGCTCGACCGCGGCCAGGTCGGCCAGGTCGACGAGGACCGGCCGGGCGCCGTGCGGCCGCAGGCACTCGGCGAGTGCCCGCGCGTTGTAGTAGCCGTCACGCGGCACGAGGATCGACTCCCGGTCGCGCGCTAGCGCGAGCATCAGCGCCATCGAGGCGGCCTGCCCGGAGCTGAACACGACTGCCGACGCGCTCTCGATGGCGCCGAGGGCCTGCTCCAGCGCCGCCCATGTCGGGTTGCCGCCGCGCCCGTAATCCCCGGCGAGCGGCTCGCCTACCGAGGCAAGGATGGTGGCCAGCACCGGCGGCTGGACCGCGGGCTCGCCGAGGTCCCGGCGTCCGCCCGCGTGCACGAGCATGGCTTCCGCCGACACGACAGGGTGCGTCACCGATTTCGTCTCCGTTCCAGCAAAACAACCAACCGATCAGAACAGGGAACGGGGTCGCCGCCATCGCCGCCGCCCGCATCCTCGACCGTACCGGCAATCAGTTCGCGGATCGCATTGCGCCATCGCTCTCTTCTCAGTACTATACTGAGTATGCTACTGACTAAGACCCAGCTGAACGAAGTCCGACCATGAGCGTGCCCCACGCGCTGCTGGCGCTGCTCAGCGAGGGCCCGAAGTACGGCCTCCAGCTGCGCGAGGAATTCGAGGCCAGAACCGGCGAGGTCTGGCCGCTGAACGTCGGCCAGGTGTACACGACCCTGCAGCGGCTCGAGCGAGATGGGCTCGTCGAAGCCGACGGCACCGGCGAGGACAGCCAGCACAAGGGCTTCCGGATCACGGCTGCCGGCGATGAGGAGCTGGCCGCCTGGCTGCGCACTCCGCCCGACCTTGCCTCACCACCGCGTGACGAGCTGGTCATCAAGGTGCTGGTGGCGCTCCGGGTGCCGGGCGTCGACGTGTCCGACGTGCTTCAGGTGCACCGCCGCTACCTGGTGCAGCTCATGCAGCAGTGGACCCGGATCAAGGAGGACGGGGCCGAGGACGACATCAGCCTTGCCCTCGCGGTCGACGCCGAGCTGTTCCGGCTCGACTCGGTGATCCGCTGGCTGGACTCGGCTGAGAGCCGGATCCGGCGCCACCCGATGACCCAAGTCAAGAACGGGGCCGCGCTGCCTAAGCTGCGGCGTCCGACGGGAGCACGACGATGACAGCCCTGGAGCTTCGGCATGTATCCAAGACCTACGGCGAGGGCGCGGCCGAGGTGCACGCGCTGCGTGACGTCAGCCTGACTGTCGAGCCCGGCGCGCTTGTCGCGATCATGGGCCCGAGCGGTTCGGGCAAGAGCACGATGCTGACCATCGCGGGCAGTCTCGAAGACGCGAGCAGTGGCGACGTGATTGTGGCCGGCCAGGCGCTGGCCGCGCTATCGCGCAACGAGCGCGCCAGGCTGCGCCGTCGGTCCATTGGCTTCGTCTTCCAGAACTTCAACCTGCTGGCTGGCCTGACGGCCGCCGAGAACGTCGCGCTGCCGCTCGAACTCGACGGCATCCCGGCCCGGCTGGCCCGGAAGGCCGCGATCAAGGCGCTGGACGAGCTTGGCCTCGGCGACCGGGCGGCGCGATTCCCCGACGAGCTCTCCGGCGGGGAGAGGCAGCGGGTCGCCATCGCCAGGGCGGTTGTCGGCGAGCGCCGGCTGCTGCTGGCCGACGAGCCATCCGGGGCGCTGGATTCGGTCAACGCCGAGGGCGTCATGCGGCTGGTCCGCGCCACGTGCCAGGGCGGCGTCGCTGGCGTCGTCGTCACCCACGACGCGCAGCTCGCGTCCTGGGCCGACCGCGTGGTGTTCTTGCGTGACGGCCGCATCAGCGATCAGACAGCGCCGTTGCCCGGGCCGGAGTCCCTGCTCACGCAAGGCCACAGCCAGTGAGCACCGCGGTGCAGGACAGGCCGGCGTCAGCGGGATCGCCGTCCGGGGGCGCGCCAGCGCGGCGGGCTGTAGTCCGCTGGGCATGGCGGCTGTTCCGGCGCGAATGGCGCCAGCAGCTAACCGTGATCGGACTGCTGACCCTCGCGGTAGCCGCGGCCGTCGTCGCAATCGCATTCGCTGCCGATGGGCCGTCATCGCCTAGCGCGCAGTTCGGCTCTGCAAACGACTTGCTGACGATCTCCGGTTCGGCCTCCCAGCAGGCGGCCGATGTCGCGGTGGCGAGGGCGCGGTTCGGCCGGATCGAGGTGATCGAGCACGCGACCTCGCCTATACCGGGCTCGATCAACACGGTCGACGTGCGGGCCCAGCAGCCAGCTGGGCTCTACTCAAGCCCCATGCTGCGGCTGGACGCCGGACACTACCCAGCCGCCGGGCAAGTCGCGGTCACCAGCAGCGTCGCGGCGATCTACCGGCTCCGCATCGGCTCTGTCTGGCACGAGGGCGGCAGAGCACTGCGCGTCGTGGGGATCGTCGAGAATCCCGGTGATCTGCAAGACCAGTTCGCGCTGGTCGCACCGGGTCAGCTGGGCCGAGCCGATCACCTCGCAGTCCTGTTTAACGCCACTGACAGGCAAGTCCGCTCGGCCAGCCTGCCAGCCGGGGCGGAGCTGCAGACAAGGCAGCCCTACGCCGTCGGCTTCCCGCCAGCTGCGGTGCTTGTCTTTGACACCATCGCGCTGCTGTTCATCGGGCTGATCGCGGTGGCCGGCTTCACCGTGCTGGCCCAGCGGCGGCTGCGTGCGCTCGGCATGCTCCAGGCTGTCGGCGCGACTGACCGGCACGTACGGTTGGTGCTGATCGCCAACGGCGCTGTCGTCGGCATCATTGCCGCTGTGACCGGCGCGGTGGCGGCGCTGGTGGGCTGGGCCGCGTTTGTGCCCCGGCTGGAGACGATCGTCGAGCACCGCATTGCCACCTTCAGCCTGCCGTGGTGGGAGGTAGCGGCCGCGGTCGTCATGACGGTCGTGACGGCGGTCGCGGCCGCGTGGTGGCCAGCGCGAGCGGCCGCTCATGTGCCGGTCGTGGCAGCCCTGTCTGGCCGGCCGGCCACACCCAAGCAGGGCCGCCGGCCTGCGGCACTTGGCGGCGCACTGCTCGCCATCGGCCTAGCCGGGATCGCGCTGTCTCACCGGGGCAAGACGCCGCCGCTGATCATCGGCGGCCTCGTCTTCACCGCAGCCGGAGTCCTGCTGCTCGGGCCGATTGCCATCGGCGGGCTGGCCGTCGTTGGCAGGCGCGCGCCGCTGGCGATCAGGCTCGCGCTGCGGGATCTGGCCAGGTACCGGGCCAGGTCCGGCGCCGCGCTCGCGGCCATCAGCCTTGTGAGCGGCATCGTGGCCGCCATTGCCATCAGCGCAGCCGCGGCGGCTCAGAACGAGACACCGGCCGGCGAGGCGGGCTGGACGAACCTGCCGGCCAATCAGCTGATGGTCTACCTCTCGCCTGGCGGCTCGTTCGCCCTGCCCGGCATCCTGCCGCAGCTGAGCGCAAGCCGACTGCACCGGCTCGAAGGTGTGGTCGCCGAGTTCGGCCACACGCTACACAGCCAGGACGTGATCCCGCTGGCGGCCGCCGAGTCGGCCAATCCTCCGGTGTTCCAGATCAACCAGGTCAGCGGCCTGCCGACGACGACGCTCGCCGGGGAGGTGACTGGCACCGATGGGCGTAAGGGCCTGATGCCAGTAGCCCAGCTCTACGTCGCGACGCCGACGCTGCTGCGCTTTTACGGGATCGCTCCGACGGCCATCGGAGCCGGGACCGACATCATTACCTCGCGCTCTGGGCTGAGCGGAACGAAGATCCTGGACTTCGGCGTCAGCAAGCTCAAGTGCAAGAGCACGTCCTGCGCGGCGCATAGCGGGAGCGACTCAGGCGGACGGGCGCCGAATCGCCGTGATCTAGCGACGCCAGTTATTCAGAAGCTGGGGCTGGCCAAGTATGCGTCCGCGCCGAACACCCTGCTCACTTCCCACGCAATGACCGCGCTGGCGCTCCATCCGGTGCTGGCCGGGTGGCTCATCCAGACACCCAAGGCACTGACCGCGGCGCAGATCACCCGGGCCGACCACTGGGCCGCGGCTAATGGCGTGACGGTAGAGACCACGTCTCATTCCGCGCAGGTGGGGCTGCAGTCCGTCAGCGACTGGGGCATCGCGATCGGTGCGCTAGCCGTGCTAGCCGTGCTGGCCATGACGGTCGGGCTGATCCGCAGCGAGACGGCGGGCGACTTGCGGGTGCTGTCGGCCACCGGCGCGAGCGGCGGCACTAGGCGGCTGCTGACCGGTGCGACCGCCGCGGCGCTCGCGCTGCTGGGGGCCGTGCTCGGAACTGCTGCGGCTTACGTCGGCATCATCGCCTGGAATCGCGGTCTGCACAGCCTGACCGCCGTGCCGGTCGCCAAGCTGGCGATGCTGATCGTCGGCCTGCCGCTGCTGGCGCTGGCAGCGGCCTGGTTGCTGGCCGGCCGGGAGCCGCCGGCGATAGCACAGCAGCCGCTTGAATAGCCGCAGCTACCTGGCGGGCTAGTCCCGTCGGCCGGATGCTGCGGGCCAGTCCTCGGCGAGCACCGTCCACCGCTCGTGGTCCCGCCATTGCCCGTCAATGATCAGGTATCGCGGCGAGAAGCCCTCGCGCCGGAAGCCCAGCCGCCGCACCAGGTTCAGTGACGGCGCGTTGTCCGGCTGGATATTGGCCTCAAGTCGGTGCAGCCCGAGGCTGGTAAACGCGTCGCTGACGACGGCCGCCAGGCCGGCCGTCATCAGGCCGCGCCGAGCGTGGGACAGGAACGAGGCGTAGCCCAGGTAGCCGGACCGCAGCGCGCCGCGCACGATGTTGTTGATGTTCACGTACCCGACCAGACCGCCGCAGGCGCGGTGCCGGATCAGGTAGCTGGCCTGGTCCTCGCGAGCT
>DATHQE010000347.1:0-4159 GCA_035483035.1 Streptosporangiaceae bacterium | reverse complement strand
CGGCGCCGGAGCCACTGGTCTTGAGCACGGTCGATCCGTCGATGCTGGCCGGGAACCCGGAACTCCTGCTGGGCCTAGCCGCCGACCTCCTGTTGGCGGGTAATACAGCTCGCGGCGGTGAGTACCTTGACCTGCTCGAGCGCGGCGGGAAAATTCCGGCCGATTCGAGGCTGGCCGCCCGGTTCGCGGCGTTTCAGTCGTTCCGCTACGCGGTGGCCGGCCAGCTGGAAAGGGCTGTGCGGACAGCCCTGACCGCCCGGACTGCCCAGGAGCGAGCGCAGCTCACCGACGAATGGGACATCGCCGTCCCGCTGATCCTCATGCGCGCGTATACCTGTCTAGGCGACTTCCCTGCGGCCGAGCGCGAGGCAGCCGCAGCTCTCGCGCTACCCATGGTCACCGAACCAGTCACGCTCGTGATGGTGCCAGCTGCGCGCGCGCTGGCCCGGTTCGAGGTCGGCCAGCTGACTGAGGCGGCCGATGCGGCCAGGGCCGCCGAGGCAGGTGCGTGGCGGTTGGGATTCAGCGAGCATTTCTTCGCGGTGGACTATCTGCGCGCGTTGGCTGGCCTCGCGCTGGAACGCCGCGACCTCGACACCGCGGAGCAGCTCACCGAACAAGTACTCTCGATAACCGAGCAGCGTCGGCCGCTCTTCGAATTCCTGGCGCTGCTGGACCGGGCGCAGATCTGGGCGGCTCGAGGGCAGGCCCGCGAGGCGCTGGCCACCGTCGAGTCGGCACGGCAGGTCCTCGCCAAGGGGGCCAGCCCGGCGCTGGTGGCCCGGGCCGATGAGCAGGAGACGCTGCTGCGCCTGTCCCTCGGGGACCTGCGCTCTCCGGCTGAGCTGACCGGCAGGCTTCCGGGCGTCCGCCGCGAACTGCTGCTGGCCAGGATCGCCCTGGCCGGTGGCGATCACCACGCCGCGCAGCAGCATCTGCGAGCAGTAACACCGGGCGGCCTAACGCCGCGCCTGGCGCTGGTACACCAGCTACTGGTCGCCGCCACCGCGATCGAGCGCGGCGATCCCGCAACCGCGAGCATTCTGGCTGGCGTTCTGCACACAGCCCGCAGCCAGGGCTTTCTCAACACCGTGATCACCACCGCACCGCAGGTGGCCGGCTATGTGGTTGAGCACACGGGCCAGCTGCGGTCAGATCCGTTCATCGATCAGCTGGTTGCGGCGGCGCTCGAGGTGCGCGCCATCCAGCCTGGCTCCGCGCGGTCCAGCCGGATGCTCGCCGAGTCCCTGACCGCTGCCGAGCAGCGCGTTCTCGCTCTCCTGCCGACCAGCACCTATCTGCAGATCGCAGGGACACTCGCCGTTTCACGCAACACGGTGAAGACCCACCTGCGGTCGATCTACCGCAAACTCGGGGTGGCGTCACGCTCGGCGGCCCTCGAGCGGGCAGTCGAGCTGCACCTGCTCTGAGTCTGGCTGCTGGCGGGAATCACCCTTGGTCGGGTGACGAACTGATCAGATCGCTCGGACAGCATCGAGGAAGCGGTTCGGACACGACCGGGAGCATGACCTGGTGTGATCCCCGTGGCGAACGGCTTTCTGCACGAAGCACGCGCACAGATCAGCGGCGGGGGGCTGCTGTACGAATTCTGGGTATCGATCGTGCTGGTGACGGCTGAGGCGTTTCGGTCGGCGGAACTTCGGCCGCGTCGGCCCGATGACCGGCCCCGGCCAGATCGGTCAGACTCCGGCCCGTCACATCGGCCGCTCGCTCGGGGACGAACCGACCGGTACCTACGGCACGTCGTGCGCCATGGCCACCTCCACGGGTGATCCGGCCTGCATCGTCTGCTGGTCATGCCTGCGGCCAGTGTGCGTGGCGGCCGGGCCGATGCCATCGCCCTGCGGCGGGTGATCTCGCAAGTGCGGCCTCCTGGACGAGACCGGCGCAATCGCGGATTCGAGTGCTGGTGAGCCGGAAAGTGTGAATCCGCTCCCGGCACGCCTACCAGGCTGGCCGCACAGTCACCCGGCCCTGGGTGATGCGCCAAGGGTCTTCGGTTCGCCATGATGCTGGTATGGCAGACGTGACGCCAGGCCCTGAAAGCACGCCCTCACAGCGCTGGCTGGCGCGTCTCAGCTTCGTGCTCGCGGGCGCGGCGATCGTGATCCTGGTGGTCGTCGCCGGGTTGAAGAGCCTGGCTATGCTTGCCGTGGGCGTGGCGGCCGCGCTGGTGGGCCTGGCCGCAGCATACGTCTTCCTTTCCCGGCGGGGCCTGTGGCGTTGGCTGTCGCTCGCGGTCTTCGTCTTGGCACCGATCGCCGTGGTCGTCGTTTACGCGTTCAGGGACCTGCTGTGGGTCGCGGTCCTGTCGGCCGTGGTCTGGCTGCTGGCGGGCATAACCGCGCGGCTGGCGCTGGCCGGGAACCAGCCGGACTGGCGCATGCCCGAGCACCCGGCGCGACCGCCCGCCCGGCACCCGTACGTCATCATGAACCCGAAGTCCGGCGGCGGGAAGGTCGGGAAGTTCGACCTGAAGCGCAAGGCCGAAGACCTCGGCGCCGAGGTGTTCCTCATCGGCGGGTCCGAGCCCGTCGACGTGGCCAAGGTCGCTCGTGAGGCCGTTGAGCGGGGCGCCGATCTGCTAGGCGTGGCCGGAGGCGACGGTACGCAGGCCCTGGTGGCCGGCATTGCGGCAGGGTACGGCATCCCGTTCGTGGTGATCAGCGCTGGCACGCGCAATCATTTCGCGCTCGACCTGGGTCTGGACCGCGAGGACCCGTCGGCCTGTCTGGGCGCCCTGTCCGATGGCGTCGAACTGCGGGTGGACCTCGGGGTGATCAACGGTCAGACGTTCGTCAACAACGCGTCGTTCGGCGCATACGCCGAGATCGTCGAGACCCCTGCCTACCGTGGCGACAAGCTGAACACGACGCTGAATACGCTCCCCGACCTGCTGCAGGGCCACCGCGGGGCACGCCTGCGCGTACGGGCGGACAGCACGGAGATCGAGGCGCCGCAGGCGCTTCTGGTGTCCAACAATCCGTACGGAACCGGGGACATCGCGGGCCTGGGCCGACGCGTGCGGCTGGATCGCGGCAGCCTCGGAGTCGTCGGTGTCACGGTAGGCAGCGCCTGGCAGGCCGCTGGCCTCCTCCGGGGCAAGCATTCCACCGGCGTGAAGGTGCTGACCACCAAACAGGTCGAGATCATCGCCGACACGCCGCAGATCCCGGTCGGCGTCGACGGTGAGTCGGTCTTGATGTCGACCCCGGTCACCTGCGCGATCTCCCCGGGCGCGCTGCGCGTCTGGGTGCCACGCGACCGCCCGGGCGTCCCGGCGCCGAAGCCCTCAGTGAGCTGGTCCAGGCTGCGGCACCTCGCAGGCGTGCCCCATCCGGGCCAAACTATTGATCGGAGGTAGCGCTATGGCCGCGAAGAAGAAGAACGCGCATGGCCGACACGACGCGACGGCTCAGCCCTCGCCTGTCGCGAGGGAACAGGCCGACGCCGGGCCGCGCCCGAAGATGAGGCGGAAGGAGTACGAGCGGCAGATAAGGGTCCTGCATGGTGAGCTCGTGGCCATGCAGGAGTGGGTGAAGGAGTCCGGGGCCAAGATCTGCGTGGTCTTCGAGGGCCGGGACACCGCGGGGAAGGGCGGCACGATCAAGCGGATCACCGAGCGGGTCAGCCCGCGGGTGTTCCGGGTGGTGGCTCTGCCGACTCCGACTGAGCGGGAGAAGTCGCAGATGTACGTCCAGCGGTATGTCCAGCACTTCCCGGCGGCCGGCGAGGTGGTGATCTTCGACCGCAGCTGGTACAACCGGGCCGGCGTCGAACCGGTTATGGGCTTTTGCACGCCAGAGGACACCGAGCGGTTCCTGCAGCTGACGCCGGCCGTGGAGAAGGCCATGACCGATTCGGGCATCCTGTTGCTGAAGTACTGGCTGGAGGTCAGCCCCGACGAGCAGACCCGGCGGCTGGAGAGCCGTATCAATGATCCGAGGAAGATCTGGAAACTGTCGCCTATGGACTTGAAGTCCTACAGCCGCTGGTTTGACTACTCCAGGGCCAGGGACGCGATGTTCGCCGCGACCGACACCGCGTGGGCTCCCTGGTACGTCGCCGACGCCGACGACAAGAAGCGCGCCCGGCTCAACGTCATCAGCCACCTGCTCAGCCAGATCCCCTACAAGCC
>DATHQE010000346.1:0-6178 GCA_035483035.1 Streptosporangiaceae bacterium | reverse complement strand
GGGCCGTCAGATCACCCGCGAGGCGCGGCCCTGCCAGTACCGGTCCTTGAGCAGCCGCTTGAGCAGCTTGCCGGATGGCAGGCGGGGCAACTCGGACTCGAAGTCGACCGAGCGGGGACACTGGAAGTGCCCGAGCCGGGCCCGGCAGTACGCGATCAGCTCAGTTTCGAGCTCGGGGCCGGCGCGAACGCCGTCGGCGGGCTGCACGATCGCCTTCACTTCCTCACCGAACTCGTCGTTGGGCACCCCGACGACGGCCACGTCGAGCACGGCGGGATGGCCGGACAGCACGTCTTCGACGGCTTGCGGGTAGATGTTCACGCCGCCGGAGATGATGACGTTGGCCTTGCGGTCGGTAAGGTACAGGTAGCCGTCGGAGTCGAGATAGCCGACGTCGCCGACGGTCCGCCAGCCCTGCGGGTTGTATGAGGCGGACGTCTTGCCCGGGTCGTTGTGGTACTCGATCTGCGAGGCGCCCTCGAAGTAGATCGTGCCGACCTCGCCCGCGCCAAGCTCGGCGCCGTCATCGCCGAGAATGTGGACGGGCATCGTGTCGAGCGGCCGGCCCACCGAGCCCTTGTGCGCCAGCCAGTCCTCGGGACCGATCGCCACGTACCCGCCGTCGCTGGCGCCCAGGTACTCCCAGATGATCGGGCCCCACCAGGCCAGCATCTGCTCCTTCGCCCACACCGGGCACGGCGCGGCCGCGTGCACGGCCATCCCCAGGCTCGACAGGTCGTAACGGCCGCGGACCTGCGGGTCGAGGCGCAGCATGCGGATGAACATCGTCGGCACGAACTGGGCCAGGGTGACCCGGTAGCGCTCGATGCTTTGCAACGCGAGTTCGGCGTCGAAGCTCTCCATGATGACCGCTGTCCCGCCGCGCCGCTGCGCGACCATGCTCCACATGATCGGTGCGGCGTGGTAAAGCGGCGCGGGGGACAGGTACACCGTGTCGGGCCCGAACGGGTATCGCTCGCCGACGACGTGGTCCGCGGCCGTACCGTGGCCGTATTCCGCGTGGCTGAGCGGGTGACGCACCCCCTTAGGCCGGCCTGTCGTGCCGGACGAGTAGATCATCGCCGCGCCCTCGGTCTCGTCCGGCGGCCGCGTCGCCGGCAGGCCGGCTGCGGCCGCGTCGAGCGATTCGAAGCCGTCGGGCAGCTCCGCCATATCCCCGGCGACGTAACGCGCGATCAGCGGCATCCCGCGCGCGATCTCCTCGGCGGTGCCGGCCAGCCGGGGCGAGGTGACGAGCACCGTGGACGCGGAGTCCTCGAGAACGTAGCGTCCCTCGTCGGGAGCGAGGTGCCAGTTGATCGTCGTGTAGTACAGCCCGGATCGCTGTGCCGCCCAGCACACGTCGAAGTAGCGCGGGTTGTTCTCCATCAGCACGGCGATCCCGTCGCCGGGCCTAAGGCCGAGCAGGCGCAGCAGGTGGGCCGTGCGGGCCGAGCGCTCGACCAGCTCGGCGAACGTCACCGCGCTGCCATCGTGGGCCATCACGAGAGCCGGCTTGTCCGGAGTCAACAGCGCCTGCTGGTCAATGGTGCGCAGCTCGCTCACGTCCGCTCCTCGTTTCGGGTCGACGGCTTTTCCCGCGGCAGGCCGAGGACTCGCTCGGCCAGGATGTTGCGCATGATCTCGTCGGTCCCTGCCGAGATGCGGATACCGGGCACGGCCAGGACGAATTTGGCCCAGGCGTACGTGCCCCACTCGCCCGTGTCGGCGACGAGACGCGGTCCGAGCAGCTCACTGGCCACCCTGCTGACGCGCTGCAGGTTCTGCGTCCACAGCAGCTTGCCGACGGACTGCTCGGGGCCGGGTTGCCCGGTAACTGCCGCCTCGTGCGCGCGCTGGCTTCCGGCGCGCGCCGCAAGGATGTGCATGGCGGTGTCGCTGACCAGGTCCCGCACGGCCGGGTCGGCCAGGCGCCCCGACCAGCGGGCCAGCATGACGAGGCGGTCCAGGATGACGTCGAGGCTGCCGCCGATGTCGGTGGTGGTGCTGCGCTCGTTCATGAGCGTCGTGATCGCCACCTGCCAGCCCTCGTTCACCTCCCCGAGCCGGTGGTCGTCGGGGACCCACACGTCGGTGAGGAAGACCTCGTTGAAGCTCGCGCCGCCGGTCATCTGCCGCAGCGGGCGCACCTCCACCCCGGGCGCGTGCATGTCGATCAGGAACGCGGTGATGCCGCGGTGCTTGGGCGCGCGCGGGTCCGTGCGGCAGAGCACCTCGCCGATGTCGCTCAGGTGCGCGTTGGTCGTCCACACCTTCTGCCCGCGCAGGACCCAGCCGTCGCCGTCGGGCACGGCACTCGCGCGCAGCGAGGCCAGGTCGGAGCCCGCGTCCGGCTCGCTGAACAGCTGACAGGCGATCACGTCACCGCGGTGCAGCCTGGGCAGGTAGGCGCGCTTGACCTGCTCGGTGCCGTGCGCGAGGATCGTCGGCGCCGTCATGGACAGGCCCAGCCGCATGACCGCCAGGTCGGGTACCGCGAACTGCTCGCGCAGCCTGGTGTACGCCTCGTGGTAGGACCGGGGCAGCCCCCGCCCGCCGTAGACAGCCGGGCCGTCGATCCAGCCGAACCCCGCGTCGTACTCGAGCGCCTTGAACCGCCGGGCCTCGGTGACGAGCCGCGCCTCCTCCTCAGATGACCACTCGGCGAGCAGTTCGGTGCCGTCCGGGCCTTCTCCCCAGGGCCGCGACGTGGCCGCGGGGGCCCGCCCGGCCGCGGTGTCGAGGAAGCGGGTTGCCTGATCGAGGAACTCTGCCATCGTTTGTTCGCTCATCGGCCGCGCACTTTGCGTTCGTACTCACCGGCGTTGCGAGGGATCTCCCGCCAGCCGATCCCGGTGTCGAAGCGCGGTTCGCGGGGCAGGCCGAGCACCGCGTCGGCGAGCACGTTGCGCAGCACCGCCGACGTGCCGCCTTCGATGGTGAGCGCCTGGACGCGCAGGTAGCGAGCCGCGGGGTCGCCCTGCATGATGCCGACGCGGACGGGCTGCTCGAGCGCGTAACCGTCCGGGGCATACAGAGTGCCGGCGACGCCCTGCGCGTCGAGGGCTACTTCCAGCGTGTGCTGCTTCGCCTCGGAACTCAGCAGCTTGACGATGGCCGGGTGTACCGCACCGCCAGCCGCACCGCGCTGCGTCCGCTCGGCGGTGAGCCGGGCGGCGCGTGACCGGATGACCGCCGCCATCACACGGTCCGTGAGCACCGGATCGTCCACGCCAGCGCGGGCCCACCACGCGAGCAGGTCCTCGCCTGGATCCGGCTCGTCGCCCTCAGCACCGAAGGCTGCCCGCTCGCCGTCCAGGTTTGACCGGACGACCTGCCACCCGCCGCCCACCTCGCCGACCCGGTTGTCATCGGCGACTGGAACGTCGTCAAGGAATACCTCGTTGAAGTCCGCCTTCCCGTTGAGCATGCGCAGCGGCCGCACCTCGACACCGGGCGCGTGCATATCGACGACGAAGCAGGTCAGCCCTGCGTGCTTGGGCTTGTCCTGGTCCGTGCGGACGACGGCGAGACCCCAGCGCGCGACGTGCGCGAGCGACGTCCAGACCTTCTGCCCGCGCAGCAGCCAGCCCGTGCCGTCGCGGCGGGCGGTGGTCGCGATGCCCGCCACGTCGGAGCCGGCGCCCGGTTCGCTCATCAGCTGGCACCAGATGTCCTCGGTGGTGAAGCACGCGCGCAGGTAGCGTCGCCGCTGCTCGTCCGTGCCGTACGCCGCCAGCACCGGGGCGACGTTGCCGTAGCCGATCGGGTTGCGCAGGTTCGCTGGCTCGACGCCCGCGTCGCGCAGCAGCCGGTCCACCACGAGCTGGTGCCCAGGCGGCAGTCCCAGCCCGCCGTGCCCGACCGGGAAGCTGACCCAGGCCAGCCCGGCCTCGAATTGCGCTGCGCGGAACGGGACTCCGCCGTCGACGCCGGGTGACGGCGCCTCGGCGAGCAGCCGCTCCACCCGGGCGGCCAGGGCGCCCGGGGCGCTCGGGTCCGGCCCGGTCATCGTCGTGGGCGCAGCGCTCATGCCGCGCTCCGGACCAGGGCGGCCAGGGCGGCCCGGTGCTGCTGCGGGTTCCCGAACAGCAGCTGGCTACTCTTGGCTCGCTTGAGGTACAGGTGCGCCGAGTGATCCCAGGTGATGCCGATACCGCCGTGGACCTGGATGTTCGCCGCCGCGACCCGGACGAACGCCTCCGAGCAGTACGCCTTCGCCATGTGCGCCGCAGTGCCGAACTGCGGGCCGTCGGGCGCGAGCTCTACCGCGCAGGCCGCCACGGACCGCGCCGACTCCACGTCGAGCAGCATGTCGGCGCACCGGTGCCGCACCGCCTGGAACGAGCCGATAGGGCGACCGAACTGCATCCGGTCTCTCGCGTAGTCCACGGCGTCGTCCAGGCAATGCTGCGCTCCACCGACCTGCTCGCACGCCAGCGCGACCGCGGCGAGGCGCTCGACCCGCGCCAGCATCGCGGCGCCGTCGCCGGCCGGCTCCAGCCGGCGGGCAGGACACCCGTCGAAGACGATCTCGGCCTGCTTGCGCGTCTCGTCGAGTGTCGGGCGCGTCTCGTGCGAGAGACCCGGCGCGCCGCCCTCGACGGCGAAGATGCCCGGGCCTTCCGGCCCGAGCGCGGGCACGAGCAGCAGTCCGGCGATGCAGCCGTCGATGACGTGCGACCGGCGGCCGTGCAGCTCGTATCCGTCGCCGGATGTGCCCCTGGCCGTGACTTCGTCGGCCGCGTTCGCCCGCCAGGCCACGGTGGCCACGAGCTCGCCGCTGGCGATGGCGGGCAGGTGCCGCTGCTTCGTGTCCTCGTCATCGCTGGCGAGCAGTGCCGGCACGGCGAGCGCGACCGTCGCGAAATACGGCGCGCAGAGCAGCGCCCTGCCGAACTCCTCGAACACGATGGCCAGCTCGGTCCAGCCGAAGCCGGCCCCGCCGTACCTTTCGGGGATCGCCATGCCCTGCAGGCCCAGCTGGCTGGCCATGACCGACCAGACCTCGCGGTCAAAACCGTGCGGTGTCGCCATGAGACGCCGCACCTCGGCTTCCGGCGACGTGTTCGTGGCGAAGTCGCGGACGGACTGGCGCAGCAGCTCGTGCTCGGCCGGACCGGCTTCCGGCATGGGCGGTCCCTTCGCTCGAATATCGACTAAACTATTAAATTAATTATAATCATGGGAGTGGGCCGGCGGGAAGGCAGCGGCATGAGCGTGGTAGAGATCGAGCGCCCGCGCGGGGACGTCGTGGTGCTACGCCTGAACCGGCCGGAGAAGCTCAACGCCATCGACCGCGAGCTGCTCGACGGTCTGTGGAGCGCGATCGCGGGCATCCGGGAGGACCCCGAGTGCCGTGTGGTCATCCTGACGGGCGCCGGCCGCGGGTTCTGCGCCGGAGCGGACCTGACCCAGCCGGACGAGGCGATCGCGCCCGGCGGCGAGCGGCGCGGCCGTCTCGGCCGGGTCTGGGGCATGCAGGAATACCTGACCGGCGTCGCGGTCGCGCTGAACTCGCTGCGCCAGCCGGTCATCGCCGCGGTGAACGGTCCCGCGGTGGGCGGCGGTCTCGGGTTCGCGCTGGCCTGCGACCTGCGCGTCGCCTCCACCGAGGCGCGCTTCGGCGCGCTGTTCATGAAAATCGGGCTGTCCAACTGCGATGTCGCGGTGTCCTATTTCCTGCCCCGGATCGTGGGCGCGGGACGAGCGCTGGAGTTGCTGCTCACCGCGCGCGTGATCGACGCTCCCGAAGCCGAGCGGCTGGGGCTGGTCAACCGGGTGGTCCCTCCCGAGCGGCTGCTGCCATCCGCGATCGAGCTAGCCGGGGAGATCGCGGCGAACAGCGAATTTGGCGTGTGGATGACCAAGGAGGGCGTGTGGGCGAACATCGACGCGCCATCGCTTCGGCACGCGGTCCAGCTCGAGTACCGGACCCAGATGGTCGGGGTTTACGGGGACAACATGGCCGAGGCGTTCGCGGCTTTCCGTGAGAAGCGGCCGCCGAGCTGGGAGCCGGTGTGACCGCGGTCCGCCGGCCCGTCGCCGTCGTGACCGGTGCCGCGCGTGGCGGCGGCCGGGGGATCGCACTGGCCCTGGGCGGACACGCCGGCACCGTGGTCCTGGTCGGGCGGAGCACCCGCGAGCATCCCAACCGGCTGCTGCCAGGGACGCTGGA
>DATHQE010000345.1:0-5727 GCA_035483035.1 Streptosporangiaceae bacterium | reverse complement strand
CTGGCGGAAGGTGACGCGATGGTGGGGAAGGCTGACCTGATCGCGCGGGCGCGGGCCGGGGACGGCGATGCGTTCCGCGAGCTGACCGAGCCGCACCAGCGCGAGCTGCAAGTGCACTGCTACCGGATGCTGGGATCGTTTCAAGACGCCGAGGACACCCTGCAGGACACGCTGCTAGCTGCCTGGCAAGGCTTCGGGGGGTTCGAAGGCCGCGCCTCACTACGCACCTGGCTCTACCGGATCGCGACGAACCGGTGCCTCAACGCACGCCGGTCAGCAAGCCGGCGCCCAGCCAAGGAGTGGGATGTGCCAGGCGTGCAGCCGCCCGAACCGACGCGGATCGGCGAGGTTGTCTGGCTGGAGCCGCTTCCAGATGCCTTCCTCGAGGGAGCCATCGACGCGCCACTTGGGCCCGAGGCCCGCTATGAGCAGACCGAGTCGATCTCGCTAGCCTTCGTCACGGCGCTGCAGCTTCTTCCGCCGCGCCAGCTCGCCGTGCTCGTCCTACGCGATGTCCTCGGATTCCCCGCGAGTGAGGTGGCCGAGATGCTGGACTCGACCACTGAGTCCGTCAACGGCGCCCTCAAGCGAGGGCGGGCCAGCCTGCAGCGCCGTCAGGCACCGGACTATGACCGCGAGCCGCCACCGATTGCCGGCTCGCCCGCTGAGGACGCGCTCGTGGCCAAGTTTGTCCGCGCCTACGAGGCTGCCGATCTCAACGCGCTGGTTGCCCTGCTGACGGATGACGTCTTCATGTCGATGCCACCCATGCCCCTCGAATACGAGGGCCGCGATCTCGTGGCGCGGTTCTGCGCCCTGCTCTTCGGCGCTGGCCGCAAGTACGAGCTCGTGCCGACGCGGGCGAACGGCCAGCCGGCGTTCGGGCTCTATGTACGTGCCAGTGGCGGCATCCGGCATGGGACTGGCCTGGTCGTGCTCACCCTCACCGGAGATCGGATCTGTGCCATGACCCGATTCGAGAACAGCGTGCTGCCCTGGTTTGGCTTGCCGCGATCGCTCCCTGGCTGACCCCATGGATGGGAGATCTCGTATCAGCGCCTCCCGGTATGCGTCTGTGCACATGGCTGCGACCGGCGACCAGCTCAGCGAAGTTCCTGGATGCGGATAAGGTTGCCGGCCGGATCGCGGAAGGCGCAGTCACGAATGCCGTACGGCTGCTCGGTCGGCTCCTGGACGACCTCGGCGGCGGCGCTCGCCTGCAGGCGCGCGAAGGTGCCGTCGAGGTCTCTGGTGGCCAGCAGGATCCAGCCGTAGGTGCCCTTGGCCATCATCTCGGCGATGGTGCGGCGCTCATCGTCGGTGATGCCGGGATCGGCAGCCGGCGGCGCGAGGAGGATCGACGTGTCGGGCTGGCCGGGAGGGCCGATGGTGATCCAGCGCATCTTGCCGGATCCGACGTCGAGGCGGACCTCGAAGCCCAGGGTGTCGCGATAGAAGGCCAGGGCCGCATCCGGGTCGTCATGCGGGAGGGAGCTTGCGTGAATAGTGATTTCCATACTGGCCACGCTAGCTGGGCCTCGGTGAGCGGTGCTTCTCGATTCCTGATCGGCCTGGGGTCACGCCGCCTCGTAACAGTATGATCGCCATTGTCCGCATGCGCGGCAGGGCCGATGACAATGGCAGACGAGGCGAGCACGGATGACCGCAGAGCACGCAACCTTCGACACCTCGATAGCCCATCATGCCCGCATCGCTGATTACCTGCTCGGAGGCAGGGACAACTTCGCCGCCGACCGCAAGGCCGCCGAGGCGATGATCGAGGCCTATCCGACAATGGTCGAACTCATGCGGGCTAATCGGGCCTTCCTGCGCCGCGTAGTGCGATTCCTGGCCGCCGAGGCCGGCATCCGGCAGTTCCTCGACATCGGCACCGGCATCCCGACGGCGGGCAACACCCACGAGGTGGCGCAGGAGATCGCACCGGACAGCCGGGTTGTCTACGTCGACTACGATCCGGTCGTCCTGGCCCACGCCCGTGCCCTGCTCACCAGTACCCCGGAGGGTGTCACCGACTACGTGGACTCCGATCTTCGGGACGTGCCGAAGGTGCTGGCCGGTGCCGCCCAGACGCTGGACTTCAGCATGCCGGTAGCTGTCACCATTGCCTTGACCCTGCACGCCATCCCGGACGAGAACGACCCGCACGCGATCGTGGCCCAGTTCATGAACGCGATGCCCGCTGGCAGCTACCTGTCCATTTCGCACCCGGCGGCAGACATCGAGCCGGAAAAGGCAGCCGATATCGCCGACCGCCTCAAGTCGCTCAGCTACCAGCAGTACACGCCCCGCACCCGTGCTCAGGTGCTCCGGTTCTTCGACGGCCTCCAGCTGGCAGAGCCAGGGCTAGTGCAGGTCCAGCAGTGGCGGCCGACTATCGAGGTGCACGAGACCTTCTCGGTCTGGGCCGGGGTGGCGCGCAAGTAAACGGACCGCTGCGGCGCAGGGGCGGAATCGGGCCAGATAGGCCATGCTCGGGCCGCGGCGGGCGGTCAGGTGCAGCCCCTGGGTGTCGGCCAGGCGGTGCAGTCGGCCGAACGGGATCCAATGCCGGTCGAAGAACTCGCCCACCACCAGCCGTCCGCCAGGTTTGAGCACTCGGGCCGCCGCGGCCAGCACCCGGTCCGGTTCGGGGATCTCGCCGAGCGCGGTCACCAGGTAGACCGCGTCGAAGGTCCGGTCTTCGAACGGCAGCTCGCGTGCGTCGGCGCGGTGCGGGTGGACGATGTCCAGCGCCTTCTCGGCAGCCCGGCTCATGACGTGGTCCAGCATTTCCTGCTGGATGTCCACGATGTCCAGCCGGCCCTCCGGGCCGAGCTGTGGCGCTATGTGCAGCGTCTGCAGGCCGGTGCCCGGGCCGAGTTCCAGCATCCGCTCCCCGGTCCGGGGCTGCAGGATCTGGTCCACGTCCGCCTTGGCCAGGAACGGCAACTGCAGGTCCAGCAGTCGGCGTTGGGCGTAGGGGTACGGCGCCTGATCGGTCAACCACCAGGCGCCCGCCCCCAGGGCGGTCAGCCCGGCCGCGGCGGTCAGGCCGGTGCGGCGCGTGGCCAGGTGGGATGCCGCGTGGGTCAGGGACATCTCTGCTCCTCCTGCGTGTCGGTTCCGGCGGTCTCCGTGGCCGATGGGAAGGCGTGACGGATCAGCCGCAGCGCCAGCGCGATGCAGGCCAGGGCTATCGGGGCCTCGGCGAAGACGGCCATCGCGATCGCGGTGAGCAGTTCGTCGCCCGGTGCGGCCGAGGTCACGTCGAGCCAGGCGTCGGTCAGCAGCAGCACCGCTGTGGCGGTGGCGGCCAGGACACAGCGGTTGTCCGCGCGCAGCAGCAGTCGGCCGGTGGCGAACAGGGCCAGTGCCTCGCAGCTGTCCAGGCCCACCCAGGCCAGCGCCCAGTGGCCGTCGGTGGCGCTGGCTGGCAGGGTGAACGCGAGGTAGAGCAGCCATGGGATCATGGCCACGCCCGCCGTGACGTATGTTCGACCGAGCCGGCTGCGCGTGCCGCGGCGTGCCGGGCCGGGCGGATTGCCCGACTGAACCGGGCATCGGAGCCGATCCGCCTGGTTCAGCGTGCCGAGCATGACAGTGGTCTCCTTGTCTCGTCGCCCGATCGTTCGGGCCGGGAACCACTCTGGCCGCCACCGGCCGGTGAATCAGTAGCGCGGCTTTCCGTCTTCGGGTGGTGCTGGGTACAGCCGCACGCGGCAGGTAGCGACATGGACCAGTGGTGATCAGGCCTTATACGGTGGGCTCCATGAGCTCCGGCATCACCGAATCCGAATCGGGAGCGAGAGGGCTCCGCAGCGTCCTGGCCAGCCCGTGGGCCCGCCGGACCTGGCGCGATCTGGGGTTCACCGTCCTGTCCGCGGGTCTGAACCTGCTGCCCCTGCTCGTCATGGCGCTGCCATGGACCTGGACCTTCTACGTGCCGATTTCGTTCCCGGCCGTGCTCACCTGCATGTTCGTCTCGGTTGCGGCGGCGGTGGCGCTCTGCCCATGGCTGACGGTGCCGCGCCGGGCGTGCTTCTACGAGGTGCTCGGGGTGCGAATCCCGAGGCCGCCGACGCTCGAGCGGTCGCCGGACCCCTCCCGCGGCGTGTGGGCGGAGCTTCGCGATCGCCTGCGCTCGCCGCGCACCTGGCGGCAGGCGTGCTACCACCTGGTCGTCGGCCCGGCGGTGAACCTGCTCGGCCTGCTCGGCGGCCTGCTCTGGGCCGCCGCGCTGATCGGCTTGGCGACGTCGGCGGTGCTCGCGCTGCTCACCGCCGTCGGCGTGTTCCGCTACGCGGGCCAGCGTGTCTGGGACGGCGCGGAGATCTGGTTCGTGCTGCTCAGCGTGGTGCTGGTGTACTTGAGCCCGTGGATCGTCTCGGCAGCGGTGCGGATGGACACCCGGGCGGCCGCCGACCTGCTCGGCCCGAGCCGGGCGGAGAAGCTGGCGCAGCGGGTGGCGAACCTGACCGAGAGCCGGGCCGCGACGGTCGACGCGGCCGACACCGAGCGCCGTCGGATCGAGCGCGACCTGCACGATGGCGCACAGCAACGTCTGGTCTCCCTGGCGATGAACCTCGGCCTGGCCCGGGCGACCTTGGCGCACGAGCTGTCCGAGTCGGCCCGCCAGGCGCTGCAGGAAGCGCACGAGGAGGCGAAGGAGGCACTGACCGAGCTGCGCGAGCTGGTGCGCGGACTGCACCCGGTGGTGCTCGAAGACCGCGGCCTGGACGCCGCGCTGACCGGGATCGCCGCCCGCTCCCCGGTGCCGGTACGGCTGAGCGTGGACGTGCCCCGCCGGGTCTCGCCTACGGTGGAGGCGGTGGGGTACTTCATCGTCTCCGAGGCCCTGGCCAACGTGAACAAGCACGCCCGGGCCACGGCGGTGCAGGTGGACGTCCGACTGGACGGCCTGATGCTGCGGATCTCGATCACGGACGACGGGATCGGCGGCGCGGACGCGGGCCGGGGCACCGGCCTGACCGGGCTGGCGCAGCGGGCCGCCTCGGTGGACGGCAGCTTCGGGATAAGCAGCCCGCTCGGCGGACCGACGACGATTAAGGTGGACCTGCCATGCGAACTGTGATCGCCGAGGACTCGGTCCTGCTGCGCGCCGGACTGACCAAGCTGCTGGAAACCACCGGATTCGAGGTGGTGGCGGCGGTGCACGACGCGACCGCGCTGCTGACCGCGGTGGAACAGCACCGCCCGAAGCTGGTGATCGCGGACGTGCGAATGCCGCCGTCCTTCACCGACGAGGGCATCCGCGCGGCCCTGGTGATCCGACGCCAATGGCCGGAGGCGGCAATCATGGTGCTGTCGCAGTACGTCGAGGAGCGCTACGCCGCGGACCTGCTGTCCACCCAGACGACCGGTATCGGCTATCTCCTGAAGGACCGGGTCGCGGACGTGGACGTGTTCCTGGAGGCGCTGCGCCGGGTCGCTGCGGGCGGGACTGCCCTCGATCCGGAGGTGGTAGCCCAACTGCTACTGCGCCGCCAAGACCGCCCGACGGACCGGCTGACCGCCCGGGAGCGCGAAGTACTGTCCCTGATGGCCGAAGGCCGCTCCAATGCCGGCATCGCCGAATGCCTGGTGGTCAGCGAGAGCGCGGTGGCCAAGCACATCAACAGCATCTTCACCAAGCTGGACCTGTCCCCGACCGAAGGCGACCATCGGCGGGTCCTGGCAGTGCTGCGGTTCCTGGAAGGCGCGGGCGCC
>DATHQE010000344.1:0-4559 GCA_035483035.1 Streptosporangiaceae bacterium | reverse complement strand
CTTCCCGCAAGCCGGCCAAGACGATGGCCGCAGTCCCGGTGGTGGCCGCGCTGTCCGGGCGCCCTGCGCCGCCGAGAGGCGTACACCGGTCGGCCGTGCCGGGCGTCATCGCGTTCGCGGTCGGCCTGATCGTCCTGGCATTCGCCGGCGGCCAGGCTGGCCCGCCAGGCGGGGGCGGCGGCCCTGGCAGCGCGCTGCCCTTGCTGGTCGGCCTGGTTGGCGTGATCGTCGGCATCTTCCTGCTCGCCCCGCTGGGCATCAGCGTGCTCAGAGCCGGCGCGGGACCGCGGCTGCCGGTCGCGATCCGGATCGCGGTGCGTGACCCGGTCCGGTGCCGCGCTGGCCGCGGTCACGTTCGCTGTTTTCCTGGCCACGGTGATCTGCCTGGTCGGCAGCGAGCGGACCGCCAACCCGCTCAGCCCAGCTGGCCCCAACCTGTCCAGCAGCCAGCTCGTCGTCACCGCCGGGCGGAGCCCGTCCCCCGGCATGATGATGCCGCTCACCAGCGCCGAGGAGGCGAGCCTGGGCAGGCGGCTCAATAATCTCGCCGCCCGCCTGCACGCGGGGTCGGCGGTGCCACTGGAAAACGCCGCCCGGCCGAACCAGGCGGGCACGTCACCCCGCAGCAATTTCACCGGTTCCGTGTACATCGCCACCCCGCGGCTGCTCGCCACGTACGGGATCACGGCCAGCCAGATCGCGCCCGGCACCGACATTCTTACCTCGCGGCCAGGACTGGCAGGCCTGCCGCACATGGAGATGATCTGGTCCGGCAACGGAAGCGAGCGGGACGGAAGCCAGCCCGCTGGTAAGGGCAGTCCGTCCTGCGCGCTGAGCAACGACTGCCTGGCAAACCCCGCGATCCAGACGGTCAGCAGCCTGCCGGGCGGCACCGACGCGCCGAACACGCTGATCACCGAGTACGCAGTGCGCAAGTACCACCTGCAACCTCAGCTGTCCGGCTGGCTGATCCAGGCACCCGCCCCGCTCACCGCCGCGCAGATCCGCGCCGCGCGACAGATCGCGCTCGCCGACCAGGCCCCGCTCGAGATCGCCTCAGGCGGAACAAATTTCGGCGAGATCGCCGACGGCGGCACCGCGGTCGGCATCTTGATCGCGCTCGGCGTGCTGGCCGCGTCCGTTGGCCTGATCCGCAGTGAGAGCGCGCCGGACCTGCGGACGCTCACCGCGACCGGGGCAAGCGCCACCACGCGGCGGACGATCACCGCGGCGACTGCGGCCGCGCTGGGCCTGCTCGGCGCGGTCATCGGCGTGGCCTTTGCTGTGACCGCCAGCATGGTCTGGGCGCACGGCAGCCTGTCGGCCTTGTTCGGCGACGTGCCGTTGACCGATGTGGTGATCTTGCTGGTCGGGCTGCCGCTCGTCGCCGCGGCCGGCGGCTGGCTGCTCGCCGGCCGCGAGCCGCCGCTGATCGCCAGGCAGCCGATTGAGTGAGGCCTGCGGGCGAGTCCTCATTGCGCGCCGCCGCGGCGGTGGCCGCCGAGGTCTCGTCAGTACCGCGCCTCGGGCGGAGTGGGCACGGCCGGCAGGATGCAGCCAGTCACCGCGCCAAGCCCGATCCGGACGCCATCGGGACCCGGTGCGCTGGCCGAGATGGTGATCTCATCTCCGTCCCGCAGCCAGGACCGCGTCGAGCCGTCAGCGAGCGGAACGGGCTGCTTCCCGTTCCACCCGAGCTCAATGAGCGAGCCGCGCTGTCCCGGCTCGGCACCACTGACCGTGCCAGATGCGTAAAGGTCGCCGCTGCGCAGCGCCGCGCCGGTCACGGTCAGGTGGGCCAGCATCTGGGCCGGGCTCCAGTACATGGCGGCGTACGGCGGGCGCGAGATCAGGTGGCCATTCAGGCGGATCTCGAAAGCGATGTCAAGGCCCCAGTCGGTGGTCTCGATCAGGTAGTCGGTCAGTTTGGCGTCGCGCGACGGCGGCCGGATGCGGGCGTGCTCGAGCGCGGCCAGCGGCAGGATCCACGGCGAGATCGTGGTGGCGAACGACTTGCCGAGGAACGGGCCGAGCGGCGCCGACTCCCAGCGCTGGATGTCGCGGGCCGACCAGTCGTTGATCAGGCAGACGCCGAAGACGTGCGCGGCGAACCGCTCGACCGGAACAGGCTCGCCGAGGTGGCTGTGCATGCCTACGACGAAGCCGAGCTCGGCCTCGAAGTCGAGTTGTCCCGATGCGCCGAAGACCGGCAGGTCGGCGCCGGGCAGCCGGGACTGGCCGCACGGTCGGCGGATCTCCGTGCCGGACACGACGACGGTGCCGGCCCGGCCGTGATAGCCGATCGGCATGTGCTTCCAGTTCGGCGTGAGCGGCTCACCATCTGGCCGGAAGATGCGGCCGACGTTGGTGGCGTGATGCTCGGAGGCGTAGAAGTCCGCGTAGTCGGCGACGGTGAACGGAAGCCGGAGCTGCACCGCCCCGGCGGGCACGATCAGGTCCTCGACGGCGGGGCGGAACTGCTCCGCCGACAGCCACCTGGTGACTTCGCTCCGGACCTGGGCCCAGGCGCCGTCGCCGGCGTCGAGGAACTGGTCCAGGCTGCCCGAGGTGAACAGGTGAGCACGGCCGGGCAGCAGGCGGTCGGTCGCGGTCGTCAGGTCGAGCACGCTGTCGCCGATCGCGACCCCGATTCGAAATTCCTCAGCGTGGTGCGCGGCGGTGTACGAGCCATAGGGGAGCGCCCCGAGGCCGAGCGGATGATCCGGCGCGATCTCCAGCCATGCTGCCGCCTGGGCCATGGTGCTCCTTCAGCTTGACCCCCCGTATGCCCATCACGCCAAGCGTAGCCAGGCGAAGTCCCCGGCCGGCGTTGCGCTCGGGCGTTAACCTGCGCGTACTGGCGGCGGTAGCGCCGAAATCAGTAAAATCGCCGACAGAAGCCAGGTGGTGGACCCGCTCCGGCCTGCGGTGGGTCGCAGCTGGCGGCCCAGGCAGGGAGTCGGATGACCGAGTCCGTTGTTGACGCGCACCAATCCGATACGCATCAAAAGGCCCTGCGCATCAACCTCGATCCGCGCTGGTACGGGACGATCGCAGAGATCGGCGCCGGTCAGGAGGTCGTGCGCTGGCTTTTCCGGGTGGGCGGCGCTGCGGGAACAGTCGCGAAGTCGATCTCGGCTTACGACATGGCCGTGAGCGACGCCGAGTACGGCAAGGCGGACAGGTACGTGTCTGTCGGCCGGCTCCAGGGCATGCTTGACACCGAGTTCCAGCTCAACGTGGAGCGGCTCGGCCATAAGCGCGGTGACGAAAGCTGCTTCTTCGCGTTCGCCGACACAGTCGTAGCGCGTAGCTTTCAGGGCGGCAACGAGTGTCATGGCTGGATGGGCGTCAAGTTCCAGGCCCAGCCGCACGACGAGCCCAGCCAGATCGTGATGCACGTGCGGATGCTCGACGTTGAGGCCTGGCTGCAGCAGGAGGCGCTCGGGATCGTCGGGGTGAACCTGCTGTACGGCGCGTTCTTCCAGCAGCACGAGCCGGACCGCCTCATCGAGAGCCTGCTGGATCGCCTGACGACCGGGCGCATCGAGATTGACATGATCCAGTTCCGCGGCATCGAGTTCCGGGGCGTGGACAACCGGCTGATGGCGCTGAAGCTCGTGCAGGTCGGGCTGAGCGGCGTCGCGATGTTCGGTCCGGATCGTGAGGTGTTGCAGCCAAGCGAGGTGCTGCGCAAGAAGGCAGTTCTCGTAGAACGCGGCAGCTTCCGCCCGCCAACGCACGTCAACCTCGACATGCTCGAGACGGCCCAAGCCAAGTTTGAAGCTGATCCGGCCGTAGCGGGCAGGCCGATCCTGTCGCTCACCGAGATCACCATGCGCAATCTGCTCGCCGGCGGAGCTCAGGTGGACCGGCGAGACTTCCTGGCTCGCGCCGAGCTGCTGGCGGCGTGCGGCATGACCGTGCTGATCACCGACTACTTCGACTACTACCGTCTGGCGGCGTATATCGGCGAGCGGACAAGCGAGCGGATCGGCATCGTCATGGGCGTGCCCAGTCTGATCGACCTGTTTGACGAGAGGAACCACGCCCAGCTTCCTGGCGGCATCCTGGAAAGCTTCGGGCGACTGTTCAAGAACGATCTGAAGCTCTACGTGTATCCGTTGCAGCCAGAGTCGGACGATGAGCTGAGGACCGTCGACAACATCAAGGTCCGGCCGGACCTGCAGCCGCTGTACGACTACCTCGCCGGGCGCGGCAGCTTCGTGCACCTCGACAACTACCGGCCCGAGTTCCTGCCGATCTTCAGTCGTGAGGTGCTTCGCCGGATAGCCGCGGCTGACGATTCGTGGGAAGCCATGGTCCCGGCAGACGTTGCAGGGCTGATCAAGCGCCGCGGCTTCTTCGGGTACGTGAAGCCTGATCGCGACTGACAGGGCTCCCAGTTCTGTCTAGGATCAGGCCATGACTGAACGATCAGACAGGACGCTCCCGGACCGGGCCCAGGTCGTGATCGTCGGCGGCGGCGTGATCGGGTGCAGCATCGCTTACCACCTGGCGCACCTTGGCTGGACCGATGTCGTCCTGCTCGAGCAGCA
>DATHQE010000343.1:0-2353 GCA_035483035.1 Streptosporangiaceae bacterium | reverse complement strand
GCTCAGGTCCGCCGTGTTGTCATACGACATGCCGGTCAGCAAGAGCCCGTCCTCGGGCACCGCGTTCCATTCCTTGCAGGCGACCTCGCAGGCCTTGCAGCCGATGCAGACTGACGTGTCGGTGAAGAAGCCCATTCGTGGTGGGTGCTCGGCGTATCCGGCCAGCGCGGCCGGGTCCAGACCGAGCTCATTCGGCCCCGTTCCGATCCCGAGGGTGTTCAGTATGTCGGGAGCACGCGCCGCATCCATGTCACATCTCCGTCCCGGTCTCGTCGGTGATGCCGGCCCGCTCCTGGTAGGTGCGGACGAGCTCGCGCAGGGCAGGCCCGCGCGGCCGCCGGCCGGCCCGGATGTCGCACGCCATCGCCTTGACCTCCTGGATATGCACGTTCGGATCCAGTGCCAGGTGAGCCAGCTCGTTGGCGGCGTCTCCGCTGGTGTACCCGTTCGGCCCCCAGTGCCAGGGCAGCCCCACCTGGTGCAGCGTCCGGCCCTGCACCGTCAGCGGCCGCATGCGCTCGGTGACCAGCACCCGCGCCTCGATCGCCGCGCGAGCCGTCACGATAGTCGCCCAGCCCAGATGTTCCAGGCTGCGCTCGGCGGCGAGTTGCGGCGAGACCTCGCAGAAGAACGCGGGCTGAAGCTCGGAGAGGTAGGGCAGGAACCGGGACATGCCGCCCGCCGTGTGGTGCTCGGTGAGCCGGTAGGTGGTCGTCACGTACGGGAACACGCCAGATCCTCGTTCGTCGCCGCTCGGCTGGAATCGGTCCTCAGGGCTCGCGATGATGTGCCGGACCGGGTTGTGCTGCTGGCTGTACACCAGATTGCGGAACGGGGATTCCTGCGGCTCGTAGTGCGCGGGCATGGGTCCGTCCACCAGCCCGGCGGGCGCGAACAGCCAGGCCTTGCCGTCGGCTTGCATGACGAACGGATCGGTGCCCGAGATCGCCGCGATGCCGGTCGCGCCCGCCGGTGGCCGGTAGGACGGCGGCCGGTCCGCGACGAAGTCCGGCACGTCCGGCCCGGTCCACTTGCCCTGCTCGGCGTCCCACTGGACCAGCGCCTTACGCTCGCTCCACGGCCGGCCCTCGGGATCGGCTGACGCCCGGTTGTACAGCACCCGGCGGTTCGCCGGCCAGGCCCAGCCCCACTCCGGCGCCACCCAGGTCTGCTCCGTCCACGGCCTGCGCCGCGCCGCCTGGTTGACGCCGCCGGCCCGTACGCCGCAATAGATCCAGCAGCCGCAGGTAGTGGACCCGTCGGACTTCAGCTGGGTGTAAGCCGACAGCGGCTGCCCGTCCGCTGCCCGGCCGTTGATCTCGGCGAGGACGGCGTCCGCATCCGGCTCGCCGTACTGGCCCAGGGTCGGGTAGTCCCAGGTCAGGTCCAGGACCGGCCGGTCCATCTCGCTGGCTGAGGTGGCCAGCTTCGCGCGGATCCGGCGGCCGAGGTCATAGATGAACTGCAGGTCGCTGCGGGCATCGCCGGCTGGCTCGACTGCCTGGTGATGCCATTGCAGCATCCGCTGGGTGTTGGTGAAGCTGCCGGACTTCTCCGTGTGCGCAGCGACCGGAAGGAAGAACACCTCAGTGCCGATGTCCTCCGTGCGCATCTCGCCGGTGTCGATCTCCGGGCCGTTTTTCCACCAGGTCGCGCTCTCAATCATGAACAGGTCCCGGACCACAAGCCAGTCAAGATTGGCCATGCCGCCGCGCTGCATCCGGGCGTTGGCCGACCCGACCGCGGGGTTCTGGCCGAACAGGAAGTAGCCCTTGCAGATCCCGTCGAGCTGGGCGATGACCGTGTCGTAAGTGCTGTGACTGCCGGTCAGCCTGGGCAGGTAGCCGTAGCAGAACTCGTTGTCGGCCGTCGCTGCCTCGCCCCACCACGCCTTCAGCATGCTGACCAGGTAGTCGCGGGTGTGACTCCAGAATCCGTTCTGCACGGACTCGGCGCGGACGTAGGCGTCCAGGCTCTCGTTGCCGTCGGCGTACGGCATCGGGAGGTAGCCAGGCAGCAGGTCAAACAGCGTCGGTATGTCGGTCGAACCCTGGATGGAAGCGTGGCCGCGCAGCGCCAGGATCCCGCCGCCAGGCCGGCCCATATTGCCGAGCAGCGCCTGCAGGATCGCGGCCGTGCGGATGAACTGCACGCCGACGGTGTGCTGCGTCCAGCCCAGGCTGTAGACGAACGCGGTGGTCCGGTCCTTGCCTGAGTTCTCCGTGACGAGGTGGCATACCCTGGCGAACTGCTCCGGCGTCACGCCGGTGACCTGGGCGACTAGCTCAGGCGTATACCGCTCGAAGTGCCGCTTCAGTACCTGGAAGACGCATCGCGGGTGCTGCAGCGTGTC
>DATHQE010000342.1:0-2260 GCA_035483035.1 Streptosporangiaceae bacterium | reverse complement strand
GGCAAGGCCCTGATTACCGCTGCGATCCAGACCAGCGCGGCCATCAACCCCGGCAACAGCGGCGGCGCCCTGGTCGCGCTGAATAACGAGGTGGTCGGCGTGCCAACGCTGGCGGCCAGGCTGCCGGACCAGGGCGGCGCGGCACCGGGGATCGGGTTCGCCATCCCCAGCAACACCGTGAAGAACATCGCTAACCAGCTGATCAAGACCGGCAGGGTCACCAACTCCGACCGCGCCACGCTCGGCATCACCGCGCAGACCGCTGCCAGCGAAACCGGCCAGTCCGCCGGCGTTGCCGTCCTGGCCGTCGACCAGGGCGAGACCGCGGCCATGGCGGGCGTCCAGCCTGGTGACGTCATCGTCGGCATCAACGACCAGAGCATCACCAGCTTGCAGGAACTCGAGAGCACGCTGTCGCAGCTCAAGCCCGGCACGAAAGTGACGATCAAGTACACCAGGGGCAGCAGCGCCGTGCGCCAGGGCACCGGAACGCTAGGCAGCCTCAGCAGCGGCTAATCGACTCGCGCGATGACGGGATGGGGCGCGGCGCGGCGAGGCCCATCCGCGGGGCGCCAGCCGACCGGCCTAGACTTCTGCGGGTGACGATGCACATCGGCAACCTCACCGCCGTTCCTGCGCTCGAACGTCCTGATCTGCTCGCCGCCCCGGTGGCGGCCGCACTGGCAGACCTGGCCGGCAAGCTCGAGGTCAACGACATCGGCGTGGCCGAGATCGATCCCGAGCTGGCGGACACCGCCGCGTTCTGCGAGCGGTACGGCGTAGCGCCAGCCGAGTCGGCCAACTGCGTGGTGGTGGCCGGACGTCGTGACGGCGCGACGCGGATGGCGGCGTGCATGGTGCTGGCCACCACCCGGGCGGATGTGAACGGCCTGGTCAAACGCGAACTGGAAGTGCGCAAGGCCTCGTTCGCGCCGATGGAGACCGCGGTCGAGCTGTCCGGGATGGAGTACGGGGGCATCACCCCGATCGGGCTGCCCGCCGACTGGCCGCTGTTCGTGGACGACGCCGTCGCCTCGACGTGGCGCGTGGTCATCGGCAGCGGCCTGCGCCGGTCGAAGCTGACGCTGCCTGGCGCGTTGCTGGCCAGCCTGCCCGCCGCGCTCGTGCTGACCGGGCTCGGCCGGCCGCCGGTCTAGCTAGGGCAGCCAGGACACTTTGCCGACGAGGGCCGCGTAGCCGACGAACGTCACGGCGTCGATCAGCGCGTGCGCGATGATCAGTGGCGTCACGCGGCCCCACCGGCGATAAAGAGCGCCGAAGATGATGCCCATCACGAAGTTGCCTAGGAATGCGCCGAAGCCCTGGTAAAGGTGGTACGAGCCGCGCAGGATCGCCGCGGCCACGATCGCCCGCCATGGCGTCCAGCCGAGCTGACCCAGCCGCCGTAGCAGATAACCGATGACCAGGATCTCTTCCAGGATGCCGTCGTGCGCAGCGGACAGGAGCAGCACGGGGATCCGCCACCAGACGTTCGGCAGCGACTCGGGCACGACGTTAAGACTGAGGCCGAGGTTGAACGCGGCGATGTACAGGCCGAGTCCGGCGCCGCCGATGATCGCGGCGACGACCGCGCCGCGGGCCAGGTCGCGGCCCGGCTGGCTCGCGTCCAGGCCCAGCACCGACGGCGGCTCTCCCGACCTCGCCATCAGGTACAGCACGAGCAGGACCGGGGTCAGCGCCTCCGCGATGCCGACCAGTTGCAATACCAGGTCGAACCAGTGATTCGGCGACTGCGAACCGACGAGCAGGGCGTGCTGGCTGCTGAGCGACTGGCGGGCGAGCAGCGAGCCGATGAGGCTGAGCAGCGCGTTCACGCCGCTGGCGCCGAGCGAGATGGCGAAGACCGCGATGATCTCCCAGCGGAGGTACTTCGGCGGCGGGAGGCTCAGTGTCGCGCGCGCAGCATCGGCTGCCCGTGCCTCATCTGCCCGTGCCTCATCTGACCGTGCATCATCTGACTGTGCATCATCTGGTTGGGCGCCAGGCGGCTGCGCGTCATCACCGTCGGTCACCAAAGGACTGTAGCCGCTGATTGCGACTACGGAAGCAGCGCGGTCAGCCGCTGCCAGGCGAGCTCGGCCCCGGAGGCGAGGCAGCCGTCCACGACCGCCTCGGTGCCGAGCGCGCTCACGCGGACCTCCGGCAGCACCGGCGCGAGCTTGCGCAACTCGGCAGCCACAGCCGCGGCGAAGCCGGGCGCCTGGCCGATGCCGCCGCCGAGCACGACGAGCTCGGGGTC
>DATHQE010000341.1:0-4816 GCA_035483035.1 Streptosporangiaceae bacterium | reverse complement strand
CGTGGTCGGCGAGAACTTCCGCTTCGGCCACAAGGCAGCTGGCGACGTGGCCCTGCTCGCCGAGCTAGGGGAGAAGTACGACTTCGCTGCCGAAGGCGTGCCGCTGCTGACCGAGAACGGTGTCACCGTCTCCTCGACCGGCATCCGCGCCTTGCTGGCCGCGGGCAATGTGGTCGGCGCCGCGCACGACCTGGGCCGGCTGCACCGCGTGGAAGGCGTCGTCGTCCGCGGACATCAGCGGGGCCGTGCCCTGGGCTTCCCGACGGCCAACCTGGAGACGCTCCCGCATACGGCCATTCCGGCGGACGGGGTCTACGCGGGCTGGCTAGCGCGGCTGGATACCGACGGGTCGGAGCTTGAGCGGTGGCCGGCCGCGATCTCGGTGGGCATGAACCCCACGTTCGACGGACGGGAGCGGTCGGTGGAGGCGTATGCGCTCGACCGCGACGACCTGGATCTCTACGGCGCGCATGTGGCTGTCGACTTTGCCTCCCGGTTGCGGCCGACGCTGAAGTTCGGCTCGGCGGGCGAGCTGGTCACGCAGATGCACGTCGACGTCGATGACGCCAGGCGGCTGCTGACGGCGGGCTAGCCCCGAGTCTGCCCGCGCAGCTCGGCTACGTTGAGTTACCTTGGGCTTACGGCGACGATGCCCGACACCCCGCCGGGCCGCTAACCCGGAGGTGACGACGATGGCGCACCCGAACGAGGACCTGCTGCGACGCGGATACGAGGCGTTCAGCACTGGCGACCTGGATACTGTATTCAGCCTGTTCGCCGACGACATGGTGTGGCATAACGGCGGATCCAACCAGCTCACCGGCGACTACCGCGGGCACCAGGCCATCATGGGCATGTTCGGCAAGCTGCTCGAGGTGACCGGCGGCACGCTGCGGCTCGACATCCACGACGTGCTGGCCAACGACACCCATGGCGTCGTGCTGGTTACCGCGCACGCCGAGCGGGGCGGTCAGCCTATTGTCGTTCGCGAGGCCAACATCTGGCACGTGGCTGACGGCAAGGCGACCGAATTCTGGGTGTTCGCCGAGGATAGCGCCGCCCTGGACGAGATGTTCGCCTGACCCGCCGCGGCCCGCGGGGTCGCCCGATGTGCCGTACCGCGATCACCGCGTGGTACGGTTAAGCATCGGCCGGATCATCTGGCCTGGTCAGCTGCGCCCTCAGGCGGCTGGCCGCGTGGGGGGACACCGCCCGCATTGGCGATGCCCACCCTGCCGCTCTGGTGAGACTCTCCTGAGTCCTGGCCTGGGCGTATGTGGAAAATTCGACAGCAAGTCAAGAGGGAGCAACGTGCCGCTCAACACCACGGTGAAGAACGAGATCATCGCCGGGCACGCGACTAGTGAGGGTGACACCGGTTCGCCGGAAGTCCAGGTCGCGCTGCTGACTCGGCGGATCGCCGACCTGACCGAGCACCTGAAGGTGCACAAACACGATCACCACAGCCGTCGCGGGCTGCTGCTGCTCGTGGGCCGCCGCAGGCGTCTCCTGCAGTACCTGGCCCGCACGGACATCAGCAGGTACCGGGCGCTGATCGAGAGGCTCGGCCTGCGCAGGTAGCGCTGCTACACCAGGTCAGCCACAACGACAACTGGATAACACAACTAGACAACACAGACGTTAGCTAACACTGACGTACAACGTCCCGCGGCTCCGGCCAGGAGCGCCGACAGCGCCCATCGGGCCGGTCCTCGGTAGTGGTTCTCGGGTCATGACGCCCGCCAGACTGGCGGACGGTCAGGGCCGAGGGCTTCGATCGAAGACCGGCCGGCAGCCGACCCCGGCATCGCGGCTGACGCCCCCGGTTCAGGTGGTGGCGTACTCAGCCGGCCGGCCATGGCGCTCCGAAACTGCGGCGGACAGGCGCGGGACCTCAGTCAAGGAGGTCACCCGTGGAGGGTGTCTACACCGCCGAGGTCAGCATTGACAACGGCGAATTCGGCGTGCGCAGGATCCGGTTCGAGACCGGCAGGCTCGCCAAGCTAGCAGGCGGTTCGGCCGTCGTCTATCTCGACGACGAGACCATGGTGCTGTCGACCACCACCGCAGGCAAGAGCCCGCGGGAAGGCTACGACTTTTTCCCGCTCACCGTCGACGTCGAGGAGCGGATGTACGCGGCGGGCCGGATCCCCGGCTCCTTCTTCCGCCGCGAGGGCCGTCCCTCCGAGGACGCGATCCTGACCTGCCGCCTCATCGACCGGCCGCTGCGCCCGTCGTTCGTGCACGGCTTGCGCAACGAGGTGCAGATCGTCGAGACCATCCTGGCCCTGCAGCCGGATCACCTGTACGACGTGGTCGCGATCAATGCAGCGTCGATGTCGACCCAGCTGGCCGGGCTGCCATTCTCTGGCCCCATCGGCGGCGTCCGAGTGGCGCTGATCAAGGGCCAGTGGGTCGCGTTCCCGACGCACTCCGAGCTTGAGAACGCCACCTTCGACATGGTGGTGGCCGGCCGGGTGCTCGACGACGGCGACGTAGCGATCATGATGGTCGAAGCGGAGTCCACGCCCAGCACGCTGCGCTTGATCGGTGACTCCGGCAACGGTGCCGTGGCGCCGACGGAAGAGACGGTCGCGGCCGGCCTGGATGCGGCTAAGCCGTTCATCCGGCAGTTGTGCGAAGGCCAGCTGGAGATCGCCAGGCACGCGGCCAAGGAGACGGCCGAGTTCCCGGTTTTCGCCGACTACGGCGACGACGTGTTCGCGGCGCTGGAGGCCGAGGTCGGCGCGGATCTGGCGCACGCGCTCACGATCGCGGGCAAGAGCGAGCGCACCACCGAGACCGACCGGATCAAGGCGCTGGCGACAGAGAAGCTGTCAGCGCAGTTCGAGGGCCGGGAGAAGGAGATCAGCGAGGCTTTTCGCGCGCTGAACAAGAAGCTGGTCCGGCAGCGGATCATCCGGGACGGGCTGCGTATCGACGGCCGCGGGCTGGCCGACATCCGGCAGCTGTCGGCCGAGTCCGGTGTGATACCGCGGGTGCATGGCTCGGCGCTGTTCGAGCGCGGCGAGACCCAGGTCCTCGGCGTCACCACGCTGAACATGCTCCGCATGGAGCAGATGATCGACACCCTGAACCCTGAGCGCACCAAGCGCTACATGCACAACTACAACATGCCGCCGTACTCCACTGGCGAGACCGGCCGGGTCGGCTCGCCCAAGCGCCGGGAGATCGGCCACGGGGCGCTCGCCGAGCGGGCCCTGGTGCCGGTGCTGCCAACGCGCGAGGAGTTCCCGTACGCGATCCGCCAGGTTTCCGAGGCGATCGGATCCAACGGCTCGACGTCGATGGGCTCGGTCTGCGCGTCGACTATGTCGCTGCTGGACGCGGGCGTGCCCCTGAAGGACATGGTGGCGGGCATCGCGATGGGCCTCATCCATGAGGGCGGCCAGTACGTGACGCTGACCGACATCCTCGGCGCCGAGGACGCGTTCGGCGACATGGACTTCAAGGTCGCTGGCACCAAGGACGTCATCACCGCGCTGCAGCTCGACACCAAGCTCGACGGCATTCCCGCCTCGGTACTCGGCGCCGCGCTGCGCCAGGCCCGCGGCGCGCGGCTGACGATCCTGGACGTGATGCGCGAGGCCATCGACGCCCCGGCCGAGATGAGCGAGTTCGCGCCCCGGATCATCACGATCAAGGTCCCGGTCGACAAGATCGGTGAGGTCATCGGCCCCAAGGGCAAGATGATCAACTCCATCCAGGAGGAGACCGGCGCCGACATCACGATCGAGGACGACGGCACCATCTACATCGGCGCGACCGATGGCGCTTCGGCGGAGGCCGCCAGGGCCACGATCAACGCGATCGCCAACCCGCACATCCCCGAGGTGGGGGAGCGCTTCCTCGGCACCGTGGTGAAGACGACCACGTTCGGCGCGTTCATCTCGCTGCTGCCAGGCCGGGACGGCCTGCTGCACATCACGCAGATTCGCAAGCTGCACGGCGGGCAGCGGATCGACAACGTCGACGACGTGGTCAAGGTGGGCGAGAAGATCCAGGTCGAGATCCGCGAGGTCGACGACCGCGGCAAGCTGTCGCTGGTCCCGGTCGAAGTTGTCGAGCGTGAGGCGGCCGGTGAGGACCTGGGCGGTCACGACGAGCCCCGGTCCCGTGATCGTGATGATCGTGGCGGCGACCGGCACCGTGGCGGGGATCGCGGCGGTGACCACCACCGCAGCCGTCAGCGCAGCCGCGGCGGCTCAGGCGGCTCCAGTTCCAACGGCTCCGCGTCGGGGAACTCCTGACGGACGGGAGCACCCACATGACGGCTGGTACCGAGCGGCTGGCCGGCGGTGACGGGAGCGTTCTGCGCACCGTCCTGCCGGGCGGCCTGCGGGTAGTCACCGAGTCGCTGCCAGCTGTCCGGTCGGCCGCGTTCGGGATCTGGGCGGGCGTCGGCTCTCGCGATGAGGATCGTGAGCACGCCGGCGCCACGCACTACCTCGAGCACTTGCTGTTCAAGGGCACTAGCCGGCGTAGCGCCCTGGACATCTCGGCCGAGCTGGACGCGGTCGGCGGGGAGCTGAATGCGTTCACCGCCAAGGAGTACACCTGCTACTACGCGCGAGTGCTCGACCAGGACCTGCCGCTGGCTATTGATGTGCTGTCGGACATGGTCACCAGCTCACTGATCGAGCCCAAGGACGTGGACGCCGAGCGCGGCGTGATTCTCGAAGAGATCGCGATGAACGAGGACGACCCGTCCGACCTTGTGCATGAGGCGTTCTCCGCGCAGGTCTTCGGCGACACCCCGCTCGGCCGGCCGATCCTCGGCACCGTCGACTCGATC
>DATHQE010000340.1:0-6227 GCA_035483035.1 Streptosporangiaceae bacterium | reverse complement strand
GGAGAATCTGAAGTTTGTCGGCCGTGAGGTCGAGGTCCTGGTAGCCGACGGCGAGGGCCGCAAGGACAGCGCCACGCACCGGATGTCGGGCCGAGCCCGCGACAACAGGCTGGTGCACTTCGCGCCAGCCGAGCCAGCACCCCGACCTGGTGACGTGATCACCACCGAAGTGACCGGGGCTGCGCCGCATTACCTGCTCGCGGACCGCGTACCGACGACGGTCCGCCGTACTCGCGCTGGCGATGCGTGGGAAGCGCGTCGCATGGCACCGGACGCGACGGATGGATCGGGCGGCTCAGCACGCCCTGGTAGCTCAGTCTTGCTGGGGATGCCGTCCAAGCGGTCGGCCGGCTGAACGCGCTCGGCCGACCTCAGCTCATGTGGTCGTGCTAGCCAGCGCCTTCCGCATCGAGCTCGTCGTCGTCCGCTAGCTCGTCTTCGTCTTCGTCTTCGTCATCGTCGTCGTCATCATCGAAGTCATATTCGTCTTCGTCGTCGTACTCGTCGTCGAGGTCAAGTTCGTCCTCGTCCTCGTCATCGAGTTCGTCGTCGTCGGCGAATTCGTCTTCCTCGCTCGGCGTGTCGAGGTCATCGGTGTACGTCATAGTTCCCCCAAGGACCCGGGCGGTTTATCTGCTTATCTCGGTGCCTCGCGTGTGCAGGGCCATACCCTCCGCTGCGACACTGATGCAATGCTACGGCCAGTAATCGCGGTCGTGGGGCCGACAGCGGCAGGCAAGTCTGAACTCTCGCTGGCCCTCGCGCGCACGCTAGGCGGCGAGGTGGTAAACGCCGATTCCATGCAGCTCTATGTGGGCATGGACGTCGGAACGGCCAAGCTGACCATGTCCGAACGGGCCGGGGTAGTCCACCATCTGCTCGACATCTGGCCGGTCACGCAGGCGGCCAGCGTCTCGGAGTACCAGCAGCTCGCGCGCGAGGCTATCGACGACATCCGAGGTCGCGGAAACACGCCGATCCTCGTCGGCGGCTCCGGCCTCTACGTGCGAGCCGCGATCGACAACCTGGAGTTCCCCGGCACCGACCCGGCCGTGCGCGCTCGCCTGGAATCCGAGCTCGACGAGCTGGGCAGTGGCGCCATGCACGCCCGGCTGGCCGCTGTCGACCCGGTCGCGGCGGCGGCGATCCTGCCAGGAAACGGTCGCCGCATTGTCCGGGCGCTTGAAGTCATCGAGCTGTCTGGCCGCCCATTTAGCGCGACGCTGCCGGAATACGAATCCGTCTACCCGGTGGTCCAGCTAGGCGTGACAGTGCCGAGGCCCGAACTCGACCGGAGGATCGCCGACCGGGTCCACCAGATGTGGGACCTCGGGCTTGTCGACGAAGTCCGCCGCCTGGAACTCGCCGGCCTCCGCGACGGCCGCACAGCCAGCCGCGCACTCGGCTACGCCCAGGTCCTGAAGTTCCTGGCCGGAGACTGGACTGAAGACGAAGCAGCCGCCCAGACGATCCAGGCCACCCGCCGGTTCGTCCGCCGCCAGGAGTCCTGGTTCAGACGGGATCCGCGAGTTCAGTGGATCCCCGCCGGCACGGACCTCGCTGAGCGCGCGCTCGCCGTCGTTCGGTAGCGGCCGACGGCCGAGTCGGCCTCGTGCCACACGAAACGGCACGAGACCGACTCCGCCATCGACCGCTCGCGGTCAGGGACGCGTCTCGATGCGGTGGGTAGCATCGACTCCATGCGGTTCGCTAAGGGGCACGGGACAGGCAATGACTTTGTGATCTTGCCTGATCCTGACGGGCAGCTTGAGCTGGGTCCTGAGCTCGTAGTTCGGCTGTGCGATCGGCATTTTGGGATCGGGGCGGATGGCGTGCTCCGGGTCGTGCGCACGGCGGCTGCAGGTCCCGACGCTGCGGGCCAGCGCGCTGAGTGGTTCATGGATTACTGGAACGCTGATGGCAGTGTCGCGGAGATGTGCGGCAACGGGGTCCGGGTTTTTGCGAAGTACTTGATCGACGAGGGACTTGCTAGCGGCCCGGACCTGGCGATTGCGACCCGGGCCGGGATTAGGGCTGTGCACGCTGAGGCTGACGGGCAGTTCACGGTGGACATGGGGGCCGCCGTCGTGATCGGCGACGGGGCGGCGCAGGCTGGCGATCAGCGCCTGATAGGGCTGGCGATCTCGGTGGGCAACCCGCACCTGGCCTGCGTGGTCGATCAGCCTGTCGCGGCGGTAGACCTGAGCGACCCGGTGGTATTTGGTCCGGCGGAGCTGGCTGCTGGCGCCAACGTCGAGGTGGTTCGGCCGCTGGGCGACCGCGAGATCGAGATGCGCGTCCACGAGCGCGGATCTGGCCTGACGCTGTCATGTGGCACCGGCGCGGTGGCTGCGGCAGTGGCCGCCGCGGCGGCGGCAGGCGAGTGGCCGGTCGGGCCAGGACTGCCGTGGACCGTGCACGTCCCCGGCGGCAGGCTGGTCGTGACCCCGAGCGGCACGGCCAGTCTGCTTACCGGCCCGGCAGCTATCGTCGCTGCTGGCGAGATATCGGCCAGCTGGCTCGCTGGCTTGGGCGACGCTGGCTCGGCCGCTGCAGTCCGCTCGCGGGCCGCCGCTAGCTCTGGAACCGGCGCTGGCGCGGCCTTGACGTCGGTGGGCCTGAGCACGGCCTGACCGCCGCTCAGGACCCGGCCGCCCGCGGCCTCGGCACCCGGGGGCGTGCCTGGGGCTGAGCGACGAGCTTGAGCCCGAGGTCGACGAGCGTCCACCCGGTGCGTACCCGCAGCGACTGCTGCCTGACTCGGCCCTGGCCGACGTGCTGGCGGCTATCGGCGGCTGAGGCGCGGAGGTCAGCCATGTGCTGGGCTGCTAGTGCTTCGAGTATTCGCGGATTCACTGGACTGGCCTTTCATGATCGCTCGCGGATGTCTGGTGGGGTACGTGCTCACGGCAGCATCAGGGGCTCAGTGGGGACACCCCGCGCTTTTGTGATCTTGATGTCGCCGCTCATTGTGCGGCAGCTGATCTGCATGGCCGCCGACTCGTCTGCGGCCTCGTTGCCGTCGCTGGCGTCGAGTTCACTGCGGATCTCTCCGGAGTTGCTCGCCAGGTCCAGATAGACGCCCCGCCCTGGCAGGACGCCGACCGCTAGATCGCCAGAAGCACTGGCCAGCACGACCTGGGTGCCCCCGACAGCGGTGAGCTGCACGTCACCGCTCGCGGTGTGCACCGTGACCGGGCCGGCGCAAAGACCGATGGTGACATCCCCGCTGGCCGTATTGACCCGGACGTCGCCGTCCACCTGGGCGGCCTGGACATCACCGGATGCCGTGTGGATCGAAATGGTTCCGGCGGCCCGGTTCAGCAGCACGTCGCCGCTCGACGACCGGACTGCCACATCCACGACCGAAGCAGCGGTGAGGTCGCCGCTGGCGGTCTCCATCGAGACGGCGCTGACGTCGCCAACGCACGACAGGTCAGCTGATACGGTCTTCGCCGCGCAGCTGGAGCCAGCCGGGGCCTTGATAGTCAGGTCCAGGCCCTGCTTGCGGCGGAACGTGCCGACCCTGGGACCGTTGATAAACAGCTGGCCATCCTCAAACGCGACCTCGACCTGGTCCAGGTCGGCGCCGGAGCTGCGGCGGCTCGGGACAACCTCGACGGTGATCGAATCAGTCGGCTCGGCGGACACGACGATGCTGCCCGCGGTCCAGTTGTCGACGCTGATATCAACAGGGTCTGAGCAGGCGAAATCCCAGTTGGTCATGGCGGTGCCCTCCTGTGTTGCAGTACCGGTGTATCGGTGCGGGTGTTGGAGTGCGGCTAGGTGAGCGAGACGTCGGGTTAGTGGCGAGCTGGCCGAGGCTAGCTGCGGGCGAATCCGGTAAACCGCTTGCCGGGCCGGCCCGGAGGGGGCGGCGGCGGGAACGGCGGGCGGGTCTTGGCGCCGCCGGAAGAACCGTCGAGCGCACGGCTGATCGCGCGTACCAGCCAGGCATTGACAGACATCCCGGCGCTGACGGCGGACGCCTCGACGCGCGTCTTGAGGCCTTCTGACAGCCGTAGCGTGATCCTCGAGCTCCCGCCATCCTCGGCGGTGTCGCCCGGCTCGGCGATCGGGTCCTCGACGGGGCGGGTCATGGTCACGACGAACTGCGGCTCGGTCCCGCTGAGCCGCACGTCGATGGTCGCGCCGTCCAGGCTGGCGGTGATCTCGTCGGCCGCGGCCGACAGGACGTCGAGCAGCGCGAGCCTTACCGAGGAGTCCAGTGTCTCCGAGAGCATTTCGGCAGCCCTGGCGATGTCCTCGCCAGCGAACCTGGTGATGGAGGTGAGCTCCCGCCGTAGCGATTCTGCGTACTCGCTGAGGTCCATGACGTCATCCTGACGTCAATAGTGACGTCTGTCAAGTAACAAACGACGTCACGAAGACTCCATACTGACGTCAGACGGACGTCAGGCGGACGTCACGTGCGTGATCGGCCGCTGGCGGCGGCCGGCGGGGCCCTGATGTCACCTAGAGTGAGACCGTTCGCATAATCCGCATCTGACGCCCCTGGAGCCCTCGTCATGAGCGTGCCGCCGTCTGCGCCGAAGTCGGCACGGGACGCCTTCGGCCAGTCCTTCAGCGGCCGGTTCACCGGCCTGGCGACCGGCCAGGGCCAAAACCAGGGCGCCCAGGGCCAGCGGCCGCGTGGACGCCTCCCGCTCAAGCCGATTGTGGCCGTCGTCTCCGTGATCCTGCTGGTGGCGACGGCGATTCACATCCTCCCGGCGATCCGCGCTGGGCTGCATGACGGCACTCGGGGCGCCTGGGTTGCGACTGCCGAGGCCTGCCACCGGTCCGCCTGCGTCTGGAGTGGCAAGTTCGTGGCGCCGGGCGGGCACGTTCTCGTGACCAGCGCACAGTACGCCGGGCTCATGCCCAGGGGGATTCATGCGGGCACCAGCGTGCCTGCGCTGTTCACCGGCGGCTCGCTCGTGTTCCCGGTGACCGGGTCGGACCTCTGGATCGAGTTGCTCATCGGCTTGCTGGTATCGCTGCTCGGGCTGTACTGGGCCAGCCATACCTGGGTGGCCAGCTACCTCCGCGAACGTCGCAATACGGTACAGATACCGCGGATCTAATTTCGCGCTCCGCGGCTCTATTGGGCGTCAAGTTGGCTCTGCTGCCCCACTTTGGGCAGTACCTCCAACCTCGTGCCCCATGAGCGGGCAGCTCCGGCACCAGGCTGCGGCATCAGCGGCCAGCCGACAGCAGATCCCGGGCGGGGCGGCCACGAATCGCGGCGTCGAGGACCTCGGCGATATGCGCGACCGGCATCGGCTGTCCGGCCGCAGCCAGCGCCTGGGCGATCTGCAGCGAGCAGCCAGGGTTGCCGGAGACCAGCAAGTCAGCGCCGGTAGCCGCGACGCTGCGAGCCTTCCGTGCGCCGAGGTCAGCGGCAGCCTCGGGCTGGACCAGGTTGTAGATCCCGGCCGAGCCGCAGCAGGTCGCGCCGTCGGGAATCTCGTCGAGCACGAGCCCGGGGATGCCGGCGAGCAGACTGCGCGGCTGCGCCGTGATCCGCTGCGCGTGGCCGAGATGGCACGCGTCGTGGTAGGCGACGGTCAGCTGCAAGTCCGCTCGCGTGGCGACGGGGCCGAGCTCGACCAGGAACTCACTGAAGTCACGCACCTTGGCGCTGAACGCCGTAGCCCGCTCGGCCCACGAGGGGTCGCCGGACAGCACGTGCTCGTACTCCTTCATCGCCGAGCCGCAGCCGGCCGCGTTCACCACGACGGCGTCGACGCCTGCGCGTTCGAATGCCGCGATCGTCGCCCTGGCGAATTCGCCCGCCTCCGCGCGCCGCCCGCCGTGCAGCGACAGCGCGCCACAGCAGCCCTGGCCGGGCGGCACGATGACGTCGCAGCCCTCAGCCGCGAGGACTCTGGCAGTAGCCGCGTTGACCTGCGGGAAGAGCACCCGCTGGACGCAGCCGGTCAGCATCCCGACGACGGCCCTGCGCTCGCCGCTGGCCGGGATCCTGGCCGGCAGGCGGGGCCGGCGGGCGCCGCGTCGCGCGGACCGGGCTGGCGCGACGGCGATGGCGGCAGCGGCCTCGGGCGCGAGGCGAGTGAGCAGCCTGCTGCGGGCAGCCGCCCGGTCAAGTCCGAGCACCTGAGCCGCCCGGAGCGGCCCGAGGGCGGCCCGCATCCGGGCCGGATACGGGAACGTGGCGAAGATGGCAGCCCGCACCGCCCGTTCCCGCCACGACCTTGGCGGGA
>DATHQE010000339.1:0-5482 GCA_035483035.1 Streptosporangiaceae bacterium | reverse complement strand
AGCAAATCTCGGCCGGCCCGGCCGGCCACGGCAACGTGTCGCCCCGCCTGGCGTGTTCAGCGCGTCATCGTGCGGTCACAGTGCGAGACTGGTCGTGACGTTCCGTGCATCCCGCTGGGGCCGTTGACTCGGCCCGGCCCTGGCATCGCCGGCTGCCGGCCGCGCTGGTCTGCGCCCGGGCGGCCTCCGGCGACAGGGCACGAGACAGCCGCAGCCGGGACGGGGGAGCGCGTGAGCACGAGCACCAGCCACGGCGTGGCCGGCCGGGAGCTGGCGGCGGAGCCATCCTTGCCGCAGGCGGATTCCGCGAAGGCATCAGGCGCCCCGGGCGCGGCCGTGATCCGGCGCAACTCAGTTCAGCCCACCCGGCGGGCGGTGCTGCACGTGCAGGCGCCAGGCGATCCGTCGGCACCGCCTGAGCTGGCGAGCTGGTTCACCGAACGGGCCTTCCACTACTACGCGACCGGCCTGCGACTGCCGCCCGCGGCCAGGCTGACGGTGCGGCGTGCTGGGCGGCGCGCTGGGCGGCAAGCGGGGCGCGATCTGCGGGACGCCTGCACCGATCTGGACGCCGCCTGCGCGCGCGTGCGCGGACCGGACGGCATGGCCAGCGTCATCGTGACGGCCCGCGGCCGCGCGGCGGTGGCTGCCGCGCTGTGGGCCGACAGCCAGCCGGCACGCGCCGATGCGCTGATCCTGTCCGCGCCTGCCTGGCCCAGGGGCGGCTTCCGCCTGGCCATCGCCTGCCCCGTCCTGGTCATCGGCGACGAGGGCAGCCAGGCCGCAACCGGGCCATGGCCGCGCCGGGCACGCGGTCGAAGTGTGCCGCGGCAGCTCGGCAGCCACGTGACGTGGCTGACACTGGTCGGTGCGGGCGGCGACCAGCGGCCGCTCCTGGAGGAACTTGGCCGGTGGCTCGGCGCGTACATGTACGGGTCGCTGCGCGACCAGCTGCTGTGAGCCGGGCCCGCGGGCGCGTCGTGCTCAGCTCACCACGTTGACCAGGACAGACGGATAGCCGGATGCGCCGTTCGGAGCTGGCGGCTCCTGTAGTGACGTCTGGGTATAACCGGTGTTGTCGGTGGCGCGCGCCTCGACCAGGTAGTTCCCTGGCGCGACGCTGACATTCCAGTCGTAGACCCACTGGCGCCAGCAGTCGATGCCGGGCACTGCGGCCAGCCGCGCCTCCTGCCACGGGCCGTTCGCGATCCGGACCTCGACCGCATCGATGCCCTTGTGCTGCGCCCACGCGACGCCGGCGACTGAGACCTGCTTGCCCGTCTTCACCGGGTTGACGCCAGTAGGCACGTCGATCCGCGACTCGGTCTTGACCGGGGCCTGCGGCGACCAGCCGCGCGGTACCCAGTACGCCTGGCTCGCTGCGTAAGTGGTCACCTCGATGTCGACGATCCACTTGCACGCCGACACGTAGCCATACAGGCCGGGGATCACCAGCCGGGCCGGGAAGCCGTGCTCGACCGGTAGTGCCTCGCCGTTCATCGCGACCGCGAGCAGCGCGTCGCGGCCGTCCATGGCCGTCTGAACTGGCGTGCCCGAAGTGAACCCGTCCGACGACGTGCAGAGGAGCTGATCCGCGCCTGCCTTGATTCCGGCTTCCTGGAGCAGGCTGCGCAGGCTGGCGCCGAGCCACTTGGCATTGCCGACGTAAGGGCCGGCGACCGGGTTCGACACGCAGCACAGCGTGATCCAGTCCTCGATCAGCGGCCGCTTCAGCAGGTCAGCAAAGGTCAGCACCAGTTCCTTGCGCACCATGCCGTGGATGCGCAGCTGCCAGTGCGCGGGGAGGATCTCCGGCAGCACGATCGCGGTGTCGACCCGGTAGAACTGGCTGTTCGGCGTCACGAAGCTGCTCAGGCCCGGGATGTGGAAGTCGGTTCCCGGTGGCAGCGGCGGCACGGCCTTGGCTGGCGCTGGCAGTTTCAGCGCTCGCTGGATGGCGTTGACGTCCCTGGTGTTGGCCAGCCAGGAGCCGCCTGCGTAGGTGGCGAGGGAGACGCCGGCGACGATGGCGCTCGACATCAGGAACCTGCGCCGGTCCGGGCCAGGCTCCGGCCGGCGCCGGACCGGCCCGGCACGCCCTGACCGCCACGCGCCCGCTGTCACCGGCGCATCGGCCGGCGACGGCGCATCGGCCGGGGACGGCGCATCGGCCGGGGACGGCGCATCGGCCGGCGACGGTGAGCCGGCCGGAAGCCATGTCGCGCCTGGCGGGACGGCGCGCCCAGGCTCGGCTGGACCAGCCTGGTCCTGACGGGCCTGGTCCTGACTGGGCTGCGCGGGCCCTGGCTGGACCGGTCTTGCCTGGGCGCGTCGGCCCGGCTGGACGGCGGGGCGGGCCCAGGTGGCGGCGCGCGGCTGGGCAAGCCGTCGCGCGACGTCGCTGAAGTACCGCATGGCGAACGCGGCGACGACGGCGCCGACCAGGGTCGGCAGGGCGTCGGTGGCCTTCGCGGTCGGCTGGCTGAGCGCCGCATACACGCCGACGGCCGCGAAGACCGCGAGACCGATTAGCCCCAGCCAGAGCTTGCGGACCGCGAGCACGCCAATCACGACGGCGAAAATGATCAGCACGCCGCGGATTCCCCAGACCAGGACGGTCTTGTCGTTGGAGCCGAACTCGCGAATTGCGAAGTCCTTCACGGCGGCCGGCGCGTTGTTGATGGACATCTCGCCGACAGCCGCGATCGGCTCGCCGACGGGCGAGGCGAGGATGGCGGCGATGAGCTGCGCGACGCCGAGCGCTACGAGGGCGGTCACGATGCCGACGACCGCGCCGGCGCCGGCCAGGGCCACGCGGCCGGACCCGGTGCCGCGCTGGACGCGCTGGGGGTTAGGTGGACGTTGCTGATAGGTCACATGCGTATTCGTACCAGGCAGCCGGTCGGATTGCTGTCCTGGCCAAGTTGTCCGGAATGCGCCCGGCTTGGCCGCGGCGATGGCGCCGGTCGGGCCGCCGGCCAAGCCGCTCGGCGGCTCGGCGACGAATATAGGAGTGTGGACGTGCTAGGCGGTGAGCCGGATGGTGGGCGCGGGATCGGCCGCCCCACCAGTGCTGACGGTGCCCATGGAGGCGGCGCGCCCGACCGCGGCCAGAGCGTTCCGGCGGGTCGCAGCCTTGAGCTCGTGCTCGCCGACGTCGCGAAGGGCGACCATGCGGCGTTCGGGGCCGTTTATGACCAGACAGCTCCGGCCGTGCTCGGCACCATCCGCCGCGTCCTGCGGGACCCGGCGCAATCCGAGGAGGTTATGCAGGAGGTCCTGCTCGAGGTCTGGCGGACCGCGGCCAGGTTTGATCCGTCCGTCGGCTCCGCGAGCGCCTGGATCATGACTCTCGCCCACCGCCGGGCGGTGGACCGGGTCCGGTCCGAGCAGCGTGCGGCGGCGCGCGAGCTGCGGGCCGCTACCGCGACGATCGATTACGACGAAGTCAGTGACGCGGCCCTCACAACGCTGGAGCAGGAACGCGTCCGGCGCTGCCTGGGCGGCCTGACCGACCTGCAGCGTGAGTCCGTCACCCTGGCGTACTACGGCGGCCACAGCTACCGGGAGGTAGCCCAGCTGCTGGGCGTCGCGGTCGGCACGGTCAAGACGCGGATGCGCGACGGCCTGATCAGGCTGCGGGACTGCCTGGGGGTGGAGTGGTGATGCGGAGTCGGCGCGGGGCGCTGCACACGCTGGTCGGCGCTTATGTCATGGACGCTGTCACTGGCCGGGATAGGGCGGACTTCGAGCGTCACCTGCCGTCCTGCGAGCAATGCCAGGATGACGTGCGCGGACTGCGTGAGGCGACCGCTCACCTGGCTGCGGCCGCGGCCGTGCCGCCCCGTCCGGAGCTGCGTGAGCAAACGATCCGCGCGGCCGAGCGGACACGCCAGCTACCACCGCTGGTGCCGGGTCAGCCGGCGCGACATGGCGGCGGGGTCCGGGTGCACTCCTGGCTGCCCAGGCTGGTGGCCGGCGCCGCGCTTGCGCTGGCCGCGACGGCCATCGTGCTGGGTGTGCACCTGAGCACGATGCAGGCCAGGCTGGGCGCGCTGGAGCAGCGCGATAGCGCGATCACCGCCATCCTGGGGTCGCACGATGCGACGACGCTGACAGCTCAGGTGCGGACCGGCGGAACCGCGACTGTGGTCATGTCGCACCGTGCACGCGCGCTGGTGTTCACCGCTCACGGCCTGACCAGCCTGCCGACCTCGAAGGTCTACGAGCTGTGGCTCATGGGCCCGGCTGGCGCGACCCCGGCCGGCATGCTGCCGTCCGGACATCACGGCATGTCCGGGCCGGTGGTGGTGAACCGGCTTGCGCCCGGCGACAGGCTGGGGCTCACCGTCGAGCCTTCGGCCGGAACGGGGCGGCCGACGTCCGCCCCCGTCGTCATGGTCGCGCTCAGCCCGTGATCCCGCTGGCCCCCATTTCGGCTGGCAGGCATGCTGCCCACCACCGAGGCGACAGCTGGCTTCGGAGCAGGCTAACGTGGCGACCGTGAAAGCATCCCCCGAAGCGCAGCTGCGACTGCTTGAGCTAGCCGATCTGGACGCGGAGCTCGGGAGGCTGGAGCACCGCCGCCGCAGCCTGCCCGAACATGCCGAGCTGAGCCAGCTTGAGCAGCGCGACCGTGAGCTGCGTGACGAGATCGCGGCGCTCGAGGCGCGCGAAGGGGACCTGAGGCGCGAGCAGAGCAAGGCCGACGCGGACGTCGAGCAGGTGCGCGCTCGCATCGCCAGGGACCGCTCACGGCTGGACGCCGGCCAGGTCAATTCCCCGCGCGAACTGGAGAACCTGCAGTCCGAGATCGAGTCGCTGCTGCGCAGGCAGTCTGATCTTGAGGACGTCGAACTGGACGTGATGGAGCGCCTCGAGGCGGCGCAGTCCAGGCTCAAGGAGGCAGGTGCTGAGCGTGCGGCGGTCAGCACGGACCTCGAGGCCGTCACCGCCCGCCGGGACGTCGCGCTGGCCGAGATCGCTGGGCTGTCCGATGTGGCCACCGAGCGCCGGGCCGCGGTCGTTGCCGAGGAGCCGGCCGACCTCATCGACCTGTACGAGCGGCTGCGGACGCAGCACGGCGGCGTCGGCGCTGCCGCGCTGCGCCGGGGCCAGTGCCAGGGGTGCCATCTGTCGCTCAACACGGTCGATCTCAACGCGATCCGCGCCGCCGCTGCGGACGACGTGCTGCGCTGCGAGGAGTGCCGCCGGATCCTGGTCCGGACCGATGAATCAGGCCTCTGATCCGCTGGCCACTGCGGCGCAGGGGAGTGCGCGCAGGCCGGCCAGCGGCTGGCGGCCAGCGCAGGGCAAGCCGACAACCACCTTGCTGCTGCGGCACGGGCAGACCGCGCTGTCGGTAGAGCGCCGTTTCGCCGGCCGCGGCGACATCCCGCTTACCGACGTCGGTCTGGAGCAGGCGGCTGCCGCGGCGGCAAGGCTCGCCCGGCGCGGGAACATCGACCTCGTGCTGACCTCG
>DATHQE010000338.1:0-5647 GCA_035483035.1 Streptosporangiaceae bacterium | reverse complement strand
CCGATCATCAGCGTGTTCTCCATCGAGGACGACGGGATGAAGAACGGCTGCACCACGAACGTCTTGATGACGAGCGCGATGGTCAGCGCCACGATGATCAGGATGGGCAACTCACGCCAGGTCGAGCGGCTCCGCTTCTTGGCCGGACTGGCGGTCGGCGCCTGCCCGTCGACGGGGCCGCCTGTCGGCTGGGCGTCGATCGGACCCGTCGTCGGCTCGTCGGCAGGTGGCTGTGCGGCGGGAGACGTGCCGGCGGCGTAAGCGCCGCGGTACCCCCCCGGCTGACCGCCCCGGTCCGTGCTGCCGTTCAGATCCGGGGATCCGGACTCCTGAGCGAGCCGATCCGGGCTGCCCTGCTCGTCATTCATCATCGATGCGAGCCTATCGCCGCTGCCGGGGCTGCGCCCCCAGCCGCGAGCCAGCCTGCCGGCCATCCAGTCACGGGCGGCCGAGGCCGCTGGGTCGGCTGCGGCGTGCTCTGATCCGCCTGGACAACCACCAGATCGGGAACGTGGCCGTCACACCCGCCGCCGACGGCAGGTACGGGGCCGCTGGCCGGACTGGAACCCCGCGGAGCAGCTCCGCGGTCGACTCGGCCGCACTATGTGTGACAGCACTGTGTGTAGCGCCACTGTGTGCCGCCGCCGCCGCACCTGCGGCTCTGACGATGCCGGGCTGGTCGAACGTCGCCGGAATGGGCAGGATCCGCCACTGGCTGGGCGGCCAGATGATGAGGAACCCCCGCCCGATCACTTCGTCCTCAGGGATCATGCCGTTGCCTGGGTCGGCCTCGTGGCCGCGTGAATCGTCGGAGATGCTCCGGTGGTCGCCGAGCACCCACAGGTACCCGGCCGGGACCGTGACATTGAACCGGCTCGAGATGCCGATCGGGGCACTATCCGGCTGGTCGCCCGGATACAGGTACGACTGTTCGTGCAAAGGCACGCCGTTCACCGTGATGAGGCCGCCGGCATTGCAGCACACGACATGATCGCCGGGCACCCCGATGACGCGCTTGACATAGTCGGTCTGCCCGATTGGCGTGCCGAACAGGCCGCCGATCGAGTCGAAGAGCTTGCGCAGCGTGTCGTCGTAAGCGCGCGCCAGCGGATCGGCGCTGGTGCTGGACGCCGGTACCGGGGCGTTCCAGCTTCCGCTCCCGTCGAAGACGACGATGTCACCCGGATGGATCGACCGCACGTGGTAGACGAGCTTGTTGACCAGCACCTTGTCCTGGAGTGCCAGCGTGTTCTGCATCGAGCCGGTCGGGATGACGAAGGCCTGGACCACGAAGGTCTTGATCAGCATCGCGATCACGAGGGCCACGATGATCAGGACGGGCAGTTCGCGCAGGAGTGATCGCCGCGGCCGCTGAGGCGCGGCAGGCCCGCTGGGCGGTGCGGGCTTGTCCGCGCTATCAGCGGCGACCGCTTCCGACTCGGGGCCGAGCGGATCGATATCTGCCATCAGGCGCTAGCCGCCCCACCGTCAGCAGCTCCACCGAAAGCAGCCGCCCCACCGTCATTAGCACTGCCGCAAGCAGCGCTGCCACCGTCTGCACTGGCACCAGGCATTCGCGTCACCTTTGCGCGAGGGGCTGCGGCGGCACCGCTGGGCTTGCCGACCAGCCCGGCACGCCGCCACCGTGGGCGGACCGAACGACCAGGCCAGCGAGCACGTCGCCGCCCTGGCACCAGGCGACTTACTTGGCGGGCGTGGCGTCGCGGCGCTCGCGGATCCTGGCGGCCTTGCCGCGCAGGGAGCGCAGGTAGTACAGCTTCGCGCGCCGGACCCGGCCGCGGGTGACAACTTCGATCTTGTCGATCGCCGGGGTGTGCACCGGGAACGTCCGCTCTACCCCGACGCCGTAGCTGACCTTGCGAACGGTGAAGGTCTCGCGCGCGCTGCCACCTTGCCGGCGGATCACCACGCCCTGGAAGACCTGGATCCGCGAGCGGTTGCCTTCCGTGACGTTGACGTGCACCTTGAGGGTGTCACCAGGCCGGAAGTCGGGAATGTCGGATCGGATCTGTGCCTGCTCAAGCTCGGCAATCGCGGTGTGCATGGCTGCGGTTTCCTCAAGTCAGTCATCAGCGCACGCCTGCGACGCGCTGGATCGGTCTGTGTGCCAGGCAGGCACCCGGCAGCCCCCCGGCGGCTCAGCCAGCGGCGGGGCAGTGCCTTTTAGTGTGCCACATCTTTGCCGGTGATCGGAAAGCCAGCCCGACTTAGCACGTCTCGATCATGATCACTGAGGCGTCCGAGCAGCTCAGCGCCCTGACCGCTGCGCTGAGCTTCGCCAGATGCCACAAGCCGGGCAACGAGGTCGGGCCGGTTCTGGGCAGTCCGGCGCAGTGCCATGTCCCGTCGCCAGCTGGCGATCGCCCCGTGGTCACCTGACAGCAGCACGGGCGGCACCTCCCGATCCCGCCAGACTCGCGGGCGGGTATAGGCGGGACCTTCGACCAGGCCAGCCATCGGTCCGCCGGATGAGCCGCCGTCAAATCCGAAGGAGTCGTCGGCAGCCGATGCGGCGTTGCCGAGCACGCCTGGCAGCAGCCGGGCTACCGCCTCGGTCATGACCAGCACCGCCGGCTCGCCGCCGGCGAGCACGTAGTCGCCGATGCTGACCTCCTCGACCCGCATCCGCGACCGCGCCTCGTCGGCTACCCGCCCGTCGATCCCTTCGTATCGACCGCAGGCAAAGATCAGCCACGGCTCGCGCGCGTACCTCGCCGCGTGCTGCTGGGTGAACGGCACCCCGGCAGGCGTGGGAATCACCAGCAGGGGATCACTGCCCGACGCGGCCACCGAGTCCAGGGCCTCGCCCCACGGCTCCGGCTTCATGACCATTCCTGGCCCGCCACCGAACGGCGAGTCGTCCACGGTGCGGTGGACGTCATGAGTCCAGGTCCGCAGGTCGTGCACGGCGAACGTGATGTCACCCCGCTCCGCCGCCTTGCCGATGAGCGAGACGGTCAGCGGAGCGAAGTACTCGGGGAAGATCGTGATGATATCGATCCGCACCTGGGCCTCCCGCTAGAGAGCCGCCTCCGGGTCCAGCAAGCCAGGCGGCGGATCGATCCGTACCACCCCGCCGGCCAGGTCGACATCGGGCACGATGACCGACACGAACGGGATCATGATCTCCAGGCCGGCCCGCTTTCCACTGCCGGCGACGACGAGCAGGTCCTGGCCGTGGTGGAGAACGTCAGTGACATCGCCGACCTGCTCGCCGTCGGTGGTGATCACGGCCAGCCCGATCAGCTGATGATCGCGGAATTCGTCCGGATCGGCGATGTCCTCGAGTTGCTCGGTATCGACGAGGAGGAAGACTCCGCGCAGGTCGTCGGCCCCGTTCCGGTCCTGAATGCCATTGAATGTCACCAGGAGCCGGCCGGAGTGCCAGCGGGTGCGCAGCACCGTCAGGGGGCCGGCGGTCGCTGGGTCGGTCGCCAGCACGGCCCCCTGGGCGAGCCTCAGCTCAGGATCGTCGGTCCGTACCTCGACGGCGAGCTCGCCGCGAAGGCCGTGGGGCCGCGAGATTCGGCCGACCACCAGTTGCATGGCGGCTAGCGGACCTCGTCGGCATCCAGCAGGTCAACGCGAACATAGTTATTGCCGGCCAGGGAGCCGACCACTGTCCGCAGGGCCCTGGCGGTTCGTCCGCCCCGGCCGATGACCTTGCCCAGGTCGTCCGGATGCACGCGCACCTCGAGCACGCGGCCGCGGCGCAGGCCACGGCTGCCAACCTGGACGTCGTCCGGATGCTCGACTATGCCCTTGACCAGGTGCTCCAGGGCCTCTTCGAGCATGTCAGGCTCCGCTGCCATCCGCGTCGCCCGAGCTGTCGGTCGCAGCACTCTCGGTCGCGGCGGTGTCGGTCCCGGCGCTCTCGGTCGCAGCACTCTCGGTCGCGGCACTGTCCTCGCCAGCACTGTCGTCGCCAGCACTGTCGTCGGTAGCGCTGTCGGCCGCCACCTCGGCGACAGCCTCGGCCTTGGCCTCAGCGGTCGCAGCCGCGTCTGCCTCAGCCGATGCATCCGCCGGGACGGGCGCGGCATCCTTGGACTCCGCGGCCTGCTTGGGCTTGGCCGGCTTCTCAGCCTTCTCAGCCTTGGCCTCGCCAGTCTTGGCCTCGCCAGACTTGGTGTCGCCAGTCTTGGCGTCGGCAGACTTGGCGTCGCCGGCCTTGGCGTCCGTCCTCGCCTTCGGCTTGGACTTCGCGCCACTCTCCGTCAGGGTCTCGGCGACCGCCGCGGCGAACGCGACCTTGCGGTCAGCCTTTGGCTCGGCGGTGCGCAGGGTGCCCTCAGCGCCTGGCAGGCCCTTGAACTTCTGCCAGTCGCCGGTGACCTCGAGGATCTTGCGGACCGGGTCGGTCGGCTGCGCGCCGACGGACAGCCAGTGCTGGGCCCGCTCGGAGTCCACCTCGATAAACGACGGCTCGGCCTTGGGGTGGTACTTGCCGATCTCCTCGATCGCGCGACCGTCCCGCTTGGTGCGGGAGTCGGCGACGACGATGCGGTAATACGGCGCGCGGATCTTGCCCAGGCGCTTCAGCTTGATCTTGACAGCCACGGCTGTGGTCTTCTCCCAGCAAATTGGTGTCGGGCAGGTCGCCGTCCGGGTGAGGACCAGACGTGCCGCTGCCCAGATGGGTGCCGGCTAGGCGAGTTAGAGAGGGCCTCGCGCGACCGAGCATAGCGTTGACATTCTGCCAGACGGTCCAGCCAGAGCGTAATCACGAGCCGGGTGGACGGCGCAGAGGCGTCTCCTAGCGGCCCTTTTTACCGGGCCGACCGCGGAAACCGGGCGGCAAACTGGGCTGACCGGGCCCGAAGGCGCCGGGCTGCGACGGCAGCTTGAAGCCATTGTCGCCGCCAAGTCCGGGCAGCGCACCGAAACCGGGCAGCGCCGCCGGGCTGGCCGCGCCCCCGCCACCGGCGCCCTGGCCGAGGCCAGCCGCACCTAGGCCCGGCTGCTGCTCCAGGGCTGGCCGCGCGGTCTGCGGGCTGCGGTTGGCGCCGGCCGGGCGGCCGCCGCCCTTGCCCTTCTTCTTCGCCTTGCCGCGTGTCTTGCTCTGCCGCCGCATGCCCATGCCAGGCATGCTGCCCATCATCTGCCGCATCATCTTCTGGCCCTCTTGGAACCGGATGATCAGCTGATTGACCTCGCCGACCGTGACGCCGGAGCCCTTGGCGATCCTCGCCCGCCGCGATCCGTTGATGATCTTCGGGTTGCGCCGCTCCTCGACCGTCATCGAGCTGACGATCGCGGCGGCGCGGTCCAGGTCCTTGTCGCTGACCTGACTGAGCGCCTCGCGATTCTGGGCGGCCCCCGGCAGCATGCCGAGCAAGTTGCCAATGGGGCCGAGCTTGCGGACCATCGCCAGTTGCTCGACGAAGTCCTCCAGCGTGAAGCCCTCGCCAGAAGCAAGCTTGCCCGCCATCGCGGCTGCCTGGTCCTGATCAAAGGTGCGCTCGGCCTGCTCGATCAGGCTCAGGACGTCGCCGAGGTCCAGGATCCGCGAGGCCATCCGGTCGGGGTGGAAGACGTCGAAGTCCTCGAGCTTCTCACCCGTCGAGGCGAACATGACCGGCTTGCCGGTCAGCTGCCTGATGGACAGCGCCGCACCACCGCGGGC
>DATHQE010000337.1:0-3730 GCA_035483035.1 Streptosporangiaceae bacterium | reverse complement strand
CAGACGCAGACCGCAACGCGTCCGAGCGGACGATGTTTGTCGTGGCGATGGGCGCCGCCATCGAGAACCTGCTCGTCGCCCTCGCCGTCGAGGGCTTGGGCAGCTGCTGGATTTCTAGCACGCTGTTCTGCCGCGAGATCGCGGCCCAGTCACTCGGCCTGCCGGCCGACTGGGAGCCCATGGGCGCGGTCGGCGTCGGGCACCCCGCCGCGCCTGCCCCCGACCGCCCCGGCCGGGACCCCGAAGAGTTCGCGGTGCATCTGTAGTCTCCCCACGCAGGTCACTTCAACCCGGAAAGGCTGTCATCAGTGGATTACGCGAATCTAGGTCGCTCTGGGCTGTCAGTAAGCCGTCTTTGCCTGGGCACGATGAACTTCGGGCCGCTGACGCCGCCTGCCGAGGCGCACACCATCATGGACCACGCGCACGGGCTGGGCATCAACTTCTTCGACACCGCTAACCGTTATGGCGGACAGTTCAGCCCGCCCGGCCAGGTCGGCCAGCATGAGCAGGCGCACGTGGGCTGGACCGAGGAGATCCTCGGTGACTGGTTCGCGTCCGGCGGCGGCCGCCGCGAGCGCACGGTGCTGGCGACCAAGCTGTACGGGAGCATGGGTGACTGGCCCAACGAGGGGAAGCTCTCGGCGCTGAATATCCGCCGGGCGTGCGACGCGTCGCTCCAGCGGCTGCGGACCGACCACATCGACCTGTACCAGATGCACCACGTCGACCGGGACACGCCGTGGGACGAGATCTGGCAGGCGATGGAGGTACTGGTCGCACAAGGCAAGATCCTCTACGTCGGCTCGTCCAATTTCGCCGGCTGGCACATCGCGCAGGCCAACGACACGGCTGCGGCGCGCGGGTTCTTCGGGCTGATCAGCGAGCAGTCCATCTACAACCTGATGACCCGTGAGATCGAGCTCGAGGTGCTGCCTGCGGCGATCGACTACGGGGTCGGCATCATCCCGTGGTCACCGCTGCAGGGCGGCTTGCTCGGCGGGGTGCTGCGCAAGGAACGCGAGGGCCGACGACGCCAGGCGGGCCGGGCGAGGGAGGCCGTCGAGCGGCACCGCGAGCAGATTGAGGCGTACGAGATCTTCTGCGAGGAACTCGGCGAGGAACCAGCCACGGTCGGGCTCGCCTGGCTGCTGCATCAGGAGGGGGTGACCGCGCCGATCGTCGGACCACGCACTCTCGGCCAGCTCGACGACGCACAGCACGCCCTCGCCCTGCGGCTGGACGCGGACGCACTCGCCCGGCTCGACGCCATCTTCCCTGGCTACAAGTCGGCGCCCGAGCACTACGCCTGGTGACCGATGTCCTGGTGACCACGCGGGCCGCCGAGCAGGGATCTAACCTGAAACAGTGAACTATGCAGTCTGCCCTGATGATGGCGCGCACCTCAAGGCCGTGCAGCTCCGACCGCCGCCCCCGCTGCTGGTCTGTCCCACCTGCGGCAAGCGATTCGAACTGACCGACCAGGGCGTGGTCGAGGTCCCCCGAGGTCGTGCGTAAGCCGTGAAGACCGTCTCCGTGACGACAGACATCGACGCCCCCCCACTTGAGGTGTGGGCAGTGCTGACGGACCTGGCTAGCTATCCCCAGTGGAACCCGCTCTTCCCGGAGGCGAGCGGCGAGCTAGCTGTTGGCAGCTCCGTCACGCTCAAGACCGTTCAGCCTCGTGGCAGGACCATGACCGTGAAGGCGATTGTTCTCGCCGTGGCGCCCGGCGCTGAGCTCCGATGGACGGCCGGCCTCAAGGGCATCATCGGCGGCGAGCACGCCTTCGTGCTGGGTCGGCAGGGCAGCGGCACCCGACTGAACCAGAGCGAGTCCTTCGGCGGCCTGCTCGCGCCACTCTCCGGCAGGGTCCTGGCGCGGGCCGAGGCCAGCTTCCGCGAGCTCAACGAGGCCATCAAGGCACGCTCCGAGCGTCACTGACGCCGCCTCAGACTGAAGGCGCCGCGATCAGCTGAGCGCTCGATGCCTTTCGCGGCGCCGGCTAGGGCTTGCGCGCGACGCCGGCCCACAGGGCCGCCGGGCTACTCGCTTCCTCGTCGCTCTCCGGCCGCCAGTCGGGGACGTTCTTCATGCCAGGCTCGATGAGCTCGAGCCCGGCGAAGAACGGCGCCACCTCGGCCTGGCTGCGGAAGGTGACCTTCTCGGCCATCATCTGGTTGAGCCGATTCGCCATCTCCGCCATCTCGGCCGCGTGGATGTCCCGCGCCGGGTGAGAAAGCGCGAGATAGCTGCCGGACGGAACCGCCGCCATGAGACGGCTCACGACTTCGTACGGATGGTTCTCATCGCTGAGGTGCTGCAGGATCGCCATCAGCATGATCGCCACGGGCTGACTGAAGTCCAGGGTCTCCCCCGCCTTGGCCAGGATTTCATCCGCGTTCCGCAGATCTGCGTCGATGTAGTCCGTCGCGCCCTCGGGCGTGCTGGTCAGCAGCGCCCGCGCGTGCGCCAGCACGACCGGATCGTTGTCGACGTAGACAATGCGGCAGTCTGGCGCAACGGACTGCGCCACTTCATGGGTGTTGTTGGCGCTCGGGATGCCGGTGCCGATATCGAGGAACTGCCGGATGCCGGCGGTGTCGGCCAGGTACGTTACCGCCCGGCGCAAGAACGCACGGTTGGCGCGTGCCGAGTGCACGATGTCAGGGAACGCAGCCATCGCCTGCTGGGCCGCTGCACGGTCCGCGGCGAAATTGTCCTTGCCACCGAGCCAGTAGTTGTACACGCGGGCAACGTGCGCCACGCTCGTGTCGAAGGCCGGCGCGTCACCCGGCTCGGGCGCCGTCTCGCTGGCTGTCGCTGCGCCTTCAATGGCCATGACGAAGCCCTTTCCCTGCGTCGCGCTGCTAGATCTCGTTGATCAGTATCTTCAGCTGTCGTGCGCTCTCGGCCGGCGTCTCCGCCTCGGCGCTCAGGCTGTTCATGACCTCGCGGTAGTGATCGGCCTCCTCGAGCCTGTCGAGATACAAGGCACCAGTCAGCTGCTCGATGTACACGATGTCGGGCAGCTCAGGCTCGGCGAATCGGAGAATGGAGAACGACCCGCCGGCAGCTGAGTGCCCGCCTCGGTCGAACGGCATGACCTGAAGCGTCACCTGCGGCAATTCGGCGACCTCGACGAGCCGGGTCAGCTGAGCGCGCATGACGTCGCGGCCGCCCAGCGGCCGCCGCAGGGCAGACTCGTCGATCACCGCCCACACCCTCGGAGTAGCGTCGGGCCTGGTCAGGACCTGCTGCCGCTGCAGCCGCAGGCTGACGCGCCGTTCTACCTCGTCAGCCGACGCCGAGCGATGGCCAAGCACGGTGACCGCGCGCGCATAATCCTCGGTCTGGAACAAGCCAGGCACGAACTGCAGCTCGTAGGTCCGGATCAGCGACGTCGCCTGCTCAAGGCCGACGTAAGTCTCGAACCAGTCGGGCATCACATCGTCGTACCTGGACCACCAGCCCTGGCTGTTAGCATGCTGCGCCAGGTTGAGCATGCGCCGACGCTCCGCCTCGTCGGTGACGCCGTAAAGGGTAAGCAGGTCAGCGACATCGCGTTCTTTGAAGCTCACCCGGCCGTGCTCGACCCGGCTGATCTTGGAGCGCGACGCCCGGATCTCATAGCCAGCCCGGTCAGGCGTGATGCCAGCCGCCTCTCGCAGCTTGCGCAATTGCCCGCCCAGGAAAATCCGAAGCACCGTCGGGCCGCTGATCGCCTCCG
>DATHQE010000336.1:0-20351 GCA_035483035.1 Streptosporangiaceae bacterium | reverse complement strand
GTGACGCACCGGGCGTCATCATCTACAACGCCGTCATGGGGGCTCCGGACCGGCTGCTGAGCTCAAGTGTCGCCCACCTCCACGCGGCGTATTCAGTAGATGTCATCAGCGCCATCGTCCTCACGCAGGTGGCCGCCCCGGCCATGCGGGCGGCCGGCTTCGGGACCATCCTCGTTACGGGGGGCGGGTTCGCCGACCACCCGATCCCGGCCCTTGCGACCGTTTCGCTCGGCAAGGCGGCCCTTCGGTCGGCCGCGACGATGCTCGGCGCTGACCTGGAGTCGGACGGCATCCGTGTGGCCACACTGACGATCGCGGGGCAGATAGCTGCAGGTACTTCCTTTGACCCGGAGCGCATCGCCGAACGCTACTGGGAGGTTGTCCACGTGGACGGTCCCTGGCAGTCCGAATTCCGATTCACCGGCGAGTAGCGACGTCTTACGGCTGAGGTCAAATCTCAGCTGGTCAGTGCTTCGTAGCCAGGACCAAGAGGAAGATTAAGACGAACAGCACGACAATGCCCCGGAGCGCGAACGTCCGGATTTCGCTCGCCATTGTCTTGATTTGCCCGCGGCGCGACCGGATGCCGAGCCGGGCCTGATTGGCGCGAGTGGCATGCCACACCAACAGTCCGGTGACGATCGCGACAAGAATCACCAAGGCAGGAAACCGATCTGGAGGATTGGACCGGGCGCCTCTACCTCACCGCGCCACACTACGGCGTGTCAAATCATGTTACGGCGCGTCGACTCATCCGGAATGACCGGAGTAGGCCGTTCGCATTGTCACGCCGCGCCATCGCCCGATATCTGCGCGCCAGTTGACAAGCGGCACTGGGACTTTAAGCGGACCGTCTCTCCTGATGGGTATAGACCGAGAGGTCAGTGGCTTTGACGCTGGCCCATACCTCGGTGCCAGCGGCCAGCGACAGATCCGCGACCGCTGCGGGCGTCACATCCACCAGCGCGTGTGGCTGCCCGTCGAGGTCGAGCCTGACGCGGTCGGCCAGCAGAGTGAGACCGACGATACGAGCGGGCCACGCGTTGCGGGCACTGCCCCCTATGGGCTGCTGCATGCTGACGACGATGGCCGACGGCCGGACCGCGACGAGCACGTCTTCGTGCTGGCCCCGGTCGGGAATGACGAAGGTCCCTCCGGTGTCCAGCACGACTCTGGCGCCGTCGGCGTGTCCGGCGTACAAGTTCAGGCCGACGAGTTTGGCGACGTAGTCCGTAGCCGGCTGGCCTGCCACCTGCGCGGGTGTGCCTTCCTGGACGATGCGTCCCTGCTCCAGGACAAGGAGCCGGTCGGCCAGCACAAGCGCCTCGAGCGGGTCATGGGTGACCAGCAGGCTGGGTCCGGCGAACTCGGCGAGATGGCGCTTGAGCTCGGCCTGCACGTCAAGGCGGGTGCCGGCATCCAGTGCCGACAGGGGTTCGTCCAGTAGCAGGAGCCCAGGCTGGCCGGCCAGGGCTCGGGCTAGCGCCACGCGTTGTGCCTGACCTCCGGACAGCTGCGCGGGTTTCCGGTTGGCGAGGTCAGCCAGGCCGAGTCGGCTGAGCCAGTGGCTGGCAGCCGACTGAGCAGATTGGCGTCCCATGCCCCGCGCGCGTGGGGAGAACGCGACGTTGTCGGCGACAGTCAGGTGCGGGAAAAGCCGGTAGTTCTGGAACACGTAACCGACGGGCCGTCTCGCGGTCTCGATGAAGGCTCCAGTGCTCGCGTCGTCCAGCACCTGGCCGGCGAGGACGATACGACCCGACGAGACCGGGGTCAGGCCGGCCACCGCGCTGAGCAAGGTCGATTTCCCGGCCCCGTTCGGTCCCAGGATTCCGACGACCTGCCCCGGTGCTGCGCCGAGGCTGACGGCGAGCGTGAAGTCACCGCGGCTAACCTCAGCGTCGACGATCAGGCCGTCAGTGCCCTCGGTGGTCACTGGACTGGGCCGCGGCGCAGCCAGCGGTCGCGGAGCGAGACCAGCACCACGACCGAGACAAGCAGCAGGACCAGGCTCAGCGCGATCGCCGCGTCGGGGTCGGTCTCCAGCGCGTAGTACACCGCGATGGGCATGGTCTCCGTCTGGCCGGGGAAGCTGCCCGCGAAGGTGATCGTCGCTCCGAACTCGCCGAGGGCCCGCGCCCAGGCCAACACTGCGCCCGCTCCCAGGGAGGGGGCGACAAGGGGCACCGTAACCCGTCGGAACACGGTCATCCGTTTCGCGCCGAGGGTCGCCGCGGCCTCTTCGAAGCCCTGATCTGCGGACCGCAACGCTCCCTCCACGGTGATGATCAGGAACGGCATGGCGACGAAGGTCTCCGCCATGACGACCGCCAGCGGCGTGAACGGGATCGTGAATCCGAAAAAAGAGTCCAGATAGGTGCCCACAAAACCCGTCCGTCCGAACGCCAGCAGCAGCGCGACGCCGCCGACGACTGGCGGGAGGACCAGCGGCAGGGTCACCAGCGCGCGCAGCAGCCGCTGACCCGGAAAACTGGCCCTGGCCAGCACCCACGCCAGCGGGACGCCGATGACCAGGGAGATCGCGGTAGTCACCGACGCGGTCCAGACGGACAAGACAAGCGCCTGCGTCGCGTCAGACCCGCTGAGAGCCTTGCCGAGACTGCTCCACGGCGCGCGGATCAACAGCCCGGCCAGCGGCAGCACCAGGAAGGCAACCGCGATCAGTGCCGGCACCAGCAAGGGCGCCGGCACTGACCGCGAGGCACCGCCCCGCGCTGCCCGCCTGGCTCGTTCCCGGTCTGTCAGATGCGACTGTGCGGAACGGGTCACCGTGGCGGCTCCGGAACTAAGGTCAGGGCTGCTGGAACCCCGCCGCCGAGAGCACCTTCTGGCCCGTGGGCGACATGACGTAGGCGACAAACGCCTGGGCGACGGACTTGTGCTTGCTGCTGCTGATCGTAGCGATCGGATACAGCGTCGAGGCATTGTCGCTGGCCGGGATCACGACGCCCTTGACCTTGGCGCCGGCCGCCATCACGTCGGTCACGTAGACCACGCCGGCATCGACGCTGCCAAGCTCGACCTGGGTCAGCGTCGACTTCACGTCCGGCTGCAGCGTGACCGGCTTGACCGTGATCCCGACGTTCTTGAACACCTCGCTCGCGACGACACCGCACGGCACCTGCGGCTGGCACAACGCCACCTTGACCGACGGGTTAGCCAGATCCTTGACGGATGACACGTTTCCGGGATTGCTCGGAGGTACCGCGATCTCCGCAGTGTTCTTCGCGAAATCCTTCGGGCTGGACGCGTCCCCCGCCGAGACGACAGTGTCCATGTTCGCCGGAGCAGCTGAGGCGAATACGTCGGCCGGCGCGCCGCTGGTGATCTCGGTAGCAAGGCCAGAACTCGGGCCGAAACTGAACTTCACCGTGTCCCCCGGATGGGCCGCATCGAACTGCTTCCCGAGCTGGGTGAACGTCCCCATCAGGGATGCCGCAGCGAAGACCGTAATCGACCCGGTCGATGAAGCGCCCCCGGCGCCGCTGGTACCCGAAGACGAGCTCGGTGACCCACTGCTGGAACAGCCGGCCGCGGCGACAGCCGCGAGCGTGGCTGCGAAAACGGCGAAACGGCGCATTGTGAACCCCCCGGTTCAATCTTGGTCTGCCGAGATCAGCTGATCTCGGGAATTTCGACGGAGACATTGGTCGCCTTGACAGCCGCGACCGCGAGCATCCCCGGCTCTAGGCCGAGTTCGTCAGCGGCCTCACGGCTCAGCAGCGACACGAACCTGTGCGGCCCGGCCTGGATCTCCACCTGAGCCATCACGGTGTCGCGCACAACCCGGCTGACCAGGCCGCTGAACCTGTTCCGCACCGACTGCGCTACTACCGCGCTGCCCACCCCCCGACTGCCCGACTGAGCCAGCTCCTGCGCAAGCCTGGCTAGTGCCGTTCCCTCCACGGCAAGCCGCCCGGAACCATCAGTAATCGTGGCGATCCGGCCCCCTTCCGCCCAGCGGCGCAGGGTGTCAGCGCTGATCCCCAGAAGGTCTGCAGCCTCCCTAATCCGGAACGTCGGCATCCTGCGACAGTAATGCAGGTGCGTCCGCGACCCATCGTCAGCTACCGCATTAACGTGAGTTACTGGCCAGTCCCGACGCATCTGCGCCGCGCGTGCTGAGGGCCGCGGGCATCAACCGTGGCCCGCGCCCCCGGTGGGAGCGCTGCGCAGGACCTGGTCGATGGCGGCGACGATGGTCCTGGCCGACCCGTCGATTGCCCGGGCGACGGGGCTCGACGGGTCGCGGAGCTGGCTGGCGATCTGAGCAGCGGAGAGGCCGGCGAGGATCTGGGGGTTGTACTGCGCGCCGGCCAGGATGTAATGATTCGCGATGTCCAGGAACGGGACGGCTCCGGACTGGTCGGCGCTGTTCACGAACGGCGGCACGTCGTAGGTGCCAATCAGCTTGGTGTCCAGCGGGGTCTCAGGCTGCAGAGGACGGCCCGCGTTGTCAGCTAGCTCCGTTGTGCGCAGCGTGATCTCGGCGCTGCGATAGTGAGCCGCCCGGAACGAGAACGTGGCGGTGTTTGGATAGACGTCGGTGGCCGAGGACCTGGTGGACCCGAGATTGCTCCAGGTGCCGAAGTGGGAGAGCGCCACGACCAGCGGCCAGCGCTCGGCTGCGCAGAACGGACAGGATTCCTCGCTGACGAAGACGACCGTCGGCTTGCCGTCGACGGTTAGCGGCGGACCTGGCGTCGCGACCTGCTGCAGCGGCGTGGCCGCCTGGGCCTGGCTCACCCGCGTCAGGACTCCGAGCGGAACGGCAGTGGCCTCCCGGACGACAACGGACGCTGCCCGAGTTTCACTCCCCGCCGGGTGCGCCGCGGAGAGGTTGACGCCGACAAGCGCTCCGACAACGGCGAGCACCGCGACGACCGCCGCTGCCGACAGCAGGATCCGCCCGCGTAGCTGGGCGCGCTTGCGCGCGGCGCGGTCCGCTGCGACCCGCTCGCGGGCGCGCGCCTTGGCGCCGGCGCTCGACGACGCAGGCCTGGCTGACTTGCCACCCGCAGTCCCACGACGGGTACTGGGCACGTGATTCTCCTTGTCGGCTCGCAGGCACCGGGTCCCGGCCAGATGTCGGCGCCCTGCCTACTATCACGGATAGGAGCTCTGCACCGTTCACGCCACAAGTGCCGGAGCCATCGGGCGCTGAGCAGCGGAGCGTGCGCTGCCGGTCTCCTCGGCGTCCATGGCCGCGAGCAACGCCTCGCGGTCCACGGCCGCGAGGAACGCAGCTATCGCGTCGGCCACTGCGCCGGGAGCCCGCCTGGGCAGGTGATGGCCGGCGCCGTTGATCAGCTGGAGGCGAGCGTCCGGCAGTGACTGCGCCAGACGGCGGGCAGTCTGAATGGGGACCAGGTTGTCCCGCGGGTCGGCCAGGATAAGCACCGGCACCTCGAGCCTCGGGAGGGCATGCTCCAGCTCGCCGAGCCCGCGCAGGAGGGCGCGCTGCTCCGCGAGGAACGTGCGCCACAGCGTGCCACACGAGTTGTCGCTGTGGCCCCAGACCTGCCAGTTCACGTGTTCGTCGGGCCGCAGACGGCCGCCGGAGCAGCGCCGCACCGCAGCCAGGCGGGCGCGTGCGATCCGCGGTGTCAGCTTCCACGCCACCAGGGCGCACAGTGGCCCGGTGGCAGGTGCGGCCAGCAGCCTGTCCCATCCGTTCGCGCACCCCGGTCCGACGCTCGCGAGCAGGACCACGGCTTCCACACGCTCCGGGGCCAGGCTCGCTGCCGACAACGCGACTCCGCCGCCGAACGAATGCCCGACCAGCACGGCGCGGTGGACCCCGCGCTCGTCCAGGTCATCGATGACAGCACGGGCGTTGGCGGCGAATCCACCGGCCGGAAGACGATTGGAGCCGTACCCCGGCCGGTCTGGCGCGACTGTGTGCAGCGGCAGGGGCAGCCGTTCGGCAACCTGCTGCCAGTCGGCGGGTGAGCCGGGCTGCCCATGCAGCAGCACCAGGTCGTGCTGTCGGAGGCCGGCGGGTGTGTCAGCACGTGCTGCGTGCGAGGCGAGCCCGAAGTCGTGTGCAGGCCGACCCCGCCGCAGGAACCACAGGACGAGCCAGCCGGCGAGTGCGACTAGCCAGAAACTGACAAGGCGGTAGAGCAGTACCGCAGCCAGTGCCTGGCTGGCACGCAGACCGGTGGCGACAAGCGCCAGGCTGAGGGTCCCCTCGGCCACCCCGAGGCCGCCCGGCGTGATGTTCAGGCTCTGCGCCGCGACTCCGGAACCGTAGACAAGCAAAAAATCATTCCAGGGAACGGGGCCGCCAGCGGCGCGGATGCTCACGGCGAGGACTGCCGCATCAGCGAGCCAGTTGACCACGCCCAGGCCGGTCACCGTCATCCAGCCGGACGGCGCGAGCTGAAGTGAGCCCAGCCGTTCTGCCCAGGCCCCGATGATCGCGCCGGGATCCTCGGCCGGGCGGCGTAGCAGCCGGGCCATGTGCCGCAGCACCCAGGTCGCTGGCCGTTCGAGCCCGGCGCGCAGCCGCGGTCTGCGCGCGGCCGATCCGAGGGCGAGCAGCGCGACGACCGCGAGCACGCCGCCCGGCACAGCGAAGCCGGTCACCAGGCCATTGCCGGATGCCAGGCCGCCAGCAACCACGACCAGGCCGCCGGCGGCCAACGAGACCACGCCGCCGGCCAGCAGCGACCATCCGGCGAGCGGAGCGTCAGCTCCGTGCCGCCTGAAGCGGCGGAAGGTGAAAGCCGTCGCGAGCTCCGGCCCGGCCACCGGAATCGAGACTGACAGCGCGTTGGCGGCAAAGGATGTGGCCAGCATGGACCGGACGCCCACGCTGGCCCCGCCGGTCGCGAGCAGTCGGCGCATCATGCAGGCGAATGCGCCCATCGATGCCGCCTCCGCGGCGATGGCGGCAGGTATCCAGAGCCAGTGCAGCTGACCCAGTACCGTGAACGACGCGGTTATTGAGGCTCGCTCGATAACCGCCGCAGCGGCCACGGCCGCCACTGCGACTGTCGCAGCGGCGGCCCTGACGGCGCGCCTGCGGGCTGCGCCAGCTGATGCGCTTGTGGTGAGTGTCATGTCTGCCGGCAGGCGCGTCGCCTGCTCAGTAGCCGTATCCGCCGGCCGGGACGGCCGAGCTGGCGGGTGCTGTTGACCCAGCCCCGGTGATCGAGGCGATGCCGGGCGTGGCCACGAAGAAGTTCTGGACACCCTGGCCGGTCACCTGGCCGGCGTGGTCGTCGACGAACGTGTACAGCGGGTGGCCGTTGTAGGTGACCTGCTGGCCGTTGACGTCCTTGAGCACGGCGACCTTGCCGGTCACACCGGCGCCTGCGACGGCGGGCGCGGTCAGCGGCGGCCACAACCGCGCCAGCCCGCCGGTCACCAGCGACTTCGTCGCGGTGTCGGGCCGGTAGATGTACAGCGGCAGGCCCTGGCTGGTGACGAGGATCGTCTCAGTCTTGCCTGCGACGTTCGCCGACGCGGTGCGGACCGTGGCCGACATTCTGTTCGTTGACGCCGCGCTGGCCGCGGCAGTCGGGGTCGAACTGCTTGCGGCGGCTGCCGTGAGGCCGCCAGCAGTCGCGACAGCGGCCAGCGCGATGCCGGCCATGATGATCCGTGGGCGCTTCATTTGAGTCCTCCGTGTTGAGTGAGTTATCTACTAATACGGTTAGTAGAGCCATCCGGTTCAGCCGGCTATCCCGGTTCAGCCGGCCATCGGGTGCCCGCCGGGCAGCGGGTGCCCACCGGGCGGCGCGATCGGCAGCGGAGCCCGCTCAGCCGCCGCGAGGGCGCGCACCTCGTCTCCGCTGATGGTTTCCTGCGCCAGCAAGGCGGCCGTCAGCTGAGCGAGCGCCTCGCGGTGGCGACTGAGCAGCTCCCGAGCGCGGGCCTCGGCCCTTGCCAGGAGCGCCGCGACTTCCTGGTCGACTAGCCACTGGGTGTGCTCGGAGAAGCCGCGCGCCGCGGCGCCGGCCGGGTGGCCAGCCGGTAGGGCGTTGTAGCTGACCGGCCCGACCTTGTCGCTCAGCCCGAACTCGCACACCATCTGGGTAGCCAGCGCTGTGGCAGAGGCCAGGTCGTCGGCGGCGCCCGTGGATGCCTCACCGCGGACCAGTCGCTCGGCGGCGCGGCCGCCCAGCCGCACAGCGAGGGTGTCGGCGAGATAACTCTCGCCATAGAGGCGCCGGTCATCGACGGGCAGCATCTCGGTGAGGCCGAGAGCCTGCCCGGCGCCGAGGACCGTGACCCTGCTGACCGGATCGGCGTGCGGGGACAGCGCGGCGACCAGCGCGTGACCGGCCTCGTGCACGGCGACAGTGGCGAGTTCGCCGGGGGCGAGCGGGCTGGTGTGCCGGGTGCCGAGCAGCACGCGATCGCGCGCACTGGCAAAGTCGGCGGCCGTCAGGCTGATGCGATCGGCCCGGACGGCGCTGACCGCGGCCTCGTTCAGCAGATTGGCGAGGTCAGCACCGGAGAATCCCGGCGTCGCGGCGGCCACCTGATCCAGGTCAGCGTCTGGGGCGAGACGCTTGTCATGGGCGTGGGCGGTGAGTATCGCGCGACGCTCAGCCCGGTCGGGCAGCGGGACAAGCACTTCCCGGTCAAAGCGGCCTGGCCGGCGCAAAGCTGGGTCCAGTGCGTCCGGCCGGTTGGTGGCGGCGAGCACCACGACCCCGCCGGACTGGTCGAATCCGTCCATCTCGGCGAGCAGCTGGTTGAGGGTCTGCTCTCGCTCGTCGTGGCCAGAAAAGCCGCTGTGGTCACGGCGGGCGCCGAGGGCGTCGATCTCGTCAATGAAGATGATGGCCGGGGCGAGGGTGCGGGCCTGCTCGAATAGGTCCCGGACCCTGGCCGCGCCAACGCCGACGAACATTTCCACGAAGCTAGAGCCGGAGACGGACAGGAAGGGGACGTGGGCTTCGCCCGCCACCGCCCGCGCGAGCAGGGTCTTACCGGTACCCGGCGGCCCGGCCATGAGCACGCCCCGTGGCCCGCGGGCCCCGGCTCGGTGGTACCGGGCCGGGTCGCGCAGGTACTCGACGATCTCGGTGACCTCGGCCTTGACTGCCGGGTAGCCGGCTACGTCCGCGAACCTGGTGACCGGGCGCTCGTCATTGATGACGCGTGCCTTGGCCTTCGCCAGCCCGGCGGCCCCGCCCAGTCCGCCGAGACCGCCTGCGTGTCGGCGGGTGGTGCGGACAAACATGTACACCAGGCCGCCGATCAGCAGCAGAGGCAGCAGGCCGAGCAGCACTGACAGCAACGGGGAGGACGTGCCGGTAGTGGCGCTGACCTGGACGTGGTGGGCGGCCAGGTCGCCAGCGAGGGTGTTGCCGCCGAGTGCGACCGGGATGGTGGTGGTGAACGAGTGCCCGTCAGCGAGGCTGCCGGTGACCTGGCCCGCCGGGCCGATGGTGACTGCGCGGACCGTCCCCGCGCCGACATCGGCGACGAATTGCGTGTAGGTCAGCGGCACGCCCGCCGGGTGGCCGCCCGACAGGGCCAGCAGGCCCGCCAAGCCGGCTGCGACGGTTACCGGGAACAGCCACCGCCGCCACCCGGCCGCGCTTGCCTGGCCTCGCGGCCCAGGCTGGGACATGCGCATAACAGTGCTCCTTCTGGTGGCCGGGGCATCCCCGGCATGTCTGGGTCTGGTGGCCGTCCGGGCGGCTCGGCCCGGCCGGGCCGGGCCGGGCCGAGCCAGCTGATCAGCGGCGCTTACCGCTGGCTGAATTCGGGTGTCCGGGGCCGGGCCGGCTCCGGCTGGGGCTGCGGCGTCGTGCGCCGGGATCGCGCTTGCCAGGCGGCGAGCACGACGAGCAAGATGAGGATCGCCTCCACGCTGAGCGCGGTAATGCCCAGCGGGCAGCGCCAGTTGCCGACGTCGGTGTGATCACCGAGGAAGCCGCCAGGGACTGCCCGGGTCAGCACGTAGCCGCCCATCGCCGAGGCGGCCACGCCGCCGGCCGCTGCCCACGCCAGCCAGTGTGACCGGGTGATCATCAAGCCGCCGGTCACGACCGCGGCCGCGATGATCGCGAGGTAGCCGGCGCCCACCAGTGGGGTCGGGCCTAGCGTGCCCGGCAGGTCGACCACGTGGATGACCGCAAGCGCGGCCAGCGCCAGCGCGCCCACCGCCCGCGCGATCACATCGGCGCCCTGCGCTGGCTGGGCCGGGCCAAGACGAGCAAACATGTGGTGTCCTCCTATTGCCGGGACCGCCCCAGCGGGCCTGGCGCCGCGCTGGGCAGCGGCAGCGCCGCTCTCAACTACTAACACGCATAGGAGACGCGGGACGGTTCACGAAGACGCAGTCTGCCGGGTGCGACCTGCGTCACACTCGCGCGATGCCGTGACGCTCACATGTCCGGGCCAAGATGAATATGAGCCTGGATGGCGGGTATCGGCCTTTCCTTCGCTGGCCAGGCGCGCTGGCGCGCCGCTTCGGCACTGGCCGGTATCCAGCCCCCGGCGCCCCAGGCGACAGAGCGGCCGTTCTGGCTACTAACATCGATAGGGGATAAGCCGGTTCACGGGGCGGCGTCATCTGCCACATTGCGGCTAGCCGCCTTGAGCGCTGGCGCGCAATCCGGGCGCGCCGGGTCTGCCTAGGCGCCCGTGACCCGTCCTAGTGCGAGTGCGAGCATGGCTGGCGCCAGGGCCAGCAGCACCGGGGTCAAGGCGAGCGCGGCAGTGGTGGCCCGGAGCAGCTGGCGGCGCGCTCGACTTAGCGGCCTTGGCGGGCCCAGGATGCGGTGGATCCGCTGCACCGAGTCGGTGACAGCAGCGGCGAGAGCCGGAGCGGGGCTGCCGGAGGTGGCCAGAGCGACCAGGGCGGTGGCGAGCGAGCGCGGATCGCTGGTCTGCGTGGCCGCGTCATCGGCGTGCATTTCGACCAGCCGCGTTACCTGCGCGTCCGCGTCGCGCATCAGGGGCAGGAAGGGGAGTACCAGGCTGCCGATCCTGGCCAGCGCGATAAGCCGGTGATGGCGGCTGGCGAGGTGAGCTCGCTCGTGCGCCAGGACAGCCTTCAACTGGCCGGCATTGAGCGCGTCAAGCGTGCCGGTGGTCAGGACCACCGTCGGATGCCGGCCGGCGACGCAGTAGGCAGCCGGCTGGGGATGCTCCACCAGCACGGCGCCCAGGGCCGCCTCGGGACGCCCGACCAGCCGGGCGGTCTGGGCGTGCTGCAGGGCCTGCTGTCCGGCGGCGCGCAGGTGGGTCATGGCCGTCAGGGCAGTCCGGGCGATAACAGCACCCGCCAGGATGAGGCCGAGCCCGGCGACGGTGGCGCCCCCCGGTGTGCCGTAAGTGGCACGCAGCCGCAGCACGCAGGCCCCGATCAGGTGACTCAGCCCGCCGCCTAGAGCGGTCGCGTGAACCGCCAGCGTCAGCCCGGCCAAGCCCAGCGCGGCCACGACCGACCACCCAGCGGTCAGGTAGGTAACGATCGCCAGCAGCGGAGCCCGGTCTGTCCAGCGGGCGCGGCCCAGCATCCTGGCGCCCAGCGTGCCCATGCAGGCCGCATAGCCGATCAGAACCGCGGCGATGGTCAACGGTCCGCGCCGGCCCCGAGTTGAGTGCGCGCATGGTCGAGCGCCTCGCGCAGGAGCGCAGCGTCGTGCGGGCTGATCTGCATAGCGAAATGCGCCAGTGCCGTGCGCCGGTCGTTACTGGTGCCCAGCGCGTCGTTCATCAGCGCCGCAGTGTAGGCCGACCGGGACCCGGTCGGCTCATACCGCCACGCCCGGCCATCCCGCTCCCGCCGCAGCCAGCCCTTGCGGTACAGGTTCTCCATCACCGTCATCACGGTGGTGTAGGCCAGCGGCCTCTCCGCATGCAGATCGTCGACCATCTCGCGGACCAGGGCCGGACGGCCCTGCTCCCACAGCCGGTCCATGATCACCGCTTCCAGCTCACCTAGCCGACGCATTTCCACCCCCGGACTCAGCTGCGCCGCCGTACTCCTACAGCCCTTCCTAGTGACACGGGCAGGACATTCGGCTCGTTCACGCACTAGGCAAGATTCCTCTCAGCCCGGCCAGGTCGGGCCTGTGGCGACTGCTGTCACGCGCTCAGGTCCGGGAGACGTGTCCGTTTGTGGACACGGCTGGCGTCAGATGCGCCGGAGCCACCGATTCGGGCGCCGGGATGGCCGGGGCTGGTGCGGCCGCTGCCTGGGTCCGGCGGTCACCGAACCCGGCCGCGACCGCGTCAAGTGCCCTGGTGAGCTCGCTCGGGATGAGCCAGGTGTGGTTGCCGTCGCCGCTGGCTATCTTGGGCAGCGTCTGCAGGTACTGGTAGGCGAGCAGTTCAGGGTCCGGCCGTCCCTGGTGGATCGCTTCGAATACGGTGCCGATGGCGTCGGCCTGTCCCTGGGCTACGAGTGCCTGGGCCTGTCGTTCGCCTTCGGCGGTGAGGATCGCGCTTTGCTTGGCCCCCTCGGCGGTGAGGATCGCGCTTTGCTTGGCACCTTCGGCGGTGAGAATCTGTGACTGCCGGCTGCCTTCCGCGGTCAGGATTGCTGCGCGCTTGTCCCGTTCGGCGCGCAACTGCTTCTCCATTGCGTCAATGATGGAACCTGGGGGGTCGATGGCCTTCAACTCGACACGGTTGACCCGGATGCCCCATTTGCCGGTGGCTTCGTCGAGGACTCCGCGCAGCGCCCCGTTGATCTGTTCCCGTGAGGTCAGGGTACGTTCCAGATCCATGCCGCCTATCACGTTGCGCAGCGTCGTAACGGTGAGCTGCTCGATAGCCTGGATGAAGTTCGCCACCTCGTAGGTGGCCGCCTTCGGGTCGGTGACCTGGAAGTACAGGACCGTATCGATGCGAACGACGAGGTTGTCTTCGGTGATGACCGGCTGCGGCGCGAATGAGACGACCTGCTCCCGCAGGTCCACCCGGGTCCGCACCCGGTCGATGAACGGTACGACGGTGTTGAGGCCGGCATCAAGCGTCCGGCTGTAGGAACCCAGTCGCTCGATGACGTAGGCCCGTGCCTGCGGGACGATGCGGACCGCCCGGCCGAAGCCTACTAGCACGATGGCGGCGGCAATGGCGATGACGATTAGTGCGATCATGACCTTTCCTCTGAGCAGATTTCCTGTGAGTAGACAAGCGCGGTCGCGCCGTCGATCTCGAAGACGTCGACAACCGCGCCGGCCGGGATGACTTGCCCGGGCGCGAACGCGCGGGCTGACCAGAGCTCACCGCCGATGCGCACCCGGCCGTGGTGTGCGTCGACCGGCTCGATGACGAGTGCGGTCCGGCCGATTAGGGCGGCGACGCCGCTGCGGGCGGCGGGACGGGCGGCCCGGCGGTACCGGCGTATTGCGGGCAGCGCTACCGCTACCGACACGCCGCCTGCGATCGCGAACGCCGCCGCCTGCCCCGCCGTGTCGACCCCCAGCGCCGCGGTCACCGCCGCCGTCGCGGCGGCGGCGGCCAGGAGACCGGCGGCGACGGTCAGGGTGACGAGTTCGACGACGCTCAGCGCAGCTGCGACGATCACCCAGACGAGCCAGGCAGACATGTTGTCAGGCCCCAGCGGGGATTATGCTCGGGCGCCGTGCGCTCCCGAATGACTCAGCCATGCCTGTGCGCCTTCGGCCAGCCCTCAGCATGAAAGTCCTCCCGCGTGCAGCTGTCCGCCGGGATGCTCAGGCACCTGACCTCGCTGACCATCAGTGGGCCGGCCACGACTGGGATATGGACCAGCCGAGCCGCCAGCGAGCGCCGGTGATCGATGCCGACACTGGCGAGTATTTGCTCAGCGGCCCGTTCCGGCAGGTACGGCGCCGGCTGGACAGTCCCCTGTCCGAGGAGGGCACTGTGCCCGCGCTCCCGACGCTGATGTGGATCGGGGCGCGCCTCCGCGTTCCGGCTGCTGATGCACACCCGTAGCGCGCTAGCAGGCAGATTTTGGCCGGGACTAGTCCAGGTGCGGTGCTCTGACGCTGAATCGCCGGAGCTACGGCGCGCGCTCAGGCCACGGCCAAGAAAGGCTGCTGGGGTCAGCCACAGCAGCGCGATCAAGATGAGGATGACCGCGCGCAGTCCGCTGCCGGGGGCGCCCCGCACGGGTGCGCCTGCCGTCGGCCGCCGCCTGTGTCGCGCCAGCGGCTCGAAACGGCTCATTCGCGGCAACGGCTTGGCAAGTTCCTCCGGCAGTGGCATTCCCTCCTCCCTGACCAGCTTCGTGAAGATTGCGAACATGGACCTCAGGGGAGGGTCGCTGACATGCAGCGAATGCTCGATCCGGTCGAGTATTCGTTGCTGGCTGGCTGGCAGGCTCATCACTCAACTCCGATCTAGCCTTTTGTCGGCGCGGCAGCGGTGCTAGCGAACCGGACCTGCGGCGGTCGGTATGCGAGGCCGGAGGCTGGCGGCGTTCGCCTGCCGCGGCGGTGATGCCGGTGCACCGGCCGCGGCCGGGGCGCGGGGGATGCTGCTGCGGAATCCTGGGGAGTAGGCCAGGTGGAATCCGCGGGTGGGCACGGTCGCACCTAGCTGGGCGAAGAGCCCAGCGGCTGAGAGGGTCGCGCGCCAGACGAGGGCGTACTCGGCAGGCGGGGTCAGGTTGCGCAAGGTTGGGGCGAAGCGCGGCTCGGTGAGGTGGGCCATGAGCTCGCGCAACCAGGGCCGGGAGTAGGCAAAACTGTCGGCGGCCGCGGTGGCCACGATGGGGTTGAGTAGCTCCAGGATCAGACGTGGATCAACCTGGGCGTCGGGGGCGAGGGCTCCGGCCTGCCGGGCCAGACTGATCGCCGCCGGCCCGTCCGCGGCGAGCACTGCGGCGGCGAGTTGCCCGAACGGTGCCGGGATGCCGCCGGGTGTCTCGGCGACCGCGCCGAAGTCGAGCATCCCGAGCCGTCCGCCGGGGAGCAGGAGGAAGTTGCCCGGGTGAAGGTCGGCGTGCATCCAGCCGGCGCACGCTGCAGGCGCATATATCGCGTGCCCGAGCAGCCGTGCAGCCAGGTCCGCTGCGTCGCCGCTGCCGAGCTCGCGCCACCCCACCGGAAGCAGATCCGTGCGCCCGTCCAGCAGCACGGAGAGGCTCACTCCCTCCAGCCAGCCGGTGATGAGTACCTGTGGCGTTGCCGCATACACGACTGGGACCGTGACGCTGGTACGGCCGGGCGGTTCGTGCACCCCCGCGGCGTGGGCGCGGGCGAGTGCATCCGGGATGCCGCGTGTGAACGCGGTCGCGACCTCCGCCTGGACACGTCCCTCGCGTACATAATCCAGCTCCTCGACGATGCGCTTGGCGAGCTCGTCCGCGAGCCCGGTCACGTTCAGTTTGGTGAGCCGGGCCATCACACGCGCGAGCAGCCTGGCCTGGCGAAGGTCTGAGCGCAGTGCCTTGCCCACAGCCGGGTACTGCACTTTGACCGCCACGTCGACGACCTGGCCATCGTCGTCCCGCCATTGTCCGCGGTGCACTTGGCCTATCGAAGCCGCTGCCGCCGGCCGGTCGTCGAATGCGACGAGCCGCTCCTGCCAGCTTGGTCCGTACGCAGCGGCGAGGTCAGCCGCCACTGCCCGGCGAGCGACCTCAGCCGGCATGGCTGGCGCAGCGTCCGTAAGGCGTCGCAGTGCCGACCGGTATGGCGCCGCGACTTCCTCTGGCATCGCCGCTTCGAACACCGACATTGCCTGACCCAGTTTTGCGGCCCCGCCCTTGAGTTCGCCCAGGGTGGAGAACAGCTGCTCGGCCGTGCGAGCAGCGACCTGATCGCCAGCCGCCCGGGAGAGCCGGGTGGCGGCGGCGACGGTGCGCCCGGCATGCCGTAGTGGCAGCATCGCCAGCCGTCCGCCACGCTGCAACCCGCCGGTCGGCAGGACCGGGTCCTTCGTCGGCATTGTGTCGTCCACCGGCCACTGCGGGCGCGTGTGCGTCTCGATCATCTCAGCGGTTCTCCTCCTGCGTCGATACATGAGTGGTGGCCGGGCGGGCCGGGCGGGTGCTGTTCACGGGTCTGGCATCGCTCCTGCCGCTGACTGATGGCTATCTACTAACACGATTAGTAGCGACGTACGGTTCAGTCGGCAGCCGGGTTATTGCGGGCGGGTGCCGGCAGGGCAGCCGCGAAGCTGGCGCGCGGTGCGTGTTCGGAGAAGCGGCGTTCCGCGCCTCTCAGCCGCCCCGGCCACTTCATATGTCCGGGTCAAGATGAAATGAGCACCTCATCACGACACGGCGGCCAAGTGCGGGGATCCGCTGGCTGGTGACCCAGGTCGAGTCAATGACCCAGCTGCAGGCGATGACGAGGCGAGGCGCGCCACCCGGCCGTGCGGCGTCCAGGCGCACGCCGAACTGGCAGGCGAGCTCATGCTCGGCGTTCTTGACCTGCAGGCGGCCAATGGCCCGCCAGCCGGCCGGTACCCAGACCAGCAGGTCAGACTGGAAGCTGATGTTCGGGTAGGAGCGGGCGTCCAGGAAGGCCGGCCCGGCCAGCACGCGATCCAGGACCGGTGACCCGGTGCTAACGGCGCCGGTGCTGGCCGTCAGCCGCGCTGTTGACTCCTCGATCGGCTCAGAAATATGCACCCCGCCGGTCAGGGGCAGCTGGCCCTGCACGCAACGGCCGGCCAGCCGCGCGGCAAACGATGCGTGCGAATGTGCCGGACTGAGCCGCCAGCTGCCGGTGGCCAGCCGGGGTTGCTCGCCGGGCCTGAGCTCAGTGTCGGGCCTGAGCTCAGTGTCGGGCCTGAGCTGAGTGTCGAGCGTCGTAGTCACGGCATCTCCTTCGCTAAGCGGTTGGCTATGCCTACTAACACGATTAGTAGATTCCGCCCGTTCAGGAGATCGGCTGCTCTAACCGGCGGAGGGCATTCCGCGGCGATGCTCCGCCAGAAGAGCAAGTCGCTGCAAGATGGCGTCCGGCGGCTCTCCGGTCGCCTCATGCAGCTCGTAGATCATCAGCTCGGATATCAGGTGCAGGCCGGCCATAAGATCACCGAGGCCGTCCGCGTCATGCGGAATGAGAACCGGCAGCGCGCGCGCCTCCAGCTCTGGAGAATCCAGGCTCGCCGTGAGAAGCCCGATCGCCGCCTGCATGGCGGTAGCCACCGATTCCCCGATCGCATCCCGGCTCGCGCTAGCCGGCCGAGCGTTAGTCTCGCCAGCCTTAACGTCGCGACCGCTAATGCCGCCAGCTTCCGTTGTGCCGCGCACGATCCGGACCGGCGCTGTCTGGCCCGAGGCACGGCCCCGCTCCGCACTGCGGCGGGCGGACGCGTGGATGCGGCACCTGAGTGACCGCCAGTAGCGGAGCCGCCCGCCTTGAGGGTTCTTCATATCTCCTCCGGTTCCGCTCCGGCCGGTGCTAGGCGACCCGTCCGAGTGCGAGGGCCAGCATCGCCGGGGCTAGGGCCAGCAGGACCGGGGTCACCGCCAGCGAGGCTGCCGTCGCCCTGAGCAGCCGGCGCCGTGCGCGGCCGAGTGGCTCGGCAGGCAGCAGCAGCCGGCGGATCCGCTGCACCGAGTCGGTGGCAGAAGCGGCTAGAGCCGGGGCGGGACTAGTGCCAGTGGCGAGAACCACCAGCGCTGTGGCGAGCGAGCGAGGATCGCCGGCCCGTGCGGCTGCGTCGTCGGCGTGCATTTCGACCAGACGCGCTACCTGCGCATCTGCATCACGCATCAAGGGCAGGAAGGGCAACACCAAGCGGCCGATGCGTGCCAGGGCCAGCAGCCGGTGATGGCGGCCGGTGAGGTGAGCTCGCTCGTGCGCCAGTACCGCCGACAGCTGAGCAGGTTCGAGCGCTTGCACAGCCCCGGTGCTCAGAATCACCGTCGGATGCCGGCCGGCGACGCAGTAGGCAACCGGATCGGAGTGCTCCACGAGCACGGCGCCGAGCGAGGGCTCGGGACGGCCGACGAGCCGTGCCGTCTCTGCGTGCAGGAGCGCCTGCTGTCCCGCACTGCGCAGATGAGTCATGGCGGTCAGCACCGTGCGGGCCGCGACGGCGCCCGCGAGGGTCAGGCCGATCGCGGCGACGGTGGCACCGCCGGGCGTGCCATAAGTCTCGCGCAGCCGCAAAACGCAAGCGCCGATCAGGTGGCTGAGGCCGCCACCCAGGGCAGTGGCATGGATGGCCAGCGTCAAGCCGGCCAGTCCGAGCGCGGCGACGACAGACCATTCAGCGGCCAGGTACGTGACGATGGCCAGGAGCGGCGCCCTGGCCGTCCACCGGGCTCTGGCGAGCAGCGCGCTGCCGAGCGTGCCGACGCCGATCGCGAACGCAATCAGGACCGCCGCGACGGTCACTGGGCCTCGCCGGTCTCAGACTCGTGCAGCGCCTGATCGAGCGCGTCACGCAGGACCGCGGCGTCGTGCGGGCTCATCTGGAGGGCGAAATGCGCGAGGGCCCGACGGCGATCCGCGCTGGTTTCGAGCGCCTCGTTCATCAGCGCCGCCGTGTAGCCGGACCGGGAGCCGGTCGGCTCGTAACGCCAGGCACGGCCGTCCCGTTCCCGGCGCAACCATCCCTTACGGTGCAGATTGTCCATTACCGTCATCACGGTGGTATAAGCGATGGCCCGATCCTGGCTCAGGTCCTCGAGGATCTCACGGACCAGCGCCGGACGGCCCCGTTCCCACAATCGCTCCATGATCACTGCTTCCAGCTCACCGAATCTTCGCATCCCGCACTCCCGGACATGGCCAGCCAGCGGCGCACCGCCCCTGTCTACTAACACGCATAGGGTAAACGTGCGGTTCAAGCGGCGGGCCGGATTTTCGGGCTCCCGTTGGCTGAACGGCACGTCTCTACTAGTCGTGTTAGTAGGTATGTCTGCTATCACGTGCGATCCCGGCGGCCAGCTGCCCGCTGACGCCGATGCCGCGATCCGCCAGCTGTATTGCCGCCACGCGGAGGCCCTGCGCGTCTACGTCGAGCGGTTCTGCACCGACCGCGCGAGCGCGGACGACGTCGTGCAGGAAACCTTCATCCGGGCCTGGCGACACCTGTCCAAGCTGGGCGCTGACGACCGGCCGATCCGGCCATGGCTGTTCCGGGTCGCGCGCAACTTGCTGATCGACGCGGACCGGGCCGCACGAGCACGCCCCGTCGTCGTCCAGGCGCAGCCAGACGAGGATTGCGGCACCGACTCTGCCCTGGACCAGGTGCTGGATCGGGAGCTAGTGTCGGCCGCACTACAGCACCTCTCGCCAGCGCACCGAGCAGTGCTGATCGAGGCCTTCTACCACGGTGGCAGCCTGGCGGCTGTTGCCAGGGAACTTGGCATCCCGCACGGCACGGCCAGATCACGCATGCACTACGCGCTGCAGGCGCTGCGCCAGCAGCTGCACGAGAACGACGCGATCGCGTGCTGATCCGCACCCGTGCACGCCTAGGCGTCCCGGCTGCTGGTGCGCCGTCCGGAACGGCCTCTGCGGCCGCGGGCCGCCCGGCGGGTATGCGCCTGATCGCGGCCATGCTGATCGGCGCCGCCGGGCTCGATCTCACCCGCTGCAGCCTGGTTCTGCTGACATACCGGCATATCGCCCCGACCGTCGGGCTGGTCGCGGCCGGGCTGGTCGCGGCCGTAGTCAGCCTGACCGCGGCCCGGGGTTACCGGGCTGGCCGGCGCTGGGCGGCCTGGGCGGCGCTGCTCATTGGTGTCGCGTCAGCGCCCCAAGCGTCCGCGTCTGGCTTCCATAACCCGTACACGATGCCCGATGTGGCAACCGCCGCCCTTGGCGTTCTGCTGGCCGTGGCTGTCCTGGCCACCGTCAGCCGAGCGGATGTGCCCGCTCATCCGAAGCCCGCCGACGGGCCGCGTTTCTCCGTAGGGCTACTGCCAGCGTGGCTTGATGGTGACAGTCTCGGCGAGCGCCATCGCAGTAGCAAAGTCCGGCGCGGCGGCTGTTCCGCCAGCGGCCTTCGTGGAGGCCGATCCGACTGCGCAGCCGAGCCCGGCGGCAGCCGGCAGGTCCAGTCCGCGCAGCAGCCCGGTGATGAGGCCGGCATTGAAGCAGTCGCCGGCACCGGTTGTGTCAACGACTGGCCCCTGGCCGGGGGGCGGCTCGATCCAATGCGATCGCGTGCCATCGACGCACAGAGCGCCACGAGCGCCTAGCTTAACGACGACCTTTGGCCCGGCACCCGTCAGCGACCTAATCGCTTCATCGAGAGTCGGCTGGCCGCTGAGGCGCCTGGCCTCTTCCTCGTTCGGCAGCAGCACGTCGGTCTGCGTCAGGATGGCCCGGAGCTGATCGTCGCTCCAGCGTCCGGCCGGATGGGCTCGTCGCGCGATGTGGGCCGCGTCAGTCCTCTACGCGGCCGTCATCGGCTGGTCGAGGATCTGGCTGGGAGTGCACTGGCCG
>DATHQE010000335.1:0-5322 GCA_035483035.1 Streptosporangiaceae bacterium | reverse complement strand
GTCGTCAAGGCCGGGCCGGCCCAGCGGCCATCAGGCGCTGCACGTACTCGATGACGGCCTCGATGATGGACACCGCCTGGGTGTGGGTCCTGGCCGCCGCGACTTCCCTGGCGCCCTCGCCGATGACGGACGTCAGCACCGCCGCGTACAACCGGTCGAGTGAGGTGTCCGGCAGGCGCAGCAGCGCGTCGTTCTGCCGGATCCACTCGTGGCCGCGATGGCGCTTCATCAGCTCGAACCCCGGCGGACCGTCCCCGCTCGTAAACAGCATCGACAGGTCGCGCCGCTGCCAGCTGCCCTCGAGGTACGCTCGCGCCCCGGTTGCGAACAGGTCGGCCGGGTCGGTCACGCCCCGCTGCCTCGCCGCCGCCACTGCCGTGCTCGCAGCCTCTTCATAGGCTTGCTGGTGCTCGTGCCACAGCGCGAGGAACAGCTCGCTCTTGCCGCCAAAGTGGTGGTAGAGGCTGCCCACGCTCGATCCGGCGCGCTCAACGACGTCGGCGATGCTCGCCTCCGCGAAGCCCTGCTTGGCGAACACATCGCGGGCGGCATCCAGCAGCGCACGCTGAGTCTGCGCGGTCCGTCCCCACTGCCACGACGCGCTACCTGGCTTCCGCGCCTGTGCCTCAGTCACTGCCGTGCTCACCACCTCATCAGCCATGCTGGCCACTCGAAGCATCGTGCCACGTCCGACCGCCCTTCAGGCAGAGCCGCCAGTCCGGCGGGCGGTGCTGCAAGCTCGTGCGGACCAGTACGAGACATGTGACCTTAGTCTCAGTGATAATTCCAGAAGAGCGTTCTAGTATCGGGCATCTAGTGATCATGAAGGGTCGGGTGAGCTCAATGGGCAGCCTGGACGGACGAGTCGCGATCGTCACCGGGGCAGGCCGCGGCATCGGCAGGTCCACAGCACTGCTGCTGGCCCAGGAGGGCGCCAGCGTCGTGGTGAACGATCTCGGCGCCGCAGTCGATGGCTCCGGCACCGATACCGGGCCAGCGCACGACGTCGTGGCCGAGATCACTGCGGCGGGCGGCAAGGCGGTGGCCAACGGTGCCGACGTCTCTGATCACGCGGCCGCTGAGGGCCTGATCAAGAGCGCTATCGGCGAATTCGGGCGGCTGGACGTGCTCGTCAACGTCGCCGGGATCCTGCGCGACCGGATGATCTTCAACATGGCTGAGCAGGAGTGGGACGACGTCATCCGGGTGCACCTGAAGGGCACCTTCAACACGTCAAAGTTCGCCGCGGCGCACTGGCGGTCGCTGCGCGAGGAGACCGCACAGAACCGCATCATCAACTTCACCTCGGTGTCCGGCCTGCACGGCGCCCCCGGCCAGCCCAACTACGCCGCCGCCAAAATGGGCATCGTGGGCCTCACCTGGTCCTGCGCGAACTCCCTGGGGAAGTACGGCGTGACCTGCAACGCGGTCTCCCCCGCCGCGGCAACCCGGATGACGGACTCGATCCCAACCGCGCGCCAGCGCACCGACCGGCCGTCCGACGACGACCTCAGGCGCTCGCCCGACAACGTCGCCACGGTCGTTGGCTACCTAGCCAGCGAGCGCTCCGGCTGGCTGACCGGCCGGATCGTGCACTCGTCCGGCTTCGAGGTATCTCTGTACAACAACATGGCACCCGTCGTCCGGCTGATCGGCCAGGAGCCGTGGGAGCTCGAGGACCTGGCCGCTCAGGTCGAGCGCTCGTTCCGGCCGACCCCCGGCCGCGCGGTATGAGCATGAGCAAGGCCGTCCCCGAGCCGACGCCGGAGACACAGCCGTTCTGGGACGGCTGCGCCCGCGGTGAGCTCATGCTCCAGCGCTGCCGTGCCTGCGGCGAGCCGTACTTCTATCCGCGGCCGATCTGCCCGGCCTGCGGCTCTACCGACGTCGAGTGGTTCACCGCGAGCGGGCAGGCCACGCTCTACTCGTACGTCATCAACCACCGGCCCGCCCGCGGCTTCGAAGACGACGCCCCCTACGCCATCGCGGTGGTCGAGCTGGCCGAGGGCCCGCGCATGATGACAAACATCGTCGGCATCCCGAACACGCCCGAGGACCTGGTCCTCGACATGGCACTTCAGGTGACCTTCGAGCAGCGCGGTGACATCAGCCTCCCCGTCTTCGGGCCAGCAGGAGAAAATCAATGAGCCGGGAACGCGGTGTGATCATCGCCGGTGCAGCTGAGACGGACGCGCTCGGCAAGCTACCGGACCACTCCACCCTCCAGCTGCATATCGAGGGCGCGGTCAACGCCGTCGCCGACGCGGGCCTGACCATGCGTGACATCGACGGCGTCGCCACCGTGAACGCGCCCGGTCCGGTCCAGGTCGCGCACGCGCTCGGCATCACACCGCGCTGGATGGACGGCACCGCTGTGGGCGGCACCTCGTTCCTGCTGCATGTGCGGCACGCCGCGGCGGCGATCCGGGCCGGCTATGCAACCACGGTGCTGATCACGCACGGCGAGTCAGGCCGCTCGAGGGTCGGAGCGGCCCCGTGGCCGCGCGGCGGGTCGTCGATGCCGGGCCAGTTCGAAGCGCCCTACGGCACGACCGGGCCGACGTCGACCTTCACTATTCCGCTGCTCCGGTACATGAAGGAGTACGGGCTCACGCACGAGCAGCTGGCCTATGTCGCGGTCGCGCAGCGCAAGTGGGCGGCGCGCAACCCGCGGGCCATGTTTCGCGACCTCATCACGGTCGAGGACGTGCTGGCGTCGAGGCTGGTCGCCTACCCGTTCCACCTGCTGGAGTGCTGCCTCGTCACCGACGGGGGCGGCGCGCTGATCGTCACCGCTGCTGACCGGGCGGCCGACTTCCCCAAGCCGCCCGTGCACGTCCTCGGCACCGGTGAGGCGATGGAGACCCCGATGATCTCGCAGATGGTGGACTTCACCGAGTCGCAGGCGTTCCGCCAGGCGGGCCAGGCCGCGTTCGCCGAGGCGGGCATCACGACCGCGGACGTTCGGCACCTGATGATCTACGACGCCTTCGCGCACGTGCCGATCTACGGGCTGGAGGCGCTCGGCTTCGTGCGCAAGGGCGAGGCGGGGGCGTTCATCGCGGAGGGCAACACCGAGCCAGGTGGCAAGCTGCCGCTGAACACCAACGGCGGCGGACTGTCGTACACCCACACCGGGATGTACGGGATGTTCGCCATCCAGGAGGGCGTGCGCCAGGTGCGCGGTGAAGCGCCGGCTCAGGTGCCAGACGCCGAGATTAGCGTGATCCTGGGCAACGGCGGCATGTTCGCCACGTCGGGCGTGCTGGTGCTCGGGCGGCAAGCGCGCTGAGCATTCGCGCGGCCTGAACCGTGTGCGTTTCATGATCACGAAGACTTTTGTGGCGCGGGACACACATTTATCTTCGTGTTCACGTGCGCGCGTGAACTCCGCCGCCATGCCATCCGTGTAGCAGGCAGGCGGTTCTCGTCGCGGCGCGGCGGTGCTCCACCGTCGTTGTCGTGTACTCGCAGGAGTCCCATGAGCCTGATCGCGCTCGCCACCTGGATTGCGACCGCCGGCGCTGGCCTGTACCTGCTGTCCATCTGGCTGATCGAGTATGACAAGGACTATCAGGCGGTCGCCGCGACCCGGCTGCCGCCAGCAGTGCTGGCAGCCCACGTGTTACTCGCCGGTGGTGGCCTGCTGGCCTGGATTGGCTACCTTATTGTTGACCAGGACCGGCTGGCGTGGACAGCAGCCGGGGCCGTGCTGCTCGCCGCGACGCTCGGGATCACCATGGCCGTTCGCTGGCTGGGTGTGTACCGGGCCGGCCGCGCGGCCCAGCGCAGGCAGGCCGAGCTGGCCGAAGCGCGTCTGGTCATCGCAGCCGATCACGGCCAGGTCGCCACGCTGGAGCACCGAGCAGACATCGGCCCGCCGGAGCGCAACTTTCCCCTGCCCGTGGTGGTCGCGCACGGCGCGTTCGCCGCCGCGACGATCACCCTGGTCCTGCTGACCGCGCTCGGCGTCGGCGGCGGCTAGGGCGGTCAGAACCCCAGGTGGTTCAGGACGCTGGCCGGTTCAGGACGCTGGCCGGTTGCGGCGCCGAGCGCTTGTTACACCGGCCGCGCCGCTGCGGCGAGGCTCACCTCCCGGGCGAGCAGCTCGTCTGGCGTCTCTCGCCGGACCCCGAGGCGCGCGATGCCGCCGGCGAGGTAGACCACCGGCGGCCGTAGCGCACCGTTGTAGTTGTTGAGCATCGTGAAGCAATACGCGCCGGTGACCGGCACGACCACAAGGTCGCCGATCTGCGGGCTGCGGAGCAGGACCTCGGGCGTGACAATGTCGCCCGACTCGCAGTGCCGGCCGACCAGGTCCACGAGCACCTGCGGCTCGTCCCAGCGGCCGATCAGGAGGGGCGTGAAGCGCTGGCCGTACAGCGGGTACTCCAGGTTGTCGCCCATGCCGCCATCGACGGCCACGTGCATAAGACCGGACTGCTTCATCGTCAGTACCCGGTACAGCGTGACGCCGACGGGCGCCACGAGCGAACGGCCCGGTTCGATGATCAGCTCGATGCCGGGCGGCAGATGCCGGTGCGCGGCGTCGACGAGCATCCGCAGGTACTCATCGATGGTCGGCGCGACGTCGCCTTGCTCGTAGCGGACACCGAGGCCGCCGCCAAGGTCGTACACCTCGAACTCGCCCAGCGTCGCCAGGGCCGCAACCTCGGCCTCGAACTGCTGCAGGTTCACGATCTGCGAGCCGATGTGGGCATGCAGGCCACGCATCCTGATCATCGGCGCGGCCTGCATCCGGGCCAGGGCCACCGGGACCTGCTCGACCGGCACGCCGAACTTCGAGGCCTTGCCGCCGGTAGCCAGCGCGGCATGCGTGTGCGACTCGATTCCCGGACTGACCCGAAGTAGCACCGGGGTCGGCCGGCGGGCAAGCCGGTCGATCCGCTCGATGTCATCCATGCCGTCCACGATGATGTAGCCGATCTCGGCGTCCAGTGCGGCCCGGATGTCCGCGTCGGACTTGGCGTTGCCGTGCATGACGATGCCCGATGGGTCGGCGCCCGCCGCCAGCGCGATGTGCAGCTCGCCCGCGCCGACGACGTCGAGCCCGAGGCCCTCGCTCGCCAGGATGCTGATCATCGATGCCGACGGGAACGACTTGGTCGCGAAGCACACCTTGCTGCGCGGATGCCGGGCTGCGAGCCCGCCGGTGAACTGGCGGGCCCGGTCGCGCAGTGCCTGCTCGTCGATGATGAAGGAAGGTGTGCCGAACTCGGCGGCCAGCTCGGTCAGCGAGCAGCCCCCGATCCGGAGGTCGGCGCCGTCGATGACGGCAGACGGCGGCAGCAGCGAGAGATC
>DATHQE010000334.1:0-6389 GCA_035483035.1 Streptosporangiaceae bacterium | reverse complement strand
GCCTCGTTCTCGAAGTACGCGACGTTCAGGTAGGCGGCCAGCAGCTGATTCGGCGTCAGCTCGTGCTCGACGTTGGCGGCCATCCGCAGCTCGCGAATCTTGCGCGCCGCGCTGTCGGCGACTGCGGCCCGCTGCTCAGCGGCGTCGGCGGCCGTCAGCAGCAGCGCGTTCTTGACGTACTGCTGGGCCAGGGTCGAGCCGCCCTGGACCTGGCCGCCGGCGACGTCGGTATTGATGGCGCGCAAGGTGCCGCGGATATCGAGGGCACCGTGCTGGTAGTAGCGCGCGTCCTCGATCGCCACGATCGCCGCGCGCATATCCGGCGAGATCTGGCTGTAGCTCACGGGGATCCGGTAAATGTGATTCGGGTAGTAGTAGGCGATCACGCCGCCGCGGGAGTCGAGGATCTCCGACCGCGTCGGCGCGCTCGACAAGGCGGGCACTTTCAGGCCGTTGAACGTCTCGGCGGCATCACGGGCCCCGATGCCGACGATCCCGGCTACGGGCAGCGCGATCGCGCCGACGATGACTCCGGCGACGACAGACAGAACGGCCAGCGCGGCGAGGACGCTGACGACCGTATTGCGGTGCCGAGCAGGGCTACTCATCCGAATCGCAGCCGGGCGCGCACGGAGCTGGCGAGCTCGCCGATCTCGTCGATGCGCAGGTATCGCCCCGTGAGCAGGTACAACAGCAGTCCGCCGGTGCCGCCGACGGCCACGATCGCCAGCGCGGTGATGGTCCCGGCCGGAGCGGCCACGCTGATCACGACCGACGCGGCCGCGGCGAATGCGACGGCGGGAACGCACGCGATGTGCATGCGCACCAGCGCCCCGGTGATCCGGCGCGTGTCCAGGCCGCCGACCCGCTTGCTGAACACGCGCCACAGCATCACGGTCATCACCACACTGCCGATGCCGAAGGCGACGCCGAGGCCGGCGACCACGTCCGCTGACGGCAAGATGGCCAGGGCCAGATAGCTGCAGCCGATCCGTACCGCCATGCCGACGGCGCCGAGCAGCGCTGGCGTCTTGCTGTCGTGGGTGGCATAGAAGCCGCGGAGCAGCAGATTGAAGAGCGTGAACGGCAGGAGGCCGAGGCAGAAGACGCCGAAGACGACGCCGAGGTACCGGGCTGAGGCCGTGGAGGTGCTGCCGTGACCGAAGATCCCGGCCGCCAGCGGCGGGCCGAGCACCGCGAGGATCATGGCTGACGGGACCACGATGACCGACGACAGCCGGGTCGCGGTGGAAAAGTCGCGCGTGAGCAGCTGGTGGGACCCGGCCGCCGCGTGCTCGCTCATCCGCGGCAGCATCGCGGTGATCACCGAGACGCCGACGATCGCGTACGGCAGCTGGAACAGCTGCCAGGCGTTGCTGAAGGCGGCGAATCCGGCGCCCGCACAGGTCCTGCAGACGTGCGCGCCGGCCGAGTTGGATATGACAGCGGTCACCAGGAATGACAGCTGAGTCGCGACGATGTAGAAGAACATCCAGCCGCTCATGCGGCCGATTTCCGCGATGTCTGCCCGCCTGAGGTCAAGCCTTGGCCGCCACCGGAAGCCGACTCTCCGCATTGACGGCCACATCGCGACCGTCTGCGCCGCTATGCCCAGCGTGGTGCCGATGGCCAGCAGGCGGACCTCGCCAGGCGAGATGGTCTCGGGCGTCCGGCCCGTGCCCGCCAGCATGATCAGGGCGATCCCGACGAAGCTGACCACGACATTGTTGATGACAGGCGTCCACATCGGCGCGGCGAAGCTGCCGCGGGCGTTGAGGATCGCGCCGGCGAGCGAACTGACCCCGTAGAAGAAGATCTGGGGCAGGAAGAAGTACGTGAAGATGACGGTCAGGTGATACGTCGCGGCGTTGCCCAGGCCATGCCCGTAGACGGCCGTGATCGGTACGGCCAGAGCCGTCGCCAGCACCGTGATGCCGCCGAGCCCCGCCACCCCGAGCGTGAACATCCGCTGGTCGTAGGCTTCACCGCGGTCGGCGTCCGTGCGGGCAGCCTTGACCAGCAGCGGCACCACCACGCTGGTGAGGATGCCGCCCAGAGCGAGGCTGTAGATGTTGTTCGGGACGGTATTGGCGATGTTGTACGCGTCCCCGAGGCCTTGCGTACCTATCGCGTACAGCAGGATGGCCGTCCGGACGAAACCGGTAGCGCGCGAGGCGATGGTGCCGATCGCCATGACGCTGCTGGACCTGGCCATGCTCGGCTGACGGGGAGCTGGCGCAGTGGTGCCATCGGGGTCGAGCGGCGCGCCAGCCGCCGGCCGCCCTGTTGTCGTCATCGGCGCGCGCGGGCCAGTCCAAGGCCGCGAGTAGCCTGCTGCGCGCGCCGGAGGGTGGCGTCGTGCGCGGCCGCCTCGAGCTCGTCGGTCAGCGGAGCTAGCTCCGCGGTGCCGTAGCGATGGGTAAGCGCCGCGCTGATGAGGAAATCAGCGAGCGCCGGGTTTGCTGGCAGGCACGGGCCCCGCAGGTTTGTCCCGACTGCTGAGCCGACGACGCACCCCTCGCTGCCGGCGCCGTTGTTGCCGTGCCCCCGCACGACCCGGCCGAGCGGTCGCGCGGCCGGGCTGAGGTAGGTACGGCCGCTGTGATCCTCGAAGCCCGCGAGCAGGCGATCGCCCCAGCGCACCACCAGGTCGCCGAAAACGCGGTCCGCGTGAGCGCCCGATGTGCTGCCGTCGCGGGCCGGATGAGCGGCAGGCCGGATCGTCCAGGCGTCGAACAGCTCGATACCGCGGAGCTCCGCGCCCTTTTCCGGCTGGCAGAACCGGCCGAATAGCTCGTAGCCGCCACCGACCGCCAGTGCGGCAGCGCCTGCCGCGACCGCGTCACGGATACCCGCGCCCTTGACCTTGTACAGGTCCGCGGCGACGAGGCGCTGGCGCGATTCCCCGCCGCCGCCGATCATGATGAGGTCGATCTCGCCCGGCACGACCTTGTCACCCAGCCGGAGCTTGGTGACCGCAGCGGCGATGTTCCGCCAGCCGCAGCGGCGGACGATTGTCTCGACATTGCCGCGGTCCGCGCCGGCCGACATCAGGTCGGGGTACAGATAGCCGACGGTGATCTTCATGCCCGTGACCACCGTGCGCCGCCGGCCCGTGCTGAGCCGGCCCGTGCTGAGCCGGCCCGTGCTGAGCTCGACCGTGCTGAGCCGGCCCGTGCTGAGCTCGACCGTGCTGAGCTCGACCCTGCTGACGCCTGCTGGCGGAGCCACCGGCGCATACTGCGCAGCGCGGTCGACGTCGACACGATCCAGAGCGGGTGGCCGGGTGGGGTGGCCGTGATCGCGGCCTGCACTGCGCGGACTGGATCTGTCTCGATGATCGCGCCGGCCGACTGACCTCGATCCTGGCCGTCGCCGAGCCAGCCGGCGTACTTTAGCCGCACTGCGAGATCGGCGGCCTTGGTCCCGGATATGACGGGGGCAGGCGCGAGGCCGGTCAGCGACTCGAAGTCGACATCCCAGATCCAGGACGTGTCCGGCTGCTGACCGGCGCACTCGCCAAGCCCGAGCAGCAGGCGCTTGGGCTCGCCGTCACCGAGGACGGCGCGCAGGACCTCGGTGTAGCCGGTCGCGTTCTCGGCGACGGTCAGGTAAACGTCGTGCCCGGGCACTCGGATGCGCTCCATCCGGCCAGAGCCGGCCGTCACCTGCTCGACGGCAGCCAGCGACCAGTCGGGCAGCCCGCATTGCGTTGCTGCCGCCACCGCCGCCACCGCGTTGTAGCCGTTGTACAGCCCGGGCAGCGGGATCTCGAGCACGCTCTGCGCGGTGCCTGCCGTCACGTGCAGGCGGGTTGATGACGAACCTGTCCGCCCGATCTTCGTGACACGCACGTGCGGCTGCGGGCGGCTGAGGCCGCAGCCGTCGCACGCCCAGTGACCCAGGTGGGCGTAGTAGACGCAGGTGTACGACAGCTCGCCCTGGCAGCGCGGGCAGCGCGGGAAGTCCACTGTCCGGTCGGCGCGTACCCGGCCATGCGCGGGGTCGGCCAGGCCGAAGTACAGCCGCGGATTCGGCAACTCGGGCGCGAGGTTCGCCACCTGCGGGTCATCGGCGTTCAGGATCAGCGCCGTGCTAGCGGGCAGCCAGCGGATGGCACGCTCCAGCTGCGCCTTAACCTGACCTGGCTCGCGGTCGTCAGCGCGATGGCCGCGGAAGATGTTCGTGCACACGATCGCGGTCGGCTCGGTCACGTGCCGGACGATCTCGGCGAACGATTCATGCTGCACCTCAAACAGCCCGATCGCCTGCGGATCGCTGCGCAGGTGCCCGGTGGCCGCGGCCCGGCCGATCATGATCGCCGCCAGTCCCGACCGCTGATGGGCGTGCTCGGTGCCGACCACCGGGTGCAGCCCGGCGGCTCGGATTACCGGGGCCAGCATTCGGCACGTGGTGCCTTTGCCGTTGGACCCGGTCACGAGGATCGAGCCACGTCCGATCTCGGCGGCGAGGCTCGCCAGGGCGCGCGGGTCGATGGCAAGCGTCACCCGGCCCGGAATCGCGCCGCCAGCTCCGTTGCCGAGATGGCGGACGCCGGTGCCCGCGGCCTTGCCCATACAGACGGCGATGGCGCGGCGAGCCGATGCCGCCGGGCTCCGCTGCACCGTTGTGCCTGACGACATGTAGCTCCCCCGCATACGGCCATGGCCGTTTCATCCCCGCCGTGAGTCCGGGTGAGGGTGTTCCCGAGGACGGGGCTTTCGATGGGCGGCTAGCGGAAGACTTGAGGAAACTTTTCCACCAGCAAATGATTCGGCACCGACTAATCCGTGTCGTATGTGCGCGAGATCGCAGGCCAGGGGCCCGGCCGGTCAGCGGGGGTAGCTGCCGCCGTCGAGAGAGATAACCTGACTAGTCAGGTAGGGATTGCGCAGGACGGCGAGTGCGAGGTCGGCGACCTCCGCCGGACGTCCGAGTCGCCCGACCGGGACGCGCTGGCGCAGCTCGTCCTCCTCGCCGGGCAGCATGCCGGTGTCGGTAATCAGGGCAGGCGCGATGGCGTTGACCGTGACGCCGGACCGGGCGAACCGGGCTGCCAGCGAGTGCGTCAGCCCGTGCAGGCCAGCCTTGGATGCGGCGTAGTGAGGACCCACGATGCCGCCCGTGAACGCCGCGACCGATGACATGAACAGGACCCGGCCGTAGCCACGCTTCGCCATGCCCGGCACCAGCCGCTGGGCTAGCAGGAATGGCGCGCGCAGGTTCACTGCCATTGTCTCGTCGAAGTCCTCGATGGCGATGCTTTCGAGTGGTTGCCTGCGGCCCATCCCGGCGTTGTTCACCAGCACGTCGACGGGCCCGAAGGCGTCCTCGGCTTCCTCGGCCAGGCGGATGACCTCAGCCGCATACGCCAGGTCGGCGCTCAGCGCGGCCGCCTGGCCGCCTGCCGCAGTAATCTGCCCAGCTAGCTGATGACCGGCTGCGTCGTTGGCGCCGTAGCCGATGGCGACGCTCGCCCCAGCGGCCGATAGCGCGAGCGCGATGGCCCGCCCGATGCCGCCGCTGGCCCCGGTGACCAGGGCAACCCGCCCTTCGAGGCTGATGGCCGGGACCTGATGCGCGTCCTGCATGCGCCACACGCTAGCTGATGCCGGTGTCGGCCTGATGCCAGCCCGCCGCAGCGGAGCCGGTCTCGCGGGCGTGCCGCGAGCGGTGGCGCGGACAAGGCAGAATCTAGTGGTATGCAGACTCTCCAGGTAGCAGTGATCGGGTCTGGCCCCGCTGGCCTGTACACGGCCGAGGCCCTGATCAAGCAGGCAGCAGCGCTAGACCCGCCGCGGGCGATCCAAGTCGACGTGCTGGACCGGCTGCCGACTCCGTACGGCCTGGTCCGGTACGGCGTGGCCCCCGACCATAAGTCGATCAAGTCGATCGCCGAGTATCTGCGCAATGTGCTGGAGCACGACGGGGTCAACTTCATCGGCGGGGTGCACCTGGGCGATGACGTGACCCGGGACGATCTGCTGGCTGCCTACGACGGCGTGGTCTACGCAACGGGCGCGATGCGGGACCGCCACCTGGGCATCCCTGGCGAGGATCTGCCCGGCAGCATCGCGGCCACCGACTTCGTGAACTGGTACTGCGGCCACCCGGACGTGGAGCCGTCGGCGTTCACGCTGGACGCCGAGTCAGTGGCGGTCATCGGCGTCGGGAACGTGGCTGTTGACGTCGCGCGCATCCTGGTGCGCAATCCAGAGGAACTTCGCGAAACCGACGTATCTCAGCCAGTACTCGACGCGCTGATGGCCAGCAAGGTGCGCGAGGTGCACATGATCGGCCGCCGGGGTCCGGCCCAGGCCAAGTTCACCACCAAGGAGCTGCGTGAGCTGGGCGAACTGCCTGGCGTCGACATCGTGGTGACCGGCGAC
>DATHQE010000333.1:0-5561 GCA_035483035.1 Streptosporangiaceae bacterium | reverse complement strand
GACAGCCGCATTTGCCGGCCTGAACACCGACCGGCTCGCCGCGGTGTCGTGGATGCTGGCATCCGGCATCGCCGGATTCATGGTGGTGCTAGCCGCGCCGGTGACCGGGCTCAGCGCCGCCGGGTACACGCTGTATGTCGTACCCGCCCTGGCCTGCGCGCTGGCCGGCCGTCTCAGCTCGATCGGCCCGGCCGTCATCGCCGGCCTAGTACTCGGCATGCTCGGCTCGGGGGTCACCTACCTGTCCAGCCAGCTGTGGTGGCCGTCGTGGGCAGGCACCGGAATCACCTCGACCGTGCCGCTCATCGCGATCATCGTGGTGCTGTTCCTGCTCGGCAAGTCGCTGCCATCGCGCGACTCGGTCATGGCCGGCCGGCTGCCGGCAGTGCCGGTGGTCCGCCACCGGTTCCGGCTGCTGGCCGGCCTGCTGCTCGTCGGGCTTGTCGCACTGCTGGTCACCGGCGGCTCGTACCGGTTCGGCATCATCACCTCGATGATCATGGGCCTCGTGGCGCTGTCGTTTGTCGTGCTGACGGGGCTGCTCGGCCAGGTCTCCTTCGCGCAGGCGGCCTTCGCCGGCGTCGGCGGATTCGCGCTGTCCAAGCTCGCCACCTCGGCCGGCCTCGGGTTCCCGTGGGCGCCCCTCCTGGCCGCGCTCATCGCCGGCGGACTCGGCCTCGTCGTCGGGCTGCCGGCGCTGCGGATCCGCGGCACCCAGCTCGCGGTCGTCACCCTGGCCCTCGGGCTGGCCTTCGAGCAGGCCGTGTTCTCCAACACCGCGCTGAGCGGCGTCTTCGGGGCCGTCGTGCCGCCGCCCCTGATGCCGGGGCTGAACCTGTCCGTCCGCGGCGGATCCGACACCGCCCGGCTCAGCTTCGGCATCCTGTGCCTGATCGTGCTGACGCTGGCCGCCTGGGCCGTGGCCAACCTGACCCGCAGCGGCACCGGACAGCGGATGCTGGCCGTGCGGTCCAACGAGCGCGTCAGCGCCTCCATCGGCATCAGCGTCACCGCCACGAAGCTCACCGGCTTCACCCTGTCCGCGTTCATCGCGGGCCTCGGCGGGGCGCTCATCGGCTACAGCTACGGATCGGTGTCGGTCGCGTCGTTCACCGCGCTGACCGGCCTGGCCTGGCTGATGCTCGCCTATCTCGGCGGCATCACCAGCATCGGCGGCGCGCTGACCGCCGGCACGCTGGCGACCCTCGGCATCGTCTTCGTGGTCATTAACAGGCTCGTCCCGATGTCGGGCAACATCTACCAGCTCATCGTCGCCGCCGGCCTGATCCTGACCGCCATCTTCAACCCGGAAGGAATGTCAGGAGCATGGCGCCGGCGCCTCGAGAGCCGACACGCGCAGAGGTCAGATCCTGCCGCGCCCGCCGCCGACGAGCACTCGCAGGTGGTGATGCGAGAGGCCTCCGACGGGGCCCTGGACCGTTCGCCACAGCGGCCCGCCCTCGCCACACCGGGGAGCCCGGCTGGCACGCCGGACCGCTCGGCGGCCAGCGCCACACGCGCCGCGGCGCTCAGCCTGTCCGCCGTCACGGTCCGGTACGGCGGCATGGTCGCCGCGGACGCCGTGTCGCTGGAAGTCCGGCCCGGCCAGATCGTCGGCATGATCGGCGCGAACGGGGCGGGCAAGACGACGCTGCTCGACGCGATCAGCGGCTTCGCCCGCCACTCCGGATCGGTACAGCTGGCCGGCCGCAGCCTTGACGCGCTGCCGGCGCACCTAAGAGCTCGCCGCGGGCTTGCCCGGACCTGGCAGGCAACCGAGCTGTTCGCCGATCTCACCGTGACTGGCAACCTGGCCGTAGCCGGCCGGCGGCCCCGGCCAGGTGCCCTGATGCTGGACCTCCTGCGTCCCGGCCGCGGCACCGCGGACAGCATTGCCGATCGCCTGCTCGGCGCTGCCGGGCTCACTGGACTGGCGCAACGACTGCCCGGCCAGCTCACCCTCGCCGAGCAGAAACTCGTCAGCGTCGCCAGGGCACTGGCCGTGCGGCCGCAGGTGCTGCTGCTCGACGAGCCAGCGGCCGGGCTGTCAGCTGCGCAGGCCGATCAGCTCGGACGCGAGCTGCGCGGCATCGTCACCCGCGACGACCTCGGCATCCTGCTCGTCGAGCATGATGTCAGCCTGATCATGAGCGTCTGTGACTACATCTACGTCCTGGACTTCGGGAAGCTGATTGCCGCCGGCCCGCCAGCGGCGGTGCGCAGCGATCCGGCCGTGATCGCCGCCTACCTGGGCCACGCAGCCGGACCTGGCACGACGCCGTCGCCAGTACCCGGCCCAGCCGGCGCATGCGGCAGGTGCGGGCAATGACCCCGGCCGCGCTGCGGGTCACCGACCTGACCGCCGGATACGGGCACGCCCCCGCGCTGCACGGGATCAGCCTGCGCGTCGAGGCCGGCGAGCTGGTGGCGCTCCTCGGCGCCAACGGCGCGGGCAAGACAACCACGATGCTCACCATCGCCGGCGAGCTGACCCCGATGAGCGGCCAGATCGAGGTCTTCGGCAAGCCGGCCAGCGGGCAGCGCCCGTACCAGCTCGCCCGCCTCGGCGTCGCCCTGGTGCCCGAGAACCGCGGGATCTTCCCGCAGCTCACCGTCGCCGAGAACCTGCGGCTCCGCCTCTACGGCGGCAAGCCCGCCGTCACCGACGAGGTACTCGACCACTTCCCGGCACTCCGGCCGCTGACGGGCCGCAAGGCAGGCCTGCTGTCCGGCGGCGAACAGCAGATGCTCGGACTCGGCTGCGCACTCGTCGCCAATCCGAAGCTGCTGCTCATCGACGAGCTCAGCCACGGGCTGGCGCCCGTGGTGCTGGACAGGCTGCTGCCGGTCCTGCGCGATATCGCCGCCGACCGGCAGCTGGCCGTCCTGCTCGTCGAGCAGCATGTCGCGGCCGCGCTCAGCGTGGCCGACCGCGCGTACGTACTGAGCCGCGGCCGGGTCGTGACAGCCGGCTCAGCGGCCGAGCTGGGCGCCCAGGCCGCGGTCCTGGAAGCCAGCTACCTCGGCGGCCTCGCACCGCCGGCCGGCCCACCCGGCAGCGACTGACCCTTCACCGACCACTAACCCAGACCCGGGAGAGGACCGACAAGCATGGCCACCGCTCACACCAGGCAGGGACGAGTCGAGGGAACACAAGCCGGCGGCATGCACGTGTTCAAGGGCATCCCGTACGCCGCAGCTCCAATCGGCCCGCGACGCATGCGCGCTCCCGAGCCGCCGCCATCCTGGGACGACATCCGGGACTGCAGCCAGTTCGGGCCTACAGTTTCCAAGAGCCCTTACCAGCCGCCGTTCGATGCGCTGCTGCCCGAGCCCGCCATCCCCGGCCACGACTGCCTCAACCTCAACGTCTGGACACCCGACCCGGGCCGCGTCGGCCTGCCAGTCCTGGTCTGGATTCACGGCGGCGCGTTCACCAACGGCTCCGGCGCGGTCCCGCAGTACGACGGCACCGCCTTTGCCCGCGACGGCGTCATCTGCGTCACCATCAACTACCGCCTCGGCGCCGACGGGTTCCTGTTCCTCGGCGACGGCGTCGCCAACATTGGCCTGCTCGACCAGGTCGCCGCCCTGCAGTGGGTCCAGGACAACATCGCCAGCTTCGGCGGCGACCCCGCCCGCGTGACCATTGCCGGCCAATCCGCCGGCGCGATGAGCGTCATCACGCTGCTGTCGATGCCGCGTGCCGCCGGGCTGTTCCGCCGCGCCATCGCCCAAAGCGGCGCCGGCCAGCACGCCCTGACACCGGAAACAGCCACCCGCGTCGGCGGCTACCTGGCCCAGCAGCTCGGCGTACCGCCCACTCGGGAGGCCATCACCGCAGTCCCGCTACAGCAGCTCCTCGACGCTCAGGACGCACTGGGCCTCGACTTGCAGGCCACCCCCGATCCCGCCCGCTGGGCCGAGATCACCGCCAACCTGATGGTCTTCGAGCCCGTCATCGACGGCGACATACTGCCCGCGCTGCCGCTGGACGGGCTGCGAGCAGGGAACGGCCACGACGTGGACGTCCTGATCGGGACCAACACCGACGAGCAGCGCTTCTTCATGGTGCCGACCGGAGCCATGAACTACATCGACGACACCGTCCTGCAAGCCGCCGCCACCGCATACGGCCTCGGCCACACGGCCCTGCCTGCCTACCGGGCATGCCGGCCGGGAGCGTCAGCCGGCGACATCCTCGCAGCCATTTCTGGGGACTGGTTCTTCCGCATCCCCGCCCTCCGCGTCGCTGAGGCGCGAAGCCAATCAGCTACGTGGATGTACGAGTTCGCCTGGACGACACCCCAGTTCGGCGCCTGCCACTATGCCGACGTCGCGTTCGCCTTCGACACCCTGCAATCCGACGGCGCCAACTGGCTCCTCGGCCCTCAGCCACCGCAAAACGTCGCCGACACCATGCACAGCGCCTGGGTCGCGTTCATACGCAACGGCAACCCCGGCTGGGACCGGTACACCACCCACGACCGGGAAACCATGATCTTCAACACCCGCAGCATGCTTGTCCAGGACCCGCACGGCGACGAGCGCCGACTATGGGACGGGCTACGCTAACCGCGCAGCCCCAGCCCGCTCGGCCAGCGGCTCCTAACTCACGTATCGGAAGCCATCAGTGCGGGCTGCATCACTACCTTCACTAGACGGCTGGCCGACCACGGAACCGGCGTTGTGCCCCATCCGGCTCGACCGAGGCCACGGAGGCTCGTTCTTCCGGATGCGAGGTCCGATCCAAAGAGCCAAACCAAGAGCCAACGACCACCTGCGCCAAGCGACAGTGAGCGATGTCCAGCGATTATCGCGGCAGGTCAGCGCCACGCCAGGCCCCGCCGAGCCACATCTGGCAGCTGAGCGAACGCGCCTTACAAGCGAGGGTCGCAGGTTCGAACCCTGCTGCGCCCACCTATTGGTGCTTTTGGAGAAGGTATTTCGTCTTGGCGCTCGACTATGTGCCGGCGTTGGCTGGAGCGGCGGAGCCAAACGGGGAGCCACAAGGCTGCTGCATGTAAGGCTTATCAGGCCATACCAGGCGGCACCGAGCCGCTGAGCGCACTCGCAGGCGAGTGGTCATCCTGGCCCGCGGGCGGGCCTGCCGCGCAACCGGTCACGGTCGCCAGATTGGCGTCAGTCGAACTCCTCAGCAGACGGTCTGTGCTGTTGGGGACGCACTATTTCGCGGTTTCCAGCAGCTTGTCGGGGGTGATGGGGAGCTCGCGGACGCGTTTCCCGGTGGCGTCGAATACGGCGTTGGCGACCGCTGCGGCGATCCCGGTAGCTGACAGCTCGCCGATGCCCTTGGCGCCCAGCGGGCCCGCGTGCGCGTCGAACTCGTCGATGAAGGCGATGTCGATGGCGGGCGGGATGTCGGCGTTGACAGGCAGCGCGACCCCGGCGAGGTCAGGGGAGAGCCAGCGGCCGAGAGCGGGCTCGTAGTGGCTGGCCTCCATCGCGGCCATCCCCCAGCCCCAGACCACGCCGCCGATCATCTGCGAGCGGGCGGTTCGCGGGTTGATGATCCGCCCGGCGCTGTATACCCCGGTGGC
>DATHQE010000332.1:0-21366 GCA_035483035.1 Streptosporangiaceae bacterium | reverse complement strand
CACCGCGTCCGCAGCCTGGACGCCGGCGGTCACCCGGCATGGCGGGGTCACCGTCGCAGTGACGTCGGGCGGCGATCCAGTTCGGTCGCAGCGCCTCCGGGCGGCGATCGCGCTAGCGCTAGCGGAGGGCAGCCTGCCGGCGCGGTCTCATCGCGATCGCGAACCGCATGGCCGGGTCCCTACTGCTGCTAGAGCAGCAGCAGATCCGCAGCCACGCGACCGTGTGCCGGTCGGAAGCGTGGCGCTGGTCGGCGGCGGCCCAGGGGATCCAGGGTTGATCACCGTCCTTGGCCGCCGGCTGCTCGCCGAGGCGGACGTCGTCGTTACGGACAAGCTGGCGCCACGCTCACTGCTGGCTGAGCTTGACCCGAGCGTCGAGGTCATCGATGCGGGCAAGCAGCCACACGCACACAACCTCAGCCAGACGCAGATCAACGAGCTCATCGTGGCTCGGGCGCTGGCCGGCCAGCGGGTGGTCCGGCTCAAGGGGGGCGACCCGTTCGTGTTCGGGCGGGGCGGGGAGGAAGCGCTGGCCTGCGTCCGGGCCGGCGTGCCGTTCCAGGTTGTGCCGGGCGTCACCAGCGCGATCGCGGTCCCGGCCTATGCGGGCATCCCGGTCACGCATCGGGGCATCACGCAGGACTTCTCGGTTGTCTCGGCTCATCTGGATCCCTCGCAGCCCGGCGCGACCGTCGACTGGGCGGCGCTGGCCCAGACGACGGGCACGCTCGTGCTGATGATGGCGGTCGCGCACCTGGACGCTGTTGCCGCCGAGCTGATCAAGCGCGGCCGGGACGCGGCCACGCCCGTCGCCGTCATCACCGACGGCACCACGCCTGATCAGCAAGTGCTGATCACGACCCTGGGCGGCGTCGCAGCGGACGCCGCCCGCGCTGGCGTGCAACCTCCGGCCGTGGTCGTGATCGGCGAGGTCGTGCAGCTGCGTGACCTGCTGGCGCGGTCGGCAGCCGCCGCGCCCGAGCTTGAGCCGGAGGCCGCAGCATGAGCCAGCCAGCGCTGCTCGCCGTCGCTCATGGCAGCCGGAACCCGGCCGCGACCGACGTCATCAAGACGCTCGCCCGCCAGGTCCGCCGCCTGGCCCCGGTGCTCGACGTCCACCTGGCGTTCATCGGCCACGCCGAGCCATCACTGCCGGCCGAGCTCGGCGCCGCGGGGTCGAACTCCGTGATCGTGCCGCTGCTGCTGTCCACCGGCTATCACCTGACCGCCGATATCGCCGACGCGGCGACCTCGGCAGGCGCCCGGGTCGCCGATCCGCTGGGTCCTGACGAACTGCTGCTGACCGCGCTCACCGCCCGGCTCTCGCAGGCCGGCGTGCCGGCCGGTACCCCGGTCGTGCTGGCTGCCGCCGGATCCGCGGATCCCGCCGCGGCTGGCGACGTGCAGAAGCAAGCCGACCTGCTCGCCGAGCGACTGAGCGTTCCGGTGGTCGGCGCGTTTGCGGCGGCCGCGAAGCCGACAGTGCCCGAAGCTGTCGCCGAGCTACGCCAGCGGACCGGCAGGCCCGTGGCGGTGGCCAGCTACCTACTGGCACCCGGCCATTTCCAGGATCAGCTGTACAACAGCGGGGCTGACTGGGTCACCGAGCCGCTTGGCGGGCACCCGGCGCTGGCCGGACTGGTCATCGAGCGTTATCGGACAGCCGCCAAGGGCAAGTGACCGCTGACTGACGTCGCACAGACGTTCGCGCGGTACGCCGCCGCAGATCTGCGGCGACCGGTATCAAGGATTCACGATGTGCGCTCATAAGGCAGGCCACGTGCCGTCACATGGGTGCCGGATCCACGCTGCCGGTAAGGAGGCTTTGTGCGTGTCGAGACGGTAGCGCGGATCGCGGGCGCCTACCTCTTCACACCCGCGCCGCATATCGACGAGCGAGGGTTCTTCTGCCGGACCTACGAAGACGCCGACATACGTGATGCGGGAATCGACCCCGCTGGCTTCGTGCAGGACAGCCTGTCGCGATCCCGGCTCGGCGTGGTGCGGGGTATGCATGTCCGGCGGGGGCCAGGAGAGGCCAAGCTAGTGCGATGCTCATCCGGCGCCGTGTTCGATGTCGTGCTTGACCTGCGGCCTTCCTCGCCGACGTTTCTCAACTGGGAGAGCTTCGACCTCGATGGCGCTAGCCAGGCGTCGCTGTATGTGCCCGCTGGCTGTGCACACGGATTCCAGGCGCTTTCCGACCCAGCGGATGTCGCCTATCGGATCGACAAGACGCATGATCCAGCCGATGACGTCTCGATCGCTTTCGATGATCCAGAGCTAGCGCTGCCATGGCCGCTGCCCGTATCGCTGACGTCGCAGCGTGACAGGCGAGCCCTCCCGCTCGCAGCGGCGCTCCAGCTGCTGAGCTGATCTCGGCTGGCAACCCGGCGACTGCCGGGCTAGGCCCTGGAGCAGATGAAGAAGTACTCGACGGCCAGGTAACGGCTTAGTACCGGGACGCTCAGGGTCATCGGCAGCTGTACCGCCTGCAAGTACGGCCGATTGGGCTCTGAATGATTCCAGTTGTGCGATGTCGGGAAGTATCTCTCTATTCTGAAGTGCGCGGCAAGAGAATCTCGAAACTCGCTCAGTGATTGGACATTGCTGTACGGCCAGTAGATTTTCCTGGCTCGGTGATCAAAGTTCACGTACGACACTACGAAATGGCCGTCGGCCTTTAGCAGCCGGCTGATCTCTGCGAACTTCTGGTCCTGAAACGCACCTATGTACTCGAAGACACCCTGCGCCAGTACGATATCGAACGACATGTCGTTGAAACTAATGGGCGTCTCGAGGAAGTCGTACTCGAGCAGATATGGCGCTGGCTCCTGGATCGCAATATCGACGCCGTGATAGCTGATATCCCCGCGAATCAGCCGCCTCAGCGTCGCCGGCCCGCACCCGACATCCAGCAGCTCACACGCGGTGTGCTGGGCGATCTTGTTCACTATTCGCGCGGACTTTCGCATTCGGTAATGAGGCGTCGAGAACTTGAGATTCTCCGTGCTCCAGAAATCCCTCTTGTAGTACTTGATATCTTCCGTGGCGCTATCGCGCGGTAGGCTCATTGTGGGGCCTTCTTCCTATACCGGCCTGCAGCTCGCTAATATTGGCCACATTGCGGTCAATCGACTGCTGGAGGCCTCGCCGTGCTGCCTATCGTAAGAGCGAATCGGCCGCGCCGCTGGCAACTGCTTAGGCTCGACTGGCTTTGATGGTGCGGAGCCGAGCTGACGGCCTAGCCCGATGTAAAGCACTCGTAGATCCAACGTCATCAGCGCGCCGGCCGAGATGGGGACCAGAATGAAGCCGGCGCGTATTTGTAGCCGCGGCATCACCGCGGCCAGGCTTGCCAGCCGTCGTGAATTAACGCTGAGCAGGCAGGCGCATGAGCCGATCCACTGTATGCGTGCCGGCTGTCGTGGAACGATCAGTGCGGGTGTTGCCTCGAGCCGTGCCTTGCAGCGAAGGAGAACGTTCGTGATTCGGTTCGACTGCCGAGCCTGCGCTGGCAGCGACGGTCAGGTGGTGCTCGACCTAGGCCTGCAGCCGGCCTGTGACTACTTCCCGTCCTGCGAGGACAGCGGGCCCGATCCGGTGCACCCGCTGCAGATGTGGCTCTGCTCGCATTGTGGACTGGCGCAGCTCGTAGCAGACCCGACGGTCCCGGCGGAGCCGCGGGGCGCTGAGCCTGTGGCTCTGGTAGCGCAGGCCGCCGACGCCGTCCGGCGAGCCTCGGCCGCCGGCCTGCTCGCTCCGGGCAGCACGGTGGCGGAGTACGGCAGCCCGCACGGCGGATCCTGGCTAGGCCTGCTGGCTGCCAGCGGTCTTCGGCCAGTGCCGGGCGATCAGCCCGCTGATGTCATCGTCGACTGCTTCGGCCTAATGCACGCGGCCGACCAGGCCGCTGCGCTGGCAGAGCGAGGTCGGCGGGTAGCGCCTGGCGGGGTTCTGCTCCTCCAGTATCACTCGCTGGACGCGATCATCAGGCTCGGGCAATGGAATGCCCTCCGGCACGGTCACTACGCGTACTACTCCACAACGGCCATGATCGACATGCTGGCCGCGATTGGCTTTAAGGCCCAGAGGGCCTGGCGGTTCGAGCTCTACGGGGGAACCGTGCTCCTCGCCGCCAGGCGCGAGTCCGAGTACCCGGCCGAGCCCGACGAATCGGTGCGCGAGATTGTGACTGAGGACGCCGTGGCTGGTGTTCGCGACCCGGCGGTGCTGGCAGGCTTGCAGCATGACCTGCTCGTCCAGACCAGCAGGATGCGCGACTGGCTCGCGGCTGAGCGAGCCGCAGCACGGATCGTGCTTGGCTACGGAGCGGCATCACGCGCGGTGGCCCTGCTGCGGATGGCGGCGGCGGATAGCTCCGTCTTGGCGGCGGTCGTGGACGCCTCGCCCGCCAAGCACGGTCTTCGCATGCCGGGAACCGACATTCCGGTGATCAGCCCGTCGGAGCTCAGCGTGCGCCGGCCTGACTCGGTCCTGTTGTTCCTGCCCGACCTGCGCGCGGAAGTGCGCGCCTCTTATCCCGAAGTTGAGGCGGCGGGCGGCCGCTGGGTCGCGGCAGAAATGCATCTGCCCGCATACGCCCACCCAGGCAGCTCGCGCTGACGTAGGTCCGGACATCGGTCCTGGCGACGAGCCCTGGCAAATCGGGATCTAGCGGCCAAGCCGCACCGGCTCGGACGGCCGTCCGTCCCGCAGCAGCGCCTCGAGCAGCGCGCCTAGGTCGCGCGGGCCGAACAGGTCACTGCCCTGGTAGCCGGCGATGTCCGCCAGGGCCCACCAACGCAGGCCGGTGACGTTCTCGGCGGCTAGCTGCTCGTCAGTGAGCGTGCCACGTGGCGTAAACGCCGGGACCCGGACCAGGAAATAGTCATTGGTCACGCCGTCGTAGCCCGCCGCGTGGCCCGCCCGGACGATCTCCTCGTGCCAGACGTGCGGCGGCTCGTCCTGGATCTCCAAGCCGACTTCCTCCATGAGCTCGCGGCGCAAGGCCGCCAGCAGGGACTCGCCCGGCTCGACTCCGCCGCCGGGCGTCGCCCAGACGACGACGGCGCGGCCGTCGCGGGCAAACTGGAACCGGCAGAGCAGGATCCTGTCGTCCTCGTCCAGGATGATGCCGCGGGCTGAGGGCCGAAGGCGCAGCGGAGGCACCCGGACAACCTAACCGACAGCAGGGCTCCGGTGCCGCAGGGCTGAAGTGTCGGCATCAGCAGGCAAGATGGAGCCATGGCAGCAGCCCAGGCGCCGCGCCTCGCCGGCTTCAGCGAGGCGACGAGGGCGTGGTTCGAGTCGGCATTCGCCGAGCCGACCCAGGCCCAGGCCGAGGCGTGGCGTGCCATCGGCCAGGGCGAGCACACCCTGGTCGTCGCCCCGACGGGATCAGGCAAGACGCTGGCGGCATTCTTGTGGGCCATCGACAAGCTGGCCAGCGAGCCGCAGCCCGCCGATCCGAAGCGCCGGTGCCGGGTCCTCTACATCTCACCGCTCAAGGCCCTGGCTGTCGACGTAGAGCGTAACCTCCGCTCGCCGCTGACGGGCGTGACGCACGCCGCCCGCCGGCTCGGCCTGCCCGAGCCAGACATCAGGGTCGCCGTCAGGACCGGCGACACCGCTGCCGATGAGCGCCGCAAGCTGGCCACCAAGCCGCCCGACATTCTGATCACGACGCCAGAGTCGTTGTTCCTCATGCTGACCTCGCAGGCCAGGGAGACGCTGCGAAGCGTGCAGACCGTCATCATCGACGAGGTGCACGCGCTGGCCGGCAGCAAGCGAGGGGCTCACCTGGCGCTCTCCCTCGAGCGACTGGACGCGCTTCGGACGGCTGACGACCCGAGCTCGTCGCTCCGGCCAGCCCAGCGCATCGGGCTTTCGGCGACGGTCAGGCCGCCGGAGGAAGTAGCGAGGTTTCTCGGCGGTGCGCTGCCGGTCACGATCGTGGCACCGCCTAGCGACAAGCGGCTAGATCTCAAGATCGTCGTCCCCGTCGAGGACATGAGTGATCTGCAGGGCGGCGAGGAGCCGGACCGGGCCGGGTCACATCCGCGAGCAGGCGGCCGGGATCAGCCAGATGGCAATCCCGTTCGCCAGCACTCGATCTGGCCGCATGTTGAAGAGCGGGTCCTTGACCTCATACAGAGCCACCGGTCCACGATCGTCTTCGCCAACTCGCGCCGACTGGCCGAGCGACTGTGCGCGCGGCTCAACGACCTGGCCGCCGAGCGGGCGGCGGAGGCGATGGAAGCGGCGGAGCTCGATGAGATAGCGCACTCCGCAGGTGACAGCTACGCCGGGTCTGCGGCGCAGCTCCTCGGGCAGTCCGGCACGAGCGTGGGCGCGGCCCCGGTCGTCGCCCGCGCCCATCACGGCTCGGTGTCCAGGCAGGAGCGAAGCCAGATCGAGGAAGCGCTCAAGGCGGGCACGCTGCCGGCTGTGGTCGCGACGTCTAGCCTGGAGCTCGGCATCGACATGGGCGCCGTCGACCTGGTTATCCAGGTCGAGTCCCCGCCCTCGGTAGCGAGCGGACTGCAGCGGACTGGCCGGGCCGGACATCACGTCGGCGACATCTCGCGCGGCATCTTCTTCCCGAAATACCAGGGTGACCTGGTCCAGTCCACGGTCGTCACGCAGCGCATGCGGGCCGGGCAGATCGAGGAACTGCGGATGCCGCGCAATCCGCTCGACGTGCTAGCGCAGCACATCGTCGCGATGACGGCGATGGATGACTGGGACGTCAGCGACCTGGAGCGCACCGTGCGCAGGGCGGCGCCGTTCAGCGGGCTGACCCGGCCAGTGCTCGATGCCGTGCTCGACATGCTCGCCGGCCGCTATCCGAGCGAGGACTTCGGCGGGCTGCGCCCCCGGCTGGTGTGGGATCGGACGACCGGGACGCTGACAGGCCGGCCCGGTAGCCAGCGGCTGGCCGTGAGCAACGGCGGCACGATCCCGGACCGCGGCCTGTTCGGGGTGTTCCTGGCCGGGGGCCAGACCGACCGCTCCGGCCGGCATTCCCGCCGGGTCGGCGAGCTCGACGAGGAGATGGTCTACGAATCCAGGGTCGGCGACGTGTTCGTCCTCGGCGCTACGTCGTGGCGGATCGAGGACATCACTGCGGACCAGGTACTCGTCTCGCCCGCCCCGGGCCAGCCGGGCAGGCTCCCGTTCTGGAAGGGTGATGCGCCCGGCCGCCCGGCCGAGCTCGGCGCCGCCATCGGCGCTTACTGCCGCGAGCTTGGCGCCGTCAGCGAGGAGCAGGCCATCGCGCGATTGCGCGCGGAAGGCCTGGACGAGCTAGCCGCGGCCAACCTGGTCCGCTACCTCCACGACCAGCGGGAGGCGACGGGCTACCTCCCCGACGATCGCACGCTGGTGCTCGAGCGCTTCCGCGACGAGCTCGGCGACTGGCGCCTAGTGCTGCATAGCCCGTACGGCGCGCAGCTGCATGCGCCCTGGGCGCTGGCGATCGCGGCGAGGCTCCGCGAGCGCTACGGCGGCATGGACGTGCAGGCGCAGCATACTGACGACGGCATCGTCATCAGAGTGCCCGACGCCGATGACCCGCCGCCGGCGGGCATCGCCATGCTCGACCCTGATGAGGTCGAGCAGATCGTCACCGCCGAGGTCGGGTCCTCCGCGCTATTCGCTTCCAGGTTCCGCGAATGCGCAGCCCGCGCGCTGCTGCTGCCACGCCGGCAGCCTGGCAGACGGACGCCGCTCTGGCAGCAGCGCCAGCGGGCCGCGCAGCTGCTGGCGGTGGCCAGCCAGTACAGCCAGTTCCCGATCGCGCTGGAGACGATGCGGGAGTGCCTCCAGGACGTGTTCGACGTGCCCGGCCTGACCGCCCTGATGCGCGGCATCGCGACGCGCCAGGTCCGGCTGGTCGAAGTGGAAACACCCACGGCGTCGCCGTTCAGCAGATCACTGCTGTTCCGCTACGTCGGCGCGTTCATGTACGAGGGCGATGCACCGCTGGCCGAGCGGCGCGCGCAGGCGCTGGCACTCGATTCTGCCCTGCTAGCCGAGCTGCTCGGGCAGACCGAGCTGCGCGAGCTGCTCGATCCGACGGTCGTCGAGGAGAGCGAGCGGGAGCTGCAACGCCTCACGCCCGGCCGTGCCTGCCGGGACGCCGAGGCGGTCGCCGACATGCTCCGGGCGCTCGGCCCGCTGACGACCGACGAAGTGTCCGAGCGGTCGGCTGACCCGGCGCAGGCAGCCGCGTGGGTCGCTGGACTCGCTACGCAGCGCCGCGTGCTCGCGCTGCGCATCGCAGGCACGCAGCGGTGGAGCTCGATCGAGGACGCGGGCCGGCTGCGAGACGCGCTCGGTGTGGCGCTGCCGCCCGGCGTACCCGAGGTCTTCACTGAGCCAGTGCCCGACCCGCTGCGCGACCTGGTCCTGCGGTATGCGCGCACGCACGGGCCATTCGGGTCGCTGGCCGTCGGGGAGCGATACGGCCTGGGCGTCGCGGTCGTGACTGACACCCTCCATCGGCTGGCTGCCGAAGGCATCCTGACCGAAGGCGACTTCGAGCCGGGGGGCGGCACCCAGTGGTGCGAGGCCGGCGTGCTGCGGATGCTGCGCCGGCGCTGTCTCGCCAAGCTGCGCAAGGAAGTAGAGCCTGCGCCGCCGTCGGTCTACGCGGCGTTCCTGCCGGCCTGGCAGCACGCCGACGCGGCACCGGCGAGAACTCAGACCGGCAGCCGCAGCAGGCTGGCCCGAGCGGACGCGGTATACGACGTCGTCGATCAGCTCGCCGGAGCGGCGGTCCCGGCGTCGGCCCTGGAGACCCTGGTCCTGCCGGGCCGAGTCCCCGGCTATTCGCCGGCGCTGCTCGACGAGCTAACCGCGGCAGGCGAGGTGGTCTGGTCAGGTGCCGGATCGCTGCCAGGAAGTGACGGCTGGATCATCCTGGCGCCGGCCCCGGTTGCGCCGCTACTGCTGCCCGAGCCAGCAGAGATCACGATGACGCCGGTGCACGACGCCATCCTCGGCGTCCTAGAAGGAGGCGGCGCCCTGTTCTTCCGCGGCATCGCCGACCGGGTGGCGGCCGGGCTAGCGAGACCTGACTCCAAGGCTCTCGCCGCCAACGACCGCGAGGTCGCCAGCGCGATCTGGGACCTAGTCTGGTCGGGCAGGCTGACCAACGACACGCTCGCGCCGTTGCGGACGGTCCTTGGTGCCGGCAGGCCGGTAGCACCGGAGGCGAGCGCTGGCCAGCGCCATCCAGCCCGGCCGGGCGCGGCGGTTTCCCGCCGACCAGGATTCGGCCGCGGCGCGATGCCGTCGCGCGGCGGACCGCCGACTGTGAGCGGACGCTGGTCGGCGCTTCCCCCGCCGGCCCGTGACCCGACGCGCAGGCTCCACGCGCAGGCTCTAGCGCTGCTGGAACGGCACGGCATCCTGATCCGCGGCGCGGTGGCGGCGGAGCGGGTGACGGGCGGATTCGGCGCGCTCTACCCGGTGCTGCGTGCGCTCGAGGACGGCGGGCAATGCCGGCGCGGCTACTTTGTCGAAGGGCTGGGAGCGGCACAGTTCGCGCTGCCGGGCGCGGTCGACAGGATGCGGGCGATGGCGGACTCGGCGCGCGCGGTCGCGGACTCGTTGCGATCGCCGGCCGGGTCACCAGGCCGGTGGGATCCCGCTGACGGCTCGTCGCGCGATCCCTGGGACACCGGCGGCCCGGCTGCTCCGGCGGCGCTCAATTCCCGGGACGCCAGCGGCTCGGTGGCTCCTGCGTCGCGTGATCCCTGGGACACCGGCGGCCCTCCGCGCGAGCCGTGGAATGCACGCGCGGCGGGCGCGCGCGGTCAGCACGATCCGCGGATCATGGTGCTAGCGGCCGCGGATCCGGCCAATGCCTACGGGGCCGCGCTGCAATGGCCGGAGCGACCGGGTGAGGGCGCTACCGGACACCGGCCCGGCCGCAAGGCCGGCGCTCTTGTCGTCCTGGCCGGCGGCGAGCTCGTCTTGTACGTCGAGCGCGTCGGCAAGACGCTGCTGTCCTGGACTACTGAGCCGGACCTCCTGGCGCCGGCCGCGGCCGCGCTGGCCGCTGCCGTGCGCGCGGGCGCACTTGGTCGGCTGACCGTCGAGCGCGCCGACGGCGGCGGAGTCTACGATTCACCGCTGGCGAGGGCGCTGGAAGATGCTGGCTTCCGGCCCACCCCGCGCGGCCTCCGCCTGCGCGGCTGACCGCGCCCTGGCCGCGCCGGGCAGTCAGCTCACTTGATCGCCATGGCGTTGGCAGGCGAGCCGATTCCGCCGGGCGCGTTCATCGGCACGCTGACCAGGAAGCTCTCGTGCACGCCGTCGGCCGCGCAAGAGCTTGCCAGGTCGCTCAGCCACCACAGCTCACCGAGCGCCATCCCGAACTGCCCGATGAGCACGTGATGCAGGAAGCCGAATGGGTGGGCGGCCGGGCTCGGATCGATCGGCCACACCTCCACCGCGAAGGTGTCCGAGGCGATGGCCGCCGCGTGCGTATCCCAGATGTACTCGCCGACGGCTTCGGTATGCGCGAGCCCGGGCGCGATAACGCGGCGGTGCAACCGCTCCCTGACCGCCGCCGGCTGCTCGGCGTACCAGGCGGCGAAACCCGTGTGCAGCAAGATGATGTCCCCGGCGGCGAACTCCAGGCCAGTCCGGCGCCGGGCCAGCTCAAGCTCCTCGACGCCGATCGCCGTCGCCTCACCGGGCTCGTACGGGCGGCCCGCCTCGGCCATGGCGCGCGGGATGTCCAGCAGGATCGCCCGGCCCGCGATCCCGTGCCTGGCCCAGTGGTCGATGGTGTTCCTGGCGCTGGCCTGCACATCGGCCTCGGTGGCGCCGTTGTAGAACTCGTCCGGTGCGTATCCGACGTGACCGAGCGAGTCCCACTGGCTGGAGGCCTGCGGATAAAAGTTGTCGTACAGGTCGTCGAATGCGGCGGTTCCGGGCTGATGCAGGATCGTGTGCCGCGGCGTGCCGCGGTTCCTCGCGAGCGCGGGCGCGATGCTGCCGAGCGGCAGGTCCAGCGGGAACATCTGTCCGGTCCGGACCAGGCTGGCCGCTGCCGCCACTCGCTCCGGCGTCATTAGGTTCACCAGGCCCAGGTTGTCGCCAGGCCCGAACAGACCCCAGGCGCTGCGGCCGCCGCGCGGCGCCGCCGGCAGGTCCTGGTAACGCGGCAGCTCGCTCATGCAGTCCTCACCATCCGCGCAGATCGATGGGCCAGACGTCGACGACGGTGTCGCCGGAGAACACCTGCACCCGCTCGTGACACGCCATCGTCGGGTCGATATGGGCGGGAACCAGCCAGGCCCGGTCCCCGACCGGCCGTGGCGGCGTGATGGTGACGTGCTCGTCTGAGCAAAACATCACCGTTCCGGCTCTGACCTCGGGATTGCCATGATCCATCCCGAACGCCTTCAGCCCGGCGTCACCCACGGCCCAGCCTGGGGAGCTAGAGATCACGGCGGCGAGCACAAAAGCGGCCTGCTCGAACGGCAGCCCGAGGCGGCCGTAAGCCGTGTCCATCAGCGCGTAGGAGCCAGCCTGGATCTCGTTTGCCCAGGTGTTGAGATCGTAGGTGCCGGTGCCGCCGGCGGAGATCAGCTCCCCGCCAACGTCAGCATGCGCTCGCACGAGCAACTCCATCGCCACGCGGCATCGCTCGGCGCGCTCGGCCGCATCCACCAGCCCGACGACGTGGCCTTCGTAGCCCATGACGCCGCGGACCTCGAGTCCGCTCTGTCGCGCCAGGTCAGCGAGTCGCCCCGCGTCCTCAGGCGCGCAGCCGCAGCGGGGCAGGCCGACGTTGACGTCGACGAGGACCTCGCGAACGCCGCCGGCCGCAGCGGCCGCGATGGTCTGCTCGGAATCCACCGCGAGCGTGATCCGGGCCCCGGCAGCGGCGAGGCGGCCAAGCCGGGTGGCATCCAGGACCTCGTTCGCCAGGAGCAGGTCGTCGCCAAGGCCGGCCGCGGTCATCCCCTCGCATTCGCGGATGGTCGCGCACGTGAAGGCCCGGTGCCCGGCGGCGGCCTGGCGCCGTGCGAGGCCGGTGCACTTGTGCGCCTTGACATGCGGGCGCAGCCGCGGTCCGGGCAGCGCCTCGGCCATGGTGGCGATGTTGCGATCGAGGACGTCGGCGTCCACTAGCAGGGCCGGGGTGGCGATATCAGTGACGCGCATCCGGCATCAGCTCCCAGCAGACTGCCCGAGTGGTACTTACCGGGCGGAGCCTACCGGATGCCACATTCATGCAGCCTGCGGTAACGACGTGTCTACCGCAGGCGGCGCGCGCCGTGCGAGGGCACAGCCGGCCAGATCACGGGCGGCGCCCAGTCATGACGGGAGTAGGCCTCGTCCAGCGCCATCCGCACGCCGACAGCCTCGGTTACCGGCGCGAGCGCGATCACCGCGCCGCCGAATCCGCCTCCCGTCATCCGCGCGCCGATCGCTCCGGCCGCAATCACGGTCTCGACCGCGACATCGGCCTGCGGCCAGGAAACCTCGAAGTCGTCCCGCAATGAGACGTGCGACTCGGTCAGCAGCTGACCGACAGCCGCCAGGTCACCGCGCCTGAGCAAGTCAGCTGCGGCGAGGACCCGGCGGTTCTCGCTGATGACATGCCGCGCCCGCCGCCGTAGCTCCGGATCGGCGAGCCCGGTGAGATCGCCAGGGCCATCGGGCAGGTCGCGCAGCGAGCTCACGCCGAGCGCGAGCGCGGCCGCTTCGCAGGACCGGCGCCGCTGTGCGTACCGCCCGTCGGTCAGGGCGTGCCGGACGCCGGTATCGATCACCAGGAGCGCGAGTCCGGCTGCTCCCGGTTCCAGCGGCACATCATCGGAGGCGCCACTGCGGCAGTCGAGCAGCAGAGCATGGCCCGCCTGACAGAGCAGGACGGCTGACTGGTCCATGATCCCGGTGGGCGCCCCGGCGAACTCGTTCTCTGCCTTGCTCGCCAGCCGTATCAGCTCCGCCCGGACCACCGGGAGCCCGTGCAGGTCGGCAACGGCGAGGCCAACGGCGCACTCCAGGGCGGCTGACGACGACAGCCCAGCGCCGGCGGCCAGGTCCGCGTCAATTGCGATGGTGGTACTGCCAGGGCGGTATCCGGCTTGAGTGAGGGACCACACCATGCCGAGCGGGTACGCGGCCCAGCCGTCAACGGCGCCGGGGGCCAGCCCATCGACCGGCGCTGTCACAACGGCGCCAGCGCACTGTCGCGATGACACGGTGATGCCGTTGCCAAGTCGGCCCGCTGCTACCGCCACGCCGACGCTGAGCGCGAACGGCAGCACGAATCCGTCGTTGTAGTCGGTGTGCTCACCGATCAGGTTCACCCGGCCCGGTGCGAACCAGACGCCGGCCGGCGCGTGGCCAAAAGCGCCGGCGTAATCACGGGCGACGCGGTCAGCAAGGTCACGCGGGCTCACCCAGCCACTATCGCAGTCCCCCACCGGTGCTGCCGGGCTTGACGCTCACGCCAGCCAGCGGGCGGGTTTGCTGTCAGACGGGTTCGGCCACGGAGGCGAGCAACTGAGTCCGCGCCTGGTCCACTGCGGCGAGGATGGCGCCGCGCAGCACCGGACCGCCGCCCACCGCAGTAGGGACCACCTGGGGCCGCGCCGGGCAGATCCTGCCGACTTCGGCCGCGACTCGGTCCGCCAGCGCAGTGCCGCCTGCGAGCCCGACCGCGCCGCCGAGGACGACCAGCCCGGGATCGAGCACGACCGAGACCGCGGCGACGCCAGTCGCGACCCGCCCCGCGAGCTCGCTCAGGAATTCCCCGCCTTGCGGCTTGCCCGCTGCCGCGGCGACGACGGCAGCGGCGACCGCGGCCGCGGCTGTCGGCTCGGTGAAGCCGTACTGCGCCGCGAGCGGGAGCAGGGCCTGCGCGCCGACGAGCCGCTGGAACGCTCCGGTGGCCGGGTGCGTCACATCTTCCGGCAGCGGCACGCCGGGCACGGGCAGGTAGCCGATCTCGCCCGCTGCGCCCCCGACGCCGCGGTGCAGCCGGCCGTCCAGTACCGTCGCGAGGCCGAGGCCGACCCCGAGCCACACCAAGACGAAGTCCGCGACTCCGGTGGCGGCGCCGACCGCGCGCTCGGCCATGGCGGCGAGGTTCACGTCGTTCTCCAGCGTTACCGGCCTGCCTAGGTCGGTCCGCAGCGCGTCGAGCACGCCTTCGTGCCAGGCCGGCAGGTTCACCGCGAGCCGGGGATCGCCGGTTCGCGGGTCCAGCACGCCAGGGGTGCCGATCACGAACGCGCGCAGCGACTCCGGCGGCACGCCGGCCGAGGAGCAGGCGGCCAGCACGGCGCCGCGGACCAGCGCCACGGGGTCTTCCGCGTCACTCGGATCGACCGAGATTCGCGTGACCACGTTCCCGGTAATATCGGCGACCCCAGCACTGATCTCGTCCTGCTCGACGTGCAGTCCAGCGACGTATGCGGTGGACGGTACGACCGCGTACAGGGCGGCATTGGGGCCGCGGCCGCCGGCGAGCTCGCCCGCGACTGCGACGATGCCGCGCTCTTCCAGCCGGGCCAGCAGCTGGGACGCGGTGACCTTGGACAGGCCCGTGTGCTCGCCGAGCTGCGCCCTGGTCATGGGGCCGCCAGACAGCAGCAGCTCGAGCGCCGACCGGTCGTTCAGCTCCCGCAACAGGCTCGGCGTTCCCGGCCGTCGCTGCATGCCCCACCCCTCATCTGGCACCGACAGACCCGACTGTACGGCCAGGGACTGCTGGTTGACGTTCTATGGCCTGCACGGATGCAGTCTGTGTCTCAATCTGGCAACGGACTCTATCTTATAGGAAAGTTTCCTGTTAGTTTCTGCCCAAGCAATTCAACGGGGCTCGGCCCCGGCAGGTACTCATGAGCTCGGAACGGGTCGAACTACTCAAACCCGCGACCTAGCGTAGGTGCCGGCCGACAGGCATAGCCCGGCCGGAGACGTCCGCCCGGAGGACGTCGCTTCCGCTGACACAGCCGGGAAGGGAGATCGGTCAGTGACTTTCACCAGATCGGCAGCCGCGTTGGGCGCGGCCGTCGCGCTCGCGGGAGCAGCCGCGGGCATCGCGGGCTGCGGCTCGAGTAGCAGCTCATCAGGGGCGGCGGCCCCCGCCAAGCTCGTCGTATGGCGCATGGGAGGGTCCGTCCCGTCCCAGGTCACCTGGATGAACGGCGTCGTCGCGCAGTTCCACAGCAAGTTCCCCCAGTACAAGACCACCAAGGTCGTCGTGGACTGGATCCCGTGGGGTAACCGGACCACCGACTGGACGAACGCCCTGACCAGCGGGAAGGGCGGCCCGGACATCACCGAGCTCGGCAACACCGACACCCCGGGCGTCGCGACCCAGGGCGCGCTCGCCAACATCACCAGCGACGTCAAGGCCTGGTCTAACGGCTCGGACATCATCTCCGGCAACCTGGCCAACGACACCGTCAGCGGCCAGAACTACGCAGTGCCGTGGTTCGGCGGCGTGCGCGGCATCTGGTACAACAAGGACCAGTTCGCCAAGGCCGGCATCACGTCACCCCCCACGACCTGGGCACAGCTGGTCAGCGACGCTCAGGCACTGCAGAAGGCCTACCCCGGGAGCTACGGGCTCGGCGCGCCCAGCAACTTCACCAACGCGATTGTCAGCTTCATCTGGGGCGCTGGCGGCCAGGTGGCCGTGCAGTCGGGCGGTAAGTGGAAGGCCGAGCTGAACAGCCCGCAGTCTGAGGCTGGCATCAAGTTCTATTCCGACCTGCTGCTGACCGACAAGGTCTCCCCATCCAAGTACATCGGCCAGACCGAACTGGGGGCGCCGGGCGCGACTTCGGGCGGCAGCAACGAGGACTTCGCCAAGGGCACGCTCGACATGTACATCGACGGCCCGTGGGCCAAGTCCTCGCTCGAAGCGGTCAGCAAGGCCAACGAGTCGCAGTGGGCGTCGTTCCCGATCCCGAGCGAGAACGGGCCGAACCCGGCTCCGGCTTTCGCTGGTGGCTCGGACCTCGGCGTGTGGGCCAAGAGCCCGAACAAGACTGCGGCCTGGGACCTCCTCTCGGTGATGGACAGCACGTCCAACGCCACCACCTTCGCGAACTCCCAGGGCTTCTTCCCTGAGTTCACGTCGCAGCTGTCGAACCCGGCCTACTCAAGCAGCCCGATTCTGTCAGGCTTCGCCAAGGCGGCCGGCTACACCCAGATCTCTCCGCTCAACTCGAAGAACTGGGGCACGGCTGACGCCACCGATCAGATCATTCCGGACATGATGAAGGCACTGATGCAGGGCGCCAACTTCACGACCACCGTGAACACGGCGAACACCGAACTGCAGAACGTGCTGAACACCGGAAGCGAGTCCTGATCTAGCCAGCAAGACTCCCGGTCGGCCCGCACCTCGCGGGCCGGCCGGGACGCCAGGCCATCGGACCGCGCGGGCCGACCGGGAAACAAGCCGGCGGCCCGCGCGGGGCCCGGGAGCACCAAGCCACTGAAGGGAGCTGACGAGCCAGATGGCCGGGATAATGGGGCCGGAGCACGCCGTTCTGCCAGCGGGCCTGCCAGCCGGGCTACCCGGCGGGCCGACCGCGCGGCGCAGCCGGGCCGGTGCCTTCGTTCGCCGCCACAAGCTGGCGCCGTATCTGCTGCTTGCTCCCGCGCTCATCGGCATCGCGCTGGTCCTGCTCTGGCCGCTGGTCCAGGTCGTGATCTTCTCGTTCCAGAACTACAGCCTGATGCAGATCACCGGCGCTGCACCCACCCAGTGGGTCGGCCTGGCGAACTTCACCAGCACCTTCAAGGACGCAGAGTTCTGGCTGTCACTGCGCAACACGCTGGCGCTCGCCATAGTCGTCGTGCCCGCCACGCTGGTCGCCGGCACGATCGTCGGCCTGCTGCTGAACCGCCTGGGTAAGAAGATGGCGGCCTTCGTCAGCACCGCGGCGCTCATGGCCTGGGCGACGCCGCCGATCTCCGCCGCCGTCTTGTTCTACTGGCTCGTCAACCCCGACGGCGGCGTCGTCGACTGGGTACTGTCGAAGCTGCCGCACTGGCTCGTCGGCAGCACCAACTGGGCGCAATACAACTGGACCACGAACGGCGCGTTCCAGGCCTACGTCGTGATCGCCGTGCTGGTGGTCTGGCAGTCGTTCCCGTTCATTGCCGTCTCGGTGCTGGCCGGACTGAAGACGATCCCGGCGGAGCTCACGGAAGCCGCCAGAGTCGACGGAGCGAGCCCGTCGCGCGTGTTCTGGAAGATCACCTATCCACTGCTGAAGCCGATCTTCATGGTCCTGCTGCTGCTGTCGGTGATCTGGGACTTCAACATCTTCGGGCAGAGCTACATCGTCACCGGATTCCCCGGTAATCAGAACGAGTACAACCTGTCCACGTACCTCTATGACAAGGCGTTCGCCAGCCTCCCGCCGAGCTACGGCCTCGGCGGCGCCATTGCGCTGATCTTCGCGCTGATCCTGCTGGTCATCACCATCGGCTACGTACGCACGTCCGTCCGGCAGGGGGCCCTGACATGAGCGCGCAGAGCACGGACGTGACCGCCCTGCGCTCACCGTCCGCCCGCAGCGCGGCCGATGCGCAGGTCGGCGCGCCGGGCGCGCGCCGGGCCCGGACACGGCGACGCCTCCGCTCGGCCAGCCTGAACGGGTTCGGGCTGATCATCGCGCTGGCGACGCTGTTCCCGCTGTTCTGGATGCTCTCGACCGCGTTCAAGCCCTCCAGCGAGATCTACTCGCTGACGCCCAGCCTGGTGCCCGCGCACCCCACACTCGGCAACTTCCGTGAAGTGATCAGTGGTCAGGTATCGGGCATCGGCTCGGTGTGGCTGTTCTTCCGCAACAGCCTGTCCGTCACGCTGGCCACCGTGCTGGTGGCCTCGCTGGTGTCGCTGCTGGCCTCGGTGGCCGTCGCCCGGTTCCGCTTCCGGCTGCGCGCGTCGTTCCTGGTCATGCTGCTGATCGTGCAGATGATCCCGGCCCAGGCGCTGATCATCGCGCTGTTCCTCGACTTCAAGCGGCTCAACCTGCTGGAGAACCTGTTTGGCCTGATCATCGTGTATGCCGCGCAGGCGCTGCCGGTCTCGATCTGGATGCTGCGCAACTTTGTCGCAACCATCCCGCGCGAGCTGGAGGAAGCGGCGGCCATCGACGGCGCGACGAGCTTTCGCATCTTCTGGCGGATCCTGTTCCCGCTGGTCGCGCCTGGCCTAGTCGCGACGAGCATCTTCGCCTTCATCACCGCGTACAACGAGTTCATCGTCGCGCTGACCTTCCTCGGCCAGGCGCATAGCGACTACACCCTGCCGATCTACGTGACGTACTTCTTCGGCCGCGGCGGCGCACAGTGGGGACCGATCATGGCGGCCTCCACCATGTACACGATCCCTGTGATCATCTTCTTCCTGATTGTCAGGCGAAGGCTCGTCAGCGGCCTGACCGCAGGAGCGGTGAAGGGATGACCCAGGAGATCGCTGCCGACCCAGGTCTGGGCCGGCTAGCTGAGGCAATCCTGATACCGCCCTTCCCCGGCAGCCAGGAGCCCGACTGGGTGCGTGCCGCCCTCGGCGACGGACTCGGCGGCGTGACGCTGTTCGGCCCGAACGTCCAGGACCGCGAGCAGCTGGCCAGGCTGACGGCCAGCCTGCGCAGCGCGGCGATCGAGCCGATCATTGCCATCGACGAGGAAGGCGGCGACGTCACCCGCATCTCGCATCAGATAGGCAGTGAATATCCAGGGAACGCAGCCCTTGGCGCTGTCGACGACACCGACCTCACCAGGTCGGTCTACGCGGCCCTCGGCGCCGATCTGGCAGCGCTCGGCGTCAACCTGGATCTCGCACCCGCCGTCGACGTCAACACGGCAGCGGACAACCCGGTGATCGGCACCCGATCGTTCGGCGCCGACCCGGCACTGGTCGCTCGGCATGGCGCGGCGGCGGTGGCGGGCCTGCAGTCGGCCGGCGTTGCCGCCTGTGCCAAGCACTTCCCTGGGCACGGGAGCACGACGCTGGACTCCCATCTGGTTCTTGCCACTGTGGACGCCCCACTCAGCGTGCTGTGGGCGAGGGACCTGCCGCCATTCGCGGCCGCGATCGCCGCCGGCGTCCGCGCCGTCATGCCCAGTCATCTGCGGGTCCCCGAACTAACCGGCGATCTGCCAGCCTCGCTGTCGCGGCGCGCTCAGACGGACCTGCTGCGCGGCGAGCTGGGCTTCACCGGTGTCATTGTGTCTGACGGTCTGGAGATGCGAGCCGTCAGCGAGCCGTACGGCATTCCAGAAGCAGCTGTCCGGGCCGTCATCGCCGGCACCGACCTGCTGTGTCTCGGACGTGATCAGGACCAGCTGAGCTTCCTCGCGGTCAAGAACGCACTCGTCGCGGCGGTGCAGTCCGGCCGGCTCCGCGGTGAGCGGCTGGAGGAGGCTGCCGCGCGGGTAGCCGAACTGAGGCAATGGACTGCGGCGGCAGCAGCGGCCGCATCGGGTGCTGACACGCTCACCGCGAACGCGATCCCGGCTCAGGCTCGAATTGCGGGCGGCGCCCCCGTTACGGCTAGCGCCGCGGGCCGGCCAGTTCCCGACGATGCTCCCGCGTCGGCGATCGGCCTCGCCGCTGCCCGGCGGGCCGTCACCGTCCACGGCGACCGCCCTGCCGTGCGCCAGCCCCTCGTCGTGCAGCTCGTGCCCCCGTCGAATCTCGCCGTCGGGCCCGTGCCATGGGGGCTGGGCTCGTTCGTGCCGGCCGACAGTTACCGCCAGGTGAGCACGGCGACCGCTGACGACGACTTGCCCTACGTCGTGTCGGGCCTGCTGGCCGAGGCGGACGACCGCTCTTTGATCATCGTCGTTCGGGATGCGCACCGGCACCCTGTGGCGAGGCAGGCCGTCCAGCTCATGCTGGCAGGACGGCCAGACGCCATCGTCGTGGAGATGGGGCTGCCGATGTGGCGGCCAGGTGATATCAGCTATGTGACGAGCTACGGCGCGGGCCGCAACAATGCCCGCGCGACTGCCGAGGTCCTGGGGCTGGCCGAGCACTAGCCGCTCCGCTTGCTGGTGCCTGGCCGGCGAAGATAGTCCGCGGCCACCTCGCTGTGCCGACGCTTGACCGGAGCGCCATCAGCAGTCCGGTCTCGGTTACCTGCATAATGTTGCATATGCGTCTGTCCGCACGTTCCGATTACGCGCTGCGCGCCGTCATCGAGCTAGCCGCTTCCGGCAGTGGCCACGTGACGGCTGACCAGCTTGCCCGGACGCAGGCAATCCCCGGCAAGTTCCTCGAGGCGATCTTGACTCAGCTACGACGAGCCGGGCTCGTGCGCAGCCAGCGCGGCCCTGACGGGGGATTCTGGCTGGCCAGGCCGGCGGCTGAGATCTCACTGGCTGATGTCATCAGGGCCATCGACGGGCCGCTGCTGGGCGTGCGCGGCGAGCGGCCCGAGAATCTTGGCTACACCGGTGCCGCGGAGCCGCTGCAGACCGTCTGGATCGCCCTGCGCGCCAACGAGAGAGCCATCCTGGAGGAGGTCACGCTGGAGCACGTCGTGTCCGGGACCCTCCCGCCCAGCGTGCAGAAGCTAGCAGACAACCCAGCGGCCTGGACATCGCAGCCAAGAGCCTGATCGATCCGCCTGAACGGCCACAGTTGCCGTAGCCGGGCGGCGTCAGCCGTCCCCGGGAGCACTTAATCCCCGAACGCCAGCGGCCCGCGCCGAAGAGGCACGGGCCGCTATCTGGACGGGACTGACGGGCTAGACGGGCACCATGTCGGTGACGTCACGGCCCAGCTTGTCGAACTTGGGCTCGGCGCCAGGCAGCGTGACCGGCTCGAGCATCGGTTCCGCCGGGGCCAGGCGCTGGCCCGTGCGAACGGTTACCTTCCGCTGTGGCATGACGAGATGCGGCGTTCCAGGCTGCCCCTTCACGGCCTGCTGCAGTCGTACGGCAGCGCGGAGCGAGGAGGGGGAGCCGGACCGCGCCGGGGCGCCGGTCTCAGACCCATCGGACTGGGGCGCGCCAGCGAGCGCTGGCTCAAGCGGCACACCGAACGCAGGCTCGTTCTGGAGCTCCGCCAGGGCGAAGCCGTCGGACACTTCGCGCAAGACCTGCGAGAGAGGGGCGCCGAGGGCGTCACAGATCGATGCGAGCAGCTCGGAAGAAGCTTCCTTCCGCCCCCGCTCCACTTCGGACAGGTACCCCAGGGAGACCCTGGCCGTGGCCGAGACCTCACGTAGGGTGCGACCCTGGCGAAGACGCAGTCGCCGTAGCGCGTCACCAAGCAAGTGACGAAGCAGGACCATCGTCGCGCTCCCTCCGTGAGGTCGATCCGCTGACTCCTCTACCGTACCTGCCCTT
>DATHQE010000331.1:0-1660 GCA_035483035.1 Streptosporangiaceae bacterium | reverse complement strand
ATTCTCGTCCTGCAGGTCAGCATCTACCAGACGCTGTTCAGCGCGGTGCGCAGAGTCGCCGCCGTGGTGACAGGCGTCCTGATAGCGCTCGGGCTGTCCAGATGGATCGGGTTCACGTGGTGGAGTCTCGGGCTCACGATCACGCTCGGGCTGGCCGTGGGGTACGCGCTGCGGCTGCGCGAGGCCGTCCTCGAGGTCCCGATCAGCGCGCTGCTCATCCTGTCGGTCGGCAGCAAGGCAGCGGCGACCAGCAGGATAACCGAGACATTGATCGGCACGGCCGCGGGGCTGATCGCCGGGTTGGTTCTCACGGCGCCGCAGGTAGAGCCGGCCGAGGAAGCCATCGCGGACCTCGCTCGCACGATGGCCGACCTGCTCGACCGGATGGCGGCCGGGCTGAACGACGGATCCATAAACGACTCGGCGCGCGCGTGGCTCGACCAGGCTCGCGCCCTCGGCAACGAGATCACGAGGGTGGACGAGGCACTTCAGCAGGCCGAGGAGAGCACCAAGCTCAACCCGCGCAGCATGCGGCTGCCATACAGCACGGTGACACTGCGACAGAGCCTGGAAACCCTGGAGCACGCGGCGATCACGGTCCGGGTCCTTGCCCGGTCGCTCACCGATACCACCCGGCTCGCCGGCGACGACAACTCCCTCAACGATCCGGATGTGCGCCGCGGGCTCGCCGACACCCTGCGGGAGCTGTCCGCCGCCGTGCGGATCTACAGCAGCCTCGCGACCGAGTTGGACGCGCACGGTCACGAAGTGCTGAAGGCTGACCTGGAGCGTCACCTGGCCGCGGCGCGCGACGAGCAAGACCGGCTCAGCGAGCTGCTGGCGACCGCTCCGGCGGTCCGCCCGGTCGGATGGCCGTTGCGGGGCGAGCTGATCAGCCACCTCGACCGGCTCAGGTCCGAGCTTGAGGCAGGCACTCCGGACCAGCGGCCCCGGCCGCGGCGCAACCGCTCCTGGCGGCCGCCGCGGCCGAGCCGACAGCGAGTGCCGCCCGCGTTGCGCAAGCTTATAAGGTAATCGGCTCCACGGGCCCGGAGCGGGATGACCGCTATACGCGCCGGAATATCTGCACATCGCGGGCGGCGACCACGACCTTGGTTCCCGCCGGCCGCGGCTCGGACGGCACGGGGACAAAGGCGGTGTCGAAGTCCAGCAGCCATTGCTCGCCCCAGGGCCCGTCGGGGAGCACGAACGTGACGTCCTCATAGCGAGCGGTGAAAAGCAGCAGGAAGGAGTCGTCGCTGATCCGGTGACCGCGACGGTCCGGATCAGGCAGCGCGTCACCGTTGAGGAAGACGCCGAGGGATTTGGCGAATCCTGTCTGCCAGTCGTCCGGCGTCATCTCGGGCCCGTCCGGCCGGAACCACCCGATGTCGGACAATCCGGTATCGAAGATGGGCCGTCCTTCGAAGAAGTGACGCCGTCGGAAGACGGGATGCCGGTGGCGGAAGGCGACAAGCTCAGCACAGAAGTCCAGAAACTTCTTGTCAGCGTGCTCCCAGTCGAGCCAGGAAAGCTCGTTGTCCTGACAGTAGGCATTGTTGTTGCCACGCTGAGAATGGCCGAGTTCGTCACCGTGCCGCACCATGGGGACGCCCTGGCTCACCAGGAGGGTCGTTATCAGCGCGCGCCGGCGGCGCTC
>DATHQE010000330.1:0-19551 GCA_035483035.1 Streptosporangiaceae bacterium | reverse complement strand
GATTCTGGGACTGGTTCGCCGGGCACCCGACTCGGATCCGCTGGCACGCGCTGACCGGCGTCGGCCTAGCCGTCTTGCTGGTTGTCCACACGATCAGGCGCTGGTCCCGGCTGCGTCGTTCGAAGGTGCGCTAACGGCGGCGGCACCCACAGCCGGCAAGCGCCGCGTGGCAAACCCGGCGGGCGACAGGCCGGCCGCCCGCGGGCGGCCGGCGTTACGATGTCCGGGCGTCTCGTGCTCCCAGGCGCGAACGACCTGACGCTGAAGGAAGGTAGTGCCATCAGCACCGCACCGGCGCCCGCGGGCGCGACCACTGTCGCCGATGACAGCTTCCAGACCGCGGTCATCCACACGGAGGATCTGACGAAGATCTATCCGGGCGCGGACTTCTCGGCGGTGGACAAGCTCAACCTGGATGTTCGCGCCGGCGAGATCTTCGGGCTGCTCGGACCCAACGGTGCCGGTAAGACCACCACGGCCGGGATGCTGACCACCAGGGTCGTGCCGACATCGGGCCGGGCGCTGCTGGCGGGCATCGACGTGGCCGCGCATCCGGCGCTGGCCAAGCAGCTGAGCGGGATCGTGTCGCAGCAGAACACGCTGGACCGCCAGCTGACGGTGTGGGAGAACCTCTACTTTCACGGCCGGCTCTTCGGCATCAGCGCGCGCGAGTCGCGACGCATCGCCGACGAGCTGCTCGAGCAATTCCAGCTGTCGCGGTGGGCGAAGGCGTCGGTCTATGCGCTCTCCGGCGGGATGGCGCAGCGTCTCATGGTCGCCAGGGCGATCTTCCATCGCCCGTCCGTGCTGTTCCTGGACGAGCCCACGGCAGGCCTTGACCCGCAGAGCAGGCTCGCGCTGTGGGATCTTCTCGGTGAGCTTCACACCGCGGGCCAGACGATCTTGCTGACGACGCACTACATGGAGGAGGCCGACCAGCTCTGCGACCGGGTCGCGATCATGGATCACGGCAAGATCCTGGCGCTCGACACCCCGGCCGCGCTCAAGCAGAGCATCGGCGCCGACACGGTCGTTACGGTGCGGACAGTTGGCGATGCAGGCAAGGCGGCGGACGTCCTGGCGGCCGAGGTCGCGGGCGTGACTCGCACGCGCCTGGTCGACGGCGGGCTCGAGCTCCACGTGCAAGGGCGGGACCGGCTGATCCCTCGCATCGTCCTCGCCGCCGAGCGAGGCGGGCTGGAACTCGCCGACGTGTCTGTGGCCGAGCCCAGCCTGGAGACCGTTTTCATCAACCTCACCGGCAAGGAGCTGAGGGACTGATGACTACATCCGTAACTCGCCGGATCCCGCAATCGCCCGCAGCGCCGATCGGCGGCGGCCCGACTCGAACCGTCGCCGCCGCAAGCTGGACCGCGCTCGGCGCGCTCCTGCTGCGCGACCTGGTGGTGCTGCGCAAGCACGTCTGGGAGTTCGTGCTGCGCACCATCATCCAGCCGTTCTTGCTGTGCTTCGTCTTCCTGTACGTCTTCCCCAAGATCGGGCAGGGCATCGGCGGCCACGGCACCGCGGCTCAGTCCGAGTTCGCGACCATCTTGGTGCCCGGCGTCGTCGGCATCTCGGTGATGTTCCAGGGCGTCCAGTCCATTGCGCTTGCCATGGCGCAGGAGTTCGGCTTCACCAGGGAGATCGAGGACCGGGTGCAGGCGCCCTGCCCGATCTGGCTGGTCGCCATCGCCAAGGTGCTGTCGGGGGCTGCCCAGGGAGTGCTGTCGGCGATCATCGTGCTGCCGATCGCATCGGTCGTGCACGCGCCCGGCGTACACGCGCACCTGACCTTTCACTGGCTCCTGATCCTGACCTTCGTCCCACTCGCCTGCATCGCGATGGCAGGGCTCGGGCTCGTCCTCGGCACCAGCTTCGAGCCGCGGAATATCGGATTGATGTTCGGTTTCATCATCTTGCCGATCACGTTCCTCGGCGGTACGTACTACTCCTGGACCAAGCTCGCCCCGGTCACGGTAGGCGGGTGGCACTGGCTGCAGACGGTCGTGCTGATAAACCCGCTGATCTATGTCAACGAGGGGATGCGCGCGGCGTTCACGACAGCACCACACATGCACCTGTATGTCATTTACCCGGTGGTCGTGGCGTTCGGCGCTGTGTTCCTCTCCATCGGGTTGCGCAACTTCCGGCGGCGGGTGCTGTCCTGACTGGTGGAGCACGACCCTAGCTGGCGATGCCGATGTGTTTGCGCACGCTGGCCGGATCGTCGGCCAGCGCAAGCAGGCAGGCAGCAAGGTCCGCGCGGGGCACGCTGAAGCCGCGCGGAACGTTGCGGTCGATCGCGGTGCGGAACCGGCCGGTGGGCAGCTTGCTCGTGAGCCTCGGCGGCCGGACGATAGTCCAGTCGAGGTCACTGTCGCGAACCTCGGATTCGCCTGCCTGCATGTCCGCGCACACATGGCGAAGGAAGGTGCGCCGGGCCAGCGGCTTGAGCAGGTAGCGCAGAAATGGACTGTCGCCGTCGTCGGCGACGATCGAGCCGCTCAGCATAAGCAAGCGGCGGCTGCCTGCTTTGTCCATGGCGGCGATAACGGCGCGGGCGCTGTCCTGGATAACCGTCGTGGGACCGGTGCCACGCGGGCCTATCGCTGTCACGACCGCGTCGGAGCCAGCGACCGCTGGCACGATCGAGTCCGGGTTCATGACGTCGGCCGTGACAACCTGCAGGAGCGGCTGCGCTGGCACGGTGAACCGCGCCGGATCTCGCACTACGGCCCTGACGTCGTGCCCCGCGGCAAGTGCCTGCTGAGTGAGGCTCGTGCCGGTGGCGCCCGTGGCGCCGAAGATGGTCAGCTTCATGTCGCGTCCCTTCCGTGCAGCTAGTCCTGGCGGACGGCGCTGAGGATTCAGCACCGGCGACCGCGGGAGTACATTCAGCTTGTGATCGATATAATACGAGAACCATATCATACGAGCTGCGTACCAAGCAGCAGACTGGCGTGCGCAGCGCACAGGGAGCGCTAATGACCGAGGCGAGCGCGGCGCGGGAGCGCCGGTGGCTGAACCGGGCGATCAAGCAGGGCTTGCGCGAGGTCGGCGCCCAGCTCACCCGGCTCAACCATGGTGTGGGTGGCCGCCTCGACCTGAAGGCGAGCGACCTGGAGTGCCTCGACGCCATTTCCCAGTACGGCCCGCTGAGCCCGACCGCCCTGGCGAGACGTACGGGGCAGCATCCGGCCACCCTGACCGGCATCCTGGACCGACTGGAGCGCGGCGGCTGGATCGCACGCGATCGGGATCCTGCCGACCGTCGCGGCGTCGTCGTCCGGGCTGAGCGGAGCCGGGGCGCCGAGGTACTCCGGATGTACCTGGTCGACTCAGGAATGAACGCGGCACTCGATGAGATTCTCGCCGGATACGCGGACGCCGACCTTGCGATTGTGGCTGACTTCCTGCGCCGCACCGCCGACGCCGGCCGCGAGGCGGCAGAGCGGCTGCAGTACGGCAGCTAGCTGATGCGGGCGGACCACGCGCGCTTCGTGTCGCGTTCACGGCCTGGGCTTGCGCCATTGGCCGCACCGCCAACTGGCCGGCGTAGAACAACACCGGACTGCACTCGCCGAAGAGAAGAGAACACTCGATGCGTCCTGTACGCCTCACTGCACCGAAGGTAGTCGCGGCCGCGTCGGCGGCCCTGGCGAGCATGGCCCTGGCGAGCATGGCCCTGGCCGGGCCGGCGCTTGCCGCCGCGACGACGGCCCAGGTCAAGCCTGTCTTCCAGGTTGAGCAGATCCTCAACGGGATGACGTTGCGGCACTCTTTCGTACCGTCAGGTGGCAGTAAGCCCCAAACCGAGGCGCTGGCAAGTCCCGACGACATCACGGTCCTCGGCAGCCACTTGTTCACCGCGTTTCAGAATGGGGTCGGCCCGCAAGGCGAGCCCAGCGCTGACGGGAACACCGCCAGCACCGTGGTCGAGTTCACTGCGAGCGGCCACGTCATCCGCCAATGGGACCTGCACGGCAAGTGCGACGGCATCACAGCAGACCCGGGCCGCGGCATGCTGATCGCCACGGTGAATGAGGACGCGAACTCCAGCATCTACACGATCACGCCTGGCGCAAGGCCTGGTCATCAGGTGCGGCATTACCACTACAACGAGGCGCTGCCACACTTCGGCGGCACCGACGCCATCTCGATCTATCGCGGTCAGGTGCTGGTGAGCGCGTCGGCGCCAGGCACTACGGGTACCGCTGCGCCGCAGCCGACCTATCCGGCTGTCTACTCAGTGGTGTTCCACCCCGCCACTCTCGTCGCCACCGTCAGGGCGGTGTTCTCCGACGAGGCGAAGGCACGGGTGGCCAACGTCGGGCTCAGCCTGGGCACGGTAGTCAAGCTGGCTCTGACCGACCCGGACTCCAACGAGGTCGTGCCAGCCGCGGGCCCGCGGTTCGCTGGCGATTTCATGCTCACCAGTCAGGGCGACCAGGAGCAGATCTTCTTGCAGCCCAGCCGTTCGGGCGGGCTGTGGGCCGGGCGCCAGCTGCACGTGCTCCGGCTCTCGCAGTCAGTGGACGACACGGCCTGGGCGCGGAGCCGGGACGGGCGAATCTTCGGCGCGGACACCAGCGGCGACACCATCGACGTGATCACAGGCCCATTCCAGCCCGGCTCTGTCTTCGTCGCAGTCACGCCGTGCGATGCTGGCAACGCGCCAGCCACCTGCCCGGCAGCCGGGTTCCCCGCAAACTACCTGGGCCTGCTGAACCCGTGGACCGGGCACATCAGCAAGGTGGCACTGTCCGGCCCAGCATTCGAGCCACAGGGGATGGTGTTCGTCGCACCCGGCTGGAACGTCACTGTCGGCTGACAGCCACGGAAGTCGTCGGCCGGCCAGAATGCCGTCATGGACCTGCTGACCTTGCACCAGCGCGTGTACGAACGAACGGGCGGACGGATAGGCCACCGCCTCATCGGCGTGCCATCGGCCTTGCTGCGCACCACGGGCCGCCGTACGAATCAGATCCGTACGGCGGCCCTGGTCTACGCACGCGACGGCGCAGACTATCTCGTGGTCGCCTCCAACGGTGGCTCGGACCGGCCGCCGGCCTGGCTCTTCAACATCGAGGCGAAGTCAGGAGTCGAGTTGCAGATCGGCCGGAACAAGTTCGCTGCCACTGCGCGCATCGTCTCTGCCGACGATCCTGGCTATCCGCGGCTGTGGGATGCCGTCAACGCCAACAACCACGGCCGGTATAGCCGCTATCAGACCAAGACCAGCAGGAAAATCCCGGTCGTGGTGATCACGGCGAGCTGACCAGCGCCTAAGCGCTCGCGTCAGTAACGCCCCTGAAGCACATAGCTGCCAGGCTGCCGGACCGTGACCCGGGTCCACGGCCCAGCCTGGGTGACGACGGCACCGGCGGCGGTCAGCAGCGGCGACCAGTGCACCCGGACCACGGTGGTGCCCGCCCGGCTCATGCGCAGGGTGATCTGCGCTGGCGTGGTATCGGTGACCACCGCCGGCGGGCTGGCCAGCGGGTCCGTGCCGACGACCCGGTACAGCTGCCAGAATCCGTTGCGCCAGACCGGCACCAGCCACGGCTGGCCTTCGCTAACGGTGGCGGCTTCGGCCACCGCCGCGGGATCCGGGGTCCCGGTCGAGATGGCGACGTACCGCACGGCGTTGTGCCGGAGCCAGGCGTGATAAGCGACGGGAGTGAGGATGCCGCCATAGAAGAGCGGATTTCGCTCGATATCCAGCTGACGCTCCCAGCCCCGCGCCAGCGGCACGACTGACGCCAGCTCCTGCGACTCCCAGTGCCCGTACTGCGGTACCGCCTCGACCCGCGCGGTGTCGGCGCGCAGCACGCGCAGCTCATGGACCAGGGCGGCGGTCTGCGGCGCGTAGGCCGGCGCGTTGCCTTGCCCGAGATCCGCGATCGGCTGGGCGACCTGCCAGATCCCGGCCGCACCGAGCGCGACGGCAAGCAGCCACCGGTACCGGGCACGACCGATCCCGACCAGCAGCGGACCAGCCAGCAGCTCGCCAAGCCGGCCGACGTTGGAGCCAACCAGGCTGGGTATCAGGCAGGTGAGGATGATTCCAAGCCCGTAGATGACCGCGCCGGCGCGCACCAGCCGCCATCGCCGCGGGATCAGCAGCAGTACCGCTGCCACAGCCAGCAGCGGCGGTAGCCAGTTCTGCAGGCTGATCGGCTGCGCCCCGCCGTCAGCGAAGAGCGCCATGAGGGCGAGCGGGAGGCTTGCCCCGACGGCGATCACCACAGCCTGCGGCCAGTGGCGCGCGACCGCGAACGCCGCGGCGACCACGCCGAGGAACACGGCTGCGACTGGGCTCAGCAGGCAGCACAGCAGCGCCAGGGCGGCGGCGGCGAGCAGCCTGCCCTTGGTCCGCGGGAAGCTGACATCGGCCACCGCCACGCACCCGAGCGCCGCCGCGAGTCCCAGCGTGAAGGCGGCGCGGCCGGCCGATAGCTCGGTCCACAGGGCCACCGCCACCCACAATGCCGCCGCGCGAGGGCGAGGCACGTCGTGCCGGACGAGCAGGAGCGACAGCAGGCCAGCCGAGATCACCGCCGCTATCGCCATCGCCAGGCGCGTCCCGACGATGGCGAGGAGGTACGGCGCCAATAGCGAATAGCTGGCCGGGTGGAAGCCGCCGTACCAGCTGAACAGGTACGCCGCCGCCGGGTAATGGCTAGCCCAGTCGGCGCGGACCACCGCGGCCGACAGATCGGTCCCCACCCTCGGGAAAGCGATGATCCAGACCAGCGCTCCCGCCGCTGTCACCAGGCAGGCGAGAACAACGGGGTGTCCGACCGCCCGCAACCACGATGGCCGTCGGCCCCCCTCGGCAGGCAGCGGCGCGGGGGGCTGCCGACGGCCGGCAGGCCCCGCGTCAACCGCCATCTCTCACCGCCATCAGTGCTGCCTTGAGGGGCCGGCACTACGCTGCGTCGGGCCGGTCTTGGGAGGTTTCCACCAACCTACGCTCGCGGACGGGATCGGCGGACGCGACCCCGTTCCCCGCCTGATGAGCTATGCGCCCATGGCCCGGCCGCCGGATTGCGGCCGGGCCAAGCGCGGGTGAGTCCTACCGGAGAGCAGGCTCATCGGCGAGCTCCGGCTCGCCGGAGGTCGCGAGCCGATCGGTGCCCTGGAGCTCAGCAGAGGAGGCTGGCCCTGCGACCGCCACCGGCACTGCGTCGCCAGCCGGCTGCTGACGCGGAATGTGCCGCAGCGCGAGGTAACTCACCACTGCGCCGGCCGCGATCAGCGCGACCGTCACGATCAGGCCTGCGTGGTATCCGTCGAGATAGGCGGCCGCCGGGTGCGCGCCGTGGTGCAGGGCCGCGCCCTGACGAGATCGCAGGACCGCGCCGATGATGGTGATGCCGAGAAGTCCAGCGACTTCACGTGAGGCGTTCAGCAAGGCGGACGCGACACCTGACCGATCGGCTGGCATGGAGTGCAGAACTGCGTTGGTCAGCGGCACGTTCATCATGCCCGCCCCCGCGCCGAAGATCAGGAAGCCAGGCAGCAGGCTGGCGAAGGTTGCGTCGGCGCCGAGCCGCGAGAACAGATAGAGCCCGGCGGCCATGACCGCCATCCCGATCGCGACCGTCTGTCCTGGCCGCAGTAGCCGCGAGACCGGACCGGCGAGCGAAGCGAACAGCGCCATGCACAGGGCCATCGGCACGAACGCCAGGCCCGCCTTGGTCGGCGAGAAGCCAAGGATCGTCTGCAGGTAGATCGAGGTGAAGAAGTAGATGCCGAAGATCCCGAAGGCCCACAGCATCATGGTGACGGTCCCGCCGGCGAAGACGCGAGACCGGAACAGCCGCATCTCGACCATCGGGTGCGTCGCGGCGGACTCGATCACTGCGAACGCCGTCCCCGCCACTGCTGCGAGCGCGAACGCGCCAAGGATGAGCGCCGAGGTCCACCCCTTGTCATGTCCTTCGATCAGCGCGTAGGTCAGCGCGAACAGCGCGACGGCTGAGCTGATCAGGCCAGGCACATCCAGGTGCCGGACCACGGATGGGTCGCGAGACTCCTGTACCGACAGCGCCGCGATTACGAAAGCGATGATCCCGACCGGCACGTTGATGAAGAAGATCCAGCCCCAGTGCAAATGCTGGCTGATGAACCCGCCGATGAGCGGGCCGAACGCGAGCGCCATCGCCCCGATCGCGGTCCAGGCGCCGATGGCAGTGGTGCGCTCTCTGACGTCCTTGAACGTTGCCATGATGATCGCCAGCGTGGTCGGCACGACCATCGCCGCGCCCAGGCCCTGGACCAGTCGCGCGCCGATCAGGACGGCGCCGCTGCCGGAGAGACCGGCCCCGAGCGAGGCCAGCGTGAAGATGGCGAGGCCGGTCAGGAAGAGCCGGCGACGGCCGTACAGGTCGGCCAGCCTGCCGCCGGCCAGCAAGAGCCCGGCGAAGACGAGGATGTAGCTGCTGACGACCCATTCCAGGCCCGCTAGCGACAGGTGCAGGCTGCGCTCGATGGTAGGTATCGCGACATTAGTCACGTTGTTGTCGAGGTAGGTCATGAAAGTGGCGAGCGACACCGCCACCAGCGACCACCAGCGTCTGGACATGTTCGGGCTCCTCTCCGGTTCCGCGCACTGCGGTTGCGCCTTCCGTGCGTCTCGTACTACGTACCTGTACATCGCTCACGTACTGCGCCCATGTACGTTGTATATGTCTACTGGCTACCTTGCCTTGTACGGCGTATAGTTGTCAAGCGATGGCAACGACAAAGGCACGAGAAGCGGACCGGACCCGGCTGAGCAAGCAGGTGGTGGTCCAGCGCGCGCTTGCCCTCGGTGATGCCGAGGGCGTGGAAGCGCTGACGATCCGGCGGCTGGCCACCGAGCTCGGCGTCACGCCGATGGCGCTGTACTGGCATTTCCGCAACAAGGAAGAGCTGCTGGCAGCCGTTGGTGACCAGGTCTGGCGGGAGCTCGACACCGACGTCGACCTGACCGCGCCCTGGTACGTACAGATGCGCGGGCTGCTGGAGTCGCTGCTGCACGTGCTGCGGGCCCATCCGTGCGCGTCGCAGCTCATCCTGGCGGGCGAGAAGCAGAGCGATGCTGCGCTGGTCGCCTCGGAGACGGCGCTGGCGGTACTGCAGCGCGGCGGCTTCGACCCCGAGCACGCCGCCGAGATCGCCCGCAGCGCGTTGTGGACCGGGCTCATGCTGGTGATGAGCGATCCTGGCTGCAAGCCGGCCCTGACCCAGGCGGAGATCAAGGAGGAGCAGCGCAAAGCACGGGTTCGGCTCGCGCTGCTGCCGCCTGATCGCTATCCCTGTCTCGTCGAGGCGGCCGTGCCGATGTCGAGCGGCGACCCCGAGCTCCACTACCGGTTCGGCGTCGACGTGTTCATCGCCGGCGTGCGGGCGATGGCGCCGGGCGCTCAGCCGGGCAGCGGCGGGGAGCGGGCGCATGCCGACGGCTAGGCTCGGGTGCTGTGGGCAGTCACGCGATCGTGATGTTGCACGGCCAGCCGGGTTCGCGCTCGGACTGGCAGCAGCTCGCGGGCCTGCTTCCGGCTGACCTGCGGGTGCTAGCGCTAGACCGGCCAGGGTATGGGGCTAGTCCGTACCCGGCCGGCGATTTTGCGCAGAACGCTCGCGCCGTCCTCGCTGAACTAGACGCCGCCGGCGTTGGACGCGCGGTCATCGTGGGTCATTCCTATGGCGGCGGCGTAGCGCTCTCGCTGGCCACGCTGGCACCTGAGCGGGTGGCGGCGCTTGTGCTCCTGGCCAGCGTCGGCCCCGGCTGCCTGACGGGCTGGGACCGGCTGCTGGCCGCGCCGGTCGCCGGCGAGGTGTGCGCGGTCACTGCCTGGTCGCTGACGCCGTGGCTCGCCCGGGCCAGGCTAGCCGTGATCTCGCGGCTGCGGCAGCGGCCCATCGGGGCCAGCGAGTATGTCAACTGGCACATCTGGGCTAGCGCGCACTTCGATCTCGGACCGGTGTGGCGCACGTTCCTCACCGAGCAGCGTTCCCTGGTCGGCGGGATCGACGATCTCACCGCGTCACTCGCCGATGTGCGGCAGCCGACGCTGCTGCTCGCCGATCCGCAAGACGCGGTTGTCCCGGTCGAGACGACTTACCGGCTCGCGGCCGCCTTGCCGGACGCCCGCGTCGAGCTCGTGCACAACATCGGTCATCATCTGCCCGTCCGCGGGGCAGCCAAGACCGCAGCCAGGATCACGCAGTTCCTGGCCGCATTGGACGGCCTTCCGGCGCCGTCCTGAGCATCGCGAGGAGATCAGCCGTGCGCATCGACTGGGACGTGCCGATAGCCATGGACGACGGCCTGGTGCTGCGCGCCGACGTATTCCGCCCGGCGGACGACGGCCGTTACCCGGTCATCATGACGTACGGGCCCTACGCCAAGTGGCTGGCCTTCCAGGACGGCTTCGCCCGGCAGTGGGCGCACCTGGCCGCCGAGCACCCTGACGCGCTCACTGGCTCGTCGAACCGCTACCAGAACTGGGAGACGGTCGATCCGGAGAACTGGGTTCCGGACGGCTACGTGGTGATCAGGGTCGACTCGCGCGGCGCCGGGCGGTCGCCGGGCTACCTGGACATCTTCTCCCCCCGCGAGACGCTGGACTACTACGAGTGCATCGAGTGGGCCGCGGTGCAGCCGTGGTGCACCGGCAAGGTCGGTTTACTCGGCGTCTCGTACTACGCGATCAACCAGTGGCAGGTGGCCGCGCTGCAGCCGCCGCACCTGACCGCAATCTGCCCGTGGGAGGGCGGCAGCGACTTCTACCGGGATTTCACCCGGCACGGCGGCATCCTCAACGTCTTCGTCCGGCAGTGGTACCCGCCGCAGGTGGCGGGCGTCCAGCACGGCGTCGGCGACGGCGGCCCCCGGCACCGGATGACCGGCGGAACGGTGGCCGGGCCGGACACCCTGACCGAGGATGAACGGCAACGGAACAGGGCCGACACCCCGGCTGCAGTGCTCGCGCACTCGCTCGACGACGATTACTACCGGCAGCGGAGCCCGGACCTGGCGAGGATTACCGTGCCGGTGCTTTCCGCCGCCAACTGGGCACATCACCTGCACACCAGGGGAAACTTCGAGGGCTATAGGCGCGTCGCCAGCTCCCGGAAGTGGCTGGAGGTGCACGGGCGCCAGCACTGGGTCGAGTTCTACACCGAGTACGGAGTCCGCCTGCAAAAGCGATTCTTCGGGCACTTCCTCAAGGGCGAGGACACTGGGTGGGACGCACAGCCGCCTGTCGTCCTGCAGGTACGCCAGGTCGATGGCAGCTTCATCGAGCGCGCGGAGACCGGGTGGCCGCTACCGCGCACCCAGTGGACCAGGTTCCACCTCGATTTAGCGGCCGAGCGGCTCGCCATGGTGCCGGACGCCGTCGAGCGGACCTCGACGTTCGATGCGCTCGGCGACGGCCTGACGTTCTGGACGGAGCCGCTGGAACACGACGTGGAGATCACCGGGCCCGGGGCCGCGCGGCTGACGGTTGCGTCCTCCACATCCGATGCCGACCTATTCCTGACGCTGCGAGTTGCCGATCCGGCGGGCCGCGACGTCACTTTCGCCAGCGGCCAGGACCCGCACGGCTGCGTCGGCTTCGGCTGGCTCCGCGCCTCGCAGCGCAAGACCGACCCGGCGCGGAGCCTCGCCTGGCGACCGTGGCATACCCACGATCAGCAGCAGCCGCTGACCCCTGGCGAGCCGGTCGACGTCGACGTGGAGATCTGGCCGACCTCGGTGCTGATCCCGGCCGGTTACCGGCTCGGCGTGACCGCGGCTGGACGTGACTTTGAGCTGGCAGGCGACGGGCCGTGGCCGAGCGCGTTCGGCGTCAGCATGCGCGGCAACGGCATCTTCGTGCACACCGACCCTGCGGACCGGCCGGCTGACATCTTCGGCGGCCAGACGACGCTGGTATCCGGCGGTTCTCGCCCCGGCTACCTGCTGCTGCCGGTGATCCCGCAGAAGTGAGCGGCTGCGCAGCTGGCGGCGATTTCGCTGGCCCGCTGCCTACGCCTCGCCGGACGAGACTGCCCGGCCGGGGCTGCCGCCGAGGAACGACTCGACGAAGGCGGGACTGCTGGCTAGCTCAGCCGGCGTTCCCTCCATCCGCACCTGTCCGCCCCCGAGCACGTACGTGCGATCGGAGATGGCTAGCACCGCCTTCGCGCGCTGCTCGACGATGAGCACCGCCGCGCCGCTTTGCGCTAGCTGGCTAACATGGTCGGCCAGCAGGGATGCGGCGATCGCGGGTGCCAGGTTCGCGGTGGGCTCGTCCAGCAGGAAGACGGCGGGCTCGAGCATCAGGACGCGACCCATGGCCAGCATCTTCCGCTCGCCGCCGCTGAGCTTGCCGGCCGGCCGCTGCAGCATCGTGCCGAGGCGCGGGAACACGGTGATAACGTGCTCGATTCGCGGGGCTAGCTGCTTCTTAGCCAGCAGGTAACCGCCCATCTCGAGGTTCTCCCGGACGCTGAGCGGGGCGAACACATCGTCCACCTGCGGTACGTAGCCAACGCCGGCGCGGGCGACTTCCTCAGGTGCCAGGTTCGTGACCACGCGGTCGCCCACCAGGACCCGGCCCGCGGTCACCCGTACGATCCCCACCATGCTCTTGAGCAGCGTGCTCTTGCCGGAGCCATTCGGGCCAACGAGCGAGACAACCTGGCCGGGTTCCGCCAGCACCGACACGCCCCGGATGACCGGATCGCCGCCATAGCCGGCGGTCACGCCCTCCGCCAGAATCCGCTCGCCGCGCGCGGCTCGGTCGGCTGGTCCGGCCTGCTCAGCCGACAAGGTAGGCCTCCACGACTTCGCTGCGGTCCCGTAGTTCGGTCATCGTGCCCTCGGCTAGTACGGACCCTTCCGCCATCACGATGACCGGATCACAGAACTCGTCCATGATGGCGAGCTCGTGCTCGACCATCAAGATGGTCATTCCTTCCTGGCACAGCGTCACCAGTGCACTCCCGATCCGGCGCGCGAGCTCCGGGTGCACGCCAGCCATCGGCTCGTCCAGCAGCAGCATCGTGGGATCGGTCATCAGCGCGCGCATGATCTCGACGAGACGGCGCTGGCCGCCGCTGAGGTCGCCCGCATACTCGTTGGCCAGCGCCTCCAGGCCGAACCTGCGCAACACCGACGTTGCTTTGGTGACGGCCGCGGCCTCGTCGTCGCGCCAGTACCACCGTCCGGCTAGCGCGCCGCGAAGCGATTCGCCGCGGTTGCCGGGCGCAGCAGACAGCAGGTTCTCCATGACTGTCAGCCGCTTGAACTCGCTGGCTAGCTGAAACGTCCGGACCAGGCCCAGCCGGGCGCGGCGGTAGGCCGGCACAGCGGTGACGTCCTGTCCCTGGTAGACGATCCTGCCAGCGGATACCCGGTCGGTGCCGGCGAGCAGGGCGAGGAGCGTCGACTTGCCGGCGCCGTTCGGGCCGATGAGACCGGTCAGGGTGCCGTGGCGTACGGCCAGCGAGACGTCGGACACGGCGTGGACGCCCCCGAACGCCCGGCTAACGTGGACGGCCTGCAGGACGATGTCCTGGCCCGACGGTGGGTCGGGCGGTCGCGCCGCTCGGTCCGCGACCGCCACCCCCGCGGCGGTTTGGCCGACCAGGCCGGCGGCGTTGCCTGTGGCCAGGTCGGGGTCAGGCTGGCCGACCTGGGCCGACCCGGTAGCGGGCACCGGCAGGAGCGCGATCACCCGCTTGCGCTCGGGCAGGATGCCCTGCGGGCGGAACCACAGGAAGAAGGCGATGAGCAACCCGATGGCCACCCACTGCAGCGACGGGAGCAGGTTCGGCGGGAGGCTCGGGTTCGCGTTCGAGATCAGCCGGGTTGATTCCTCGAAGCCAACCGGGACGATCACAGCGCCAAGGACGGCGCCGAGGTGGTTGCCGCGCCCGCCGATGATGACCGCGGCAAACAAGACGATTGTCTCCGCATAGGTCCAGGCGGCGGGTGACCAGACGCTGATGAAGCTCACCAGCACGCCACCGGACAGGCCGGCGACCGCCCCACCCAGCAGCAGCATGCCGGTCCGCAGAGACCGCAGGTTCTTGCCGAGGGAGTCGGCGACCTTGTCGTTGTCCCGCATCGCGCGCAGCGTCCGCCCGTACGGCGACCTGGTGATGTGCTGCACGAACCAGTACACGCCCGCCGCCAGCACGACGGTCCCGGCCGCGAACTCCCACTGGTAAGCAGTGGACGTGGTCGTCATGACGCCAGACCGCAGCGGCGCCGGCACGATCGCGAGCCCGGCATCGCCATTGAACAGTGGCCGGTAGTTCATGACAAGCAGGTTCACGAGCACGGCCGTCACCAGCAGGCCAACCGCGGCGTAGTCGCCGCGCAGGCGCCGGCCGACGAGGAACGTGAACGGGAGCGCAAGGACCGCGCCGGCCACCGCAGCGCCGATCAACGGCCACGGGAACCCCAGATTCAGGCCGCCGAGATAGGTCTGGAAGCCGCCGTTAGCAGTATCCGAGGGGAGCGACAGTATCGCCGCGGTATAGGCACCCGCCGCCTGGAAGATGATGAAGCCGAAGTTGGTGACGCCGCCGATGCCAAACTGAAGGCTCAGGCCGAGGCACGCCATGACGTCGACCGCGCCGTACACCACCAGCGTGATGAGGTAGTACATCTGGCTCCCTGCCTCTGCTAACGCTGCCTGCGCTCACGCTCGCGCGCCGAACAGGCCGGATGGCCGTACGGCGAGCATGGCGAGCAGCACTACGAAGGCGATCACGTACTTGTAGTCGGGCTGGATGTAGGCGGCGCTGACCTCGGTGGCGAGGCCGATGAGCGCGGCGCCGAGCATGGCGCCGTACGCGTGACCGGGACCTCCGAGGAAGACCGCAGCCAGGATCAGCACCACGAACAAGTCCGTGCTGGTCGGACCGAAACTGCCGATGTCGATGGCGAAAATCGTGCCGGCCAGGCCGCCGAGCGCGCCGGTGAGCGCCCAGGTGACGGTGATCACGCGGCTGGTCCTGATGCCGCAGTTGCGGGCGAGAGTGCGGTTGGCCGCCGTGGCACGCATCGCCTTCCCGAGCTTGGTGTAGCGCAGCAACGCGTGCACTGCGGCCATGACGACGAGGCTGATGGCGATGATGACGAGCTGCACTGTGGTCAGGATCAGGCCACCGGCCCGGAACGTGGTGCCCTGACCCATCGTGTAGGAGACATTGACGCCGCCGACGACGGCCTGAATGCCGAACTCGATGATGAGTGCCATGCCCAGCGACACGATGACGATGGTGATGGGTGACGACCCGCGCCGCTGGAACGGCGCGTAGACCGCGAGGTTGAGCAGGACCGACAGGGCCGAGCAGACGGCCATCGCCACGATCAGGGCAAGCCAGACCGACACGCCCGCCTGGTTGATCCAGTACGCGACGAAGGCGCCGGCCGTCATGATCGCGGCGAAGGCCAGGTTCAGCACATCGGTCACAGCGAACTGGAGAGTGAACCCGACGGCTGCGATCGCCAGGACTGCCGCTGTGATGAGCCCGAAACCGACCGAGGCGACGAAGATGCTCACGGTCTGATCACCCCGCCCGGCCGCCGCGGGCCGCTGCTGCCGAGTCCTGGACGACCAGGCGGGGTTGCGCGCATCGGATCATCCGGATACCGCGCGGAGTTGCGCGGCCGTGATGTTGCCGGACACCTGAACGGCGCCCGCTGCTGTGTAGGTGTCGATCTGGAAGATGCCGGGGGAGTCGTGATAGGAGTCGAAGCTCGTCGGACCGCCGGGCCCGATGTAGCGGATCTTCTTGCCGGCCTTGAGCTCCCTGACGCCCTGGGCAAACGAGTTCACCACGACAGCGCCGGGGACGCCGTCTCCGATGGTCGCGATGTAGGGCTGCCACTTGGCGGTGTCCGTGCTGCCAGCCGCGATCATGGCGAGCGCCGCTAGATTCATTCCGTCGTACAGGTGGACAGCACCGGGGGCGGTGAAGTAGGTGGTGAAGTCGCCAGTCTGCGCGTTCGCTACCTTGCCCTTGACTGCGAGCAGGGCCTGTGTGAAGGCGTTGTAAGCAGGGCCGCTAGTCGCCGTCACCAGGTTGTCGGCGTGGAAATCGGCGGCGAAAACAGCTGCCCCGATCGCCGTAGCCGACGACTGGAAGAAGGAAGGGGAGATGGCCGCGGAGGTGCCGATGATCGGGATCATCTTGCCGCCGTTAAGCTGCTTGATCTCGGCGAACAGGGTTGGGTCAGCCGAGCCGAGCGCCTCGGTCATGATCGCGTCAGGCTTCGCCTGGATGATCTTCTCGGCCTCGGTGCGGAACGTGGTGGCATTCAGGTCCAGCGTCTCGTTATCGACGAGGGTGAGCCCGGCCTTGGCGATCGAAGCGATGGCAGGCTGCACGAAGGTCTGCGAGCCGGTGTCGTTGCCGAAGGCAAGGGCGATCCGCTTATACCCGAGGCTCTTCGCGATCACCGTCATGGCGTACGACTCAGCTAGGTCTGGCGGCACCAGCCGGTAGAAATAGGGGTAGTGGGTGTGGTCGAACTCGGACTGTCCCGTCATGCAGAACATCACGGTCTTGTGACTGTTGACGACGGGAACGACCGCCGACGCCTCGTCTGACGTGCACCCGATGACAAGCTCCAGATTCGACGTCCGGCTGAGCAGGCTGCCGACGGCCGGGACGGCGTCGGCCGGGTCGCCCTTGGTGTCGGCGGAGGTGCAGCTCACCGTATGGCCGAGCACGCCGCCCGCCTTGTTGATCGCGTTCACGGTGCCCTCGCACGACACGAGGTACGTCGGTCCGAGCGCGGCGTCCGGTCCGCTGAACGGGGCCACATCGGCAAACACGATCGAGCCCTTAGAGCCGCCGCCCGAGGCGGCGGTGCTGCTGCACGCTGCGACGCCGCACGTGAGCGCAACCGCCGCGACCGCAGCTAGGGCGCGGACCGGACGGCCCCGCCAGAGCTCGGTGGCTCCTGCACGTCGCAGTTGTCCCGGGGCTCGCGCCGCGGGCTCGGTAGACCTCAGCATCTTCGTCGCCTCCGTGCAGTCTTCGTTGGATAAGTCCTAAGCGGTGAACCTCTTCTGCAATCGGTTGTGTGCTGATCGCTGCGCTGCCAACTGCGGCGCTCTCGATCGGTTGTGATTTCGATGTGGTGCTGCGGGTCGTGCTGCTGAACCCGGGCCCGAGGCCTGCTCAGATGCCGACCGCGGTCGATCCCGGCGGCCGCCAGCGCCAGTCGCTCAGATCGGCTTCCTCAGCGACGACCCGGTTGCGGATCGCGCCGAGTCCGTCGACGGCGACCTCGATGATGTCGCCGGGCTGCAGCCACACGGGCGGCTGGCGTGCGAACCCGACGCCGCCCGGCGTCCCGGTCGCGATGACGTCGCCAGGCCGCAGCCGGGTGAAGGAGGAGAAGAACTCGATCGCGCTCGGAATGTCGACGATCATCTGCGAGGTCCGGGCCGACTGCATCACCTCGCCATTGAGCGTGGTCGTGAGGGCCACATCGGAGACGTCGGCCTCGTCGGTGGTGACGACTTCGGGCCCGATGGGCATCGTTCCCTCGAAGTTCTTGCCGCCCGTCCACTGCGTGGCAGCCCGTTGCCAGTCGCGCGCTGACGCGTCGTTGAGGATGACGTATCCCGCGATCGCGTCGAGCGCCTTGTCGGCGGGGATGTAGCGACCACCGGCGCCGATGACCAGCCCTAGCTCGCCCTCGTAGTCGAACCTGCTGGTGAGGGCTGGCCGGACGAGGTCGGCGTACGGTCCGAGCGCGCTACCTTCGCCGCGTACGAAAGCCTCGGGCCAGGTCGGGACTTCCCGTCCGCCCTCGATGGCGTGCTCACGGTAGTTGACACCGAGGCACAGGATCCGCCTCGGCTCGGGCACCGCCGGCCCGAAGTCCTCGGGTCGGACGTCGACACCGACGGTGTCGACAAGACCGCGGACGCGGTCCATGGCGACCGGACCCGCATCCAGCAGGCCGCGTAACGACGACAGCGCCGGGTCACCAGTCGCCGCACCGACGTCGACGTAGCCGCTGCCTCCCTGGACGTGCAAGCGCAGACCGGCCGGCGTGACGATCGTCGCGAGCCTCATCAGCGAACCTCCGGGTCCGGTCACCATATCGGCCATATTGGTTGTCACTAGCCGATTGGTTGAGCATAGGGTCGGTCGATTATTCGGGTCAAGACTCGTGATCGCCGTTCATCTCTATAGAGATAACATTTCGGCGGCACAATTGGTAGGATTGGTTGCGCCAGCGTGAGCTGCTGACGCGAACGCAAAGAGCTGGTCCGGCGCACACAGCGAGACGCCTCGCCGCGCTGGAGGGGGAAGCAATCGAAGCGGAGCGGGAATGCACGCTATACCGGAACCCGATCCGGCAGACGAGGATGGCGGGCTCGCCGCCGTCACCGTCACCGTGCCGTCAGGCCCTGTGCCGTCGGGCGCTGTGCCGTCGGGCGCTGTGCCGCCACCGCCCCACGTGGCGCGAGGGCTAGCGCTCGCCGAGCTCATCCTGGCGCGCGCGGAGGGCTCGAGCCACCGGGGCGTCGCCCGGCTGCCGACCGAGCGACAACTCAGCGTCGACCTAGGCGTCACTCGCTCGTCCATCCGGTCTGCCCTCGCGCTGCTCGAGGCTCAGGGCCATATCTCGCGCGAGGTCGGCCGGGGCACGTTCCTGCGCCAGCTACCAGCCCCGAGCCAGGCGGGCGAGCAGCGCGGATACGCCAGTTCGGGCGAGCACGGGGCAGGTCCGGACAATACAGGCCAGCATGGGCCAGGCCAGCATGGGCCAGGCCAGCGTGGGCCGGGGTACGGCAGCGCGCCGGCGACCGCGGATTTCGCCCCCGCTGACGTGATGACCATCAGGCGGCTGCTTGAGCCGCCCGCGATGGTTCTGGTGGTGGCCTGGGCGACCGCTGCCGATCTGGAAGAAATGGACCGCTGCCTCGCGCTCGGCGACCGGGCAGCCACCTTCGAGGAATTCGAGGCCTGTGACCTGGCTTTGCACCGGTGCATCATGGCGGCGAGCCACAGTCCGTTGCTGGCCGCTCTCTATGGCGCGATCGAGGCCGCTCGGCACGGGCAGGTGTGGGGAGATCTCAAGCGCCGCAGCGCGTCGCCCGAGCGCCGGAGCCTGTATCAGGCAGATCACCGGGCGATCGTCGAGGCACTGCGCTCTCGCGATTCGGGTGGTGCCGTGGAGGCCATGCGACGGCACCTGGCCACGGTGCAGGAGCACCTCAATGTGACCGACCCGGCCGCAGGACTCAGCTGGCGGTAATCGCTGTGGGTCGGGGCCGGTCGGCTGCTGCCGCTGCCCGGACGGGCACTGGACCGGTCGAGCCACGGACCACAAGCTCCGGCTCGAAGAGCAGCTCCTCGTGATGCATCGCGACGGATTCCATCTGATTGACCAGCAGCGCAACGGCCGCCTTGCCCATCGACTCGATGGGCTGACGGACCGTGGTCAGTGGCGGGTCGGTGCAGTTCAGCCAGCCGGAGTCATCGAAGCCGACGACCGAGACGTCACCCGGCACCGACAAGCCCGCC
>DATHQE010000329.1:0-2282 GCA_035483035.1 Streptosporangiaceae bacterium | reverse complement strand
CTGCTGCTGATAGGGACATGCCGCCCGACTCCGCGCCGGGCGGAGGTGCAGGAGCTGCGCGCGGCCCTCGTCCGCCGCGGGGATGCAGTAGTCACACTGGGGCCGCTGACAGAAACCGACGTGACTGCCCTGGTGACAGCGATGCTCGGATCACCACCCGGGGACGCGTTGCGGCAGCTGACGGCGCAGGCCGCCGGCAATCCGCTGTACGTGCGCGAGCTGGTCGACGCCATGGTGCGCGAGCAGGCGCTGGAAATCGGCCCCGCCGCCGCCGAGGTTTCCGCCGCCCGCGAACAGCTGCCGGCGTCGCTGGCCGCCGTGCTGAATGACCGGCTCAGCTCCGTGTCGGCTGAGACGGCGCAGATGCTGCGGACCGCCGCGCTGCTCGGCGGAAGATTCGCGGTCACCGATCTAGCCGTGGTGCTTCGCAGGCCAGCGTCGGAACTGGCGGCCGGCGTCCAGGAGGCGGTGGCAGCGGGCATCCTGACCGGCTCCGGTCCGGAACTGGCGTTCCGGCATCTGCTCATTCAGCAGGCACTCGAGGAGAGCATGCCGGCCGCGCTGCGTACGGCGCTGCACGCCGAGGCGGCACGAGAACTCGCGGCCACGGGAGCGGATGCATTGAGCGTCGCGCAGCAGCTGTCCGCCGCGAAGTGGCCGGGTGAGGCCTGGGTTCGGAAATGGCTCATCGAGTCCGGGTCCGCGCTGGCCATCCGGGCCCCGCAACTCGGGGCCGAGATACTGCGGCGGGAGCTGAACGAGACACCCAGTGACGACGAGGCCTGGGCCGGGCTCATGACCAGCCTGGCGTGGGCTCTGCTCGCCGCCGGTTCCCACCAGGAGGCGGCCAGGCAGGCCAGCCGGGCGCTGACGGAAATGACCGACCCGGTACGGCGAGCTGAGACGTCCTGGGTGCTGACGCGCGCGCAGGTCAGCGCGGGCCGCAACGATGACGCAATCACGACCATCCGGCAGGCACTGGCATCGGCCGGCCTGCCCGGCGAGTGGCAGGCCCGGATGCTGGCCTTGCTGGCGATGCTCCAGCGGGCCGCCACTGGCGACCTGGACACGGCCGACGCAACCGCGATCCAGGCCCTGACCGCCGCCGAGCAGGCCGGCGATGTGTTCGCGACAGCGCACGCACTGACCGATCTATGGCTGACCCGTTCCATCAGGCGCGATCATGCGGCCGCGCTTGACTACGTCGACAGGGCGCTGCGCGTGCTCGGCGACGATCCTGGCCATGCGGACCTGCGCTCGTTCGCCCTTGACGGCCGCATCTTCACGCTGCAGAACCTCGACCGCTGGCCGCAAGCCGAGCTGACCCTCCGCCGAGCCCGCGAGGCCTCGCAGCGTAGCGGGAACCCGGATCGTGCGACATGGGTCACCGCGGCGGTACTTCGGTACTGGCTCGGCCAGTGGGATGACGCACTGGCCGAGCTGGGCCCGGATGACACCGATGCTCCCGGGCTGACGTATTCCTTTCTGCGCGAGCGGTGGTCTGCGCTGCTGTTGTATGGGGTGTCCGCGCTCATCGCCGGCCGGCGGGATGAGCGTACAGTGGCCGACCAGCAACTTCGCCAGGGCCTGGCTCTGCCCATCCAGACGGTCCCTGACCGGGAGAACCAGGACTTCCTGGTCGCGGCGCACGCGCTCGCGCTTGAACAGAGCGGAGAGCCGCAACAGGCCATGCTGAGGCTCGCCGGGATGCTGCCGCGGCGCGACGGGGAGATGACCCTGATCCACCAATGGCTGCCGGATCTCGTCCGGCTCGCGCTCGCTGCGGACGACCGGCGGATGGCGCAGGCCGCGACGCAAGCCTGCCGGGCGGAGGCAGCGGCGGAGACCTACCCGGCCAGGGCGGCCGCGGCCAGCCTGCGATGTCATGGACTCCTTGAGTCGGATCCGGACCCGCTCGAGGAAGCTGTCGCGCACTTGCGGGCGGTCGGGCCGGCGGTGGAACTGCCCGTCGCGCTAGAGGACCTGGCCGTAGTGCAGGCCGAACGCGGCCGGGAAGAGGACGCCAGGGCCGCCCTGAACGAGGCGGTCGGCCTCTACGAGGGCCTGCAGGCCCACTGGGATATCCGGCGGGCGGAGGGCCGGCTTCGTCCTCATGGCGTCAGGCGCGGCGTGCGCGGCCAGCGCGGCCAGCGGGCGACCTTCGGCTGGGAGGCGCTCACCCAGACCGAGGTCAAGATCGCCGCCATGGTGGCCAGAGGCGATTCGACGTCGGACATCGCCAGGGGCATGTTCTTGTCCCGGCGGACCGTCCAGACCTATAT
>DATHQE010000328.1:0-3211 GCA_035483035.1 Streptosporangiaceae bacterium | reverse complement strand
GCAGCTTCGTCTCGCCTGCGGCCGGCGGGGATCGGCCGCCCTTGAGGGGAGCAAAGTCCGGTCGGCCGGCACAGGTTGATTTCTGCCCCTTGACGCTGACTTGTGACGGGATTAACGTCGCCTTGAATCAAATAGGAAACTTTCCTGTTTATTTCTCGCCCCAGCCGTACTAGCCAAAGGGATCGCGCATGAGACGTCACTCCTCGCTCCTGGCCGGGCTGTCCGCCGCCGCCGCGGCCGCGCTGACGATCGGCTTTGCCGGCACCGCCAGCGCCGCCACCCAGGATGCCCAGGGCGCTCCGCGCCCGCTTCCCTACCACGTCTTCGCCCCGTACTTCGAGACGTATGACACCAGCGGCGGGTTGGCCGCCCTGTCCACAGCGTCCGGCGCGAAGTTCCTGTCGCTGGCGTTCCTGCAGACGGCCGCGGCCGGCTCGTGCACCGCCTACTGGGATGGCGACACCAGCATGCCGATCGGGCCGGCCAGCTTCGGCGCCGACATCGCGGCCATCCAGGCGGCTGGTGGGAACGTGATCCCGTCGTTCGGCGGCTACACGGCCGACACGACCGGCACCGAGCTCGCTGACAGCTGCACGAGCGTGCACGCGATCGCGAAGGTATTCGAGAGCCTGATCAGCACCTATCACGTGCCCCGAATCGACCTGGACATCGAGGGAACCTCGGTTACCAACGCCGCCGGGATCGATCGCCGTAATGAGGCCATCGCGGAGACCGAGCACTGGGCGGCGGCGCATCATGACCCGATCCAGTTCTCCTACACGCTGCCCACGTTCCCGACCGGGCTGCCGGCCGCTGAACTGGCGGTCCTCCAGAACGCGGTCGCGGACGGCGCCAGGATCTCGACCGTGAACCTGCTGACGTTCGACTACTACTTCGGCACCCAGCAGGACATGGTCGCCGACACCGAGACCGCCGCGGCCGGCCTCGTCACCCAGTTGCAGGCCCTGTATCCGCGCGCCGACTCGCGGCAGCTGTGGCACATGGTCGGCGTCACTGAGATGCCGGGCATCGACGACTTCGGACCGGACGAGACGTTCTCGACGGCTGATGCGGTCACGCTGCTGCAGTGGGCACAGCAGCAGGGGATCGGAACGCTGTCGTTCTGGGCACTCCAGCGGGATAACGGCGGCTGCCCGGGCACTAAGGGCGCCGGCACGTGCTCCGGCGTCGTCCAGCCAGACTGGTACTTCAGCCAGGTGTTCGAGCACTTCACCCGCTAACTCGCGAAACGCGTGATCGTGGGCCGAGCGCCTTGGTGCTCGGCCCACGACGTGTGTCGGGGCGCCAGCTGCGCATCCGGGTTATCCCTGACGCGCCCCGGATATCTCACCCATTGCAGTGCCGGGACCTGGTGCTGGGCGCCGGCCGTGCCTATGCTGCTGCTAGTGGCAGCGCACCGCCTGCCCGCTTCCGAGCCGCCAGCCGGCCCGCGCCGTGGCGGCGACGAGGACAAGGGTCCATGACTCGCGTGCTTCCTTCTCCTGTCGCGTCATGCACCGTGGCGGGCAGCCGCGGGCAGACCCGCCCGGAAGGCAATGATCATGACTCAGGACAAGGCTGTCAAGAACGCGATCCGAGCACGCATGGAAGCGGCCGGCGAGCCATATTCCGTCGCCAGGCGAGTGATCCTGGCCGATGACGCCGCTCACGAGGATCCGACGTCGCAGGACCAGGCGCCCGGCCCCGACGCGGCCGACGATGACTACTACGCCCAGTATTCCCGTGAGGCCCGCGAGGCCGGGGTCTCGGACGCCGACATCGCAGCGAGGCTCCAGGCGATGATGGCGGACGAGCAGGCGGCGGAAGCGGTCGACGACGTCCAGGCGTTTGCCGCGCGAGTGCAGCAGGCCGCCGACCGGGCGCAGCAAGCCGCCGACCGGGCGGAGGAACTGGCTGAGCAAGCCGAGGAAGCAGCCGAGCGGGCCGAGGAGCGAGCTGGACGGGCCGAAGAGGCCGCCGAGATGGCACAGGAATGGGCCGACCCGGACGAGCAGGCGCTTGCCGGGCAGCGGGCCGACCGGATGCGGGAGCGGTCCGAGCAGGCCAGGGAGATCGCCGAGCGGGCCCGTGAGGAAGCCGAGCAGGCCCAGGAGCGGGCCGAGCTCGCGCAGGAAGCCGCTGACCAGGCGTGGACGGACGTCGACGAGGCGGACGAGGCCGACGAGGCCGACGAGGCCGACGAGTTCGACGACGAGGATAACGACCTGCGGGCCGGCCAGGGTGCCCGGTTCGGGTGGCGCCAGCCGCCGCGTCTGCCGAGGCCGCCGAGTCCGCCCAGGATGCCGCGTCCGCCCTTGGGCCCGGATCACGGGCTCCGGACCGGACCGGACCGGCTTCTGCACCGGCTGGACGAGCTCCAGCATCGCCTCGGTACGGTCCGGGACCTGACCGACAGATTCCTGGACCGACTCGGCCAGGAACCGCGCGAGGACCGCGGCGACCGCTGACTGCGGCGGCGCCGCGCCCCGGCCGGGTCTAGTGCGCCAGACCGCGGGGCCAGATGCGCTGGACGGCAGCAAAAAATGCTTGGTCGTCCAACAAAATTTGGCCCCGCGGCCTGACACGGCTCGCTAGCGTCGGCTACGATGCGTACATCATGCGGCGCTTCGTACTCATCCTTAGCAGCCGTAGCGGGACCTGATCAGGGCAGGCCGGCGACCCGCTACGGGGGTGAGGCGCTGGCCGCAATGCATTCCGGGTCCACTTCGCTTCGAGTCGCCCGCCCAGTAGCTGCGCAGCAGCTGACTGTGGTCCCAAACCTCACGTGGCGAAGGCGCGCGGCGCCCGCCGTGCCTTACCTCGCCGGAATCTCGCGGTTCGCCTCAGCTGGCCCGCCTGCTACATGCCAAGCGAGGAGAACCGCAGATGACCAGGACCCGCCCAGCCCCGACACCAGCCGAGACCGAGTCCGAGGCGCGCGCGCGGCGCCGCGCTCAGGAAGCCGTGCAAGAAGCGATGGATCGCCGCGACAACGGCGGCGACGGCGCCACCATCACGGACAACTGATTACCGACAACTGAATTACCGACAACTGCCCACACTGAGATAGCGGAGGAATGTCAGCCATGAACGCCAGCCCGAGCGAGGACCTTGACTTCGAGATCCGTGCCAGCAGCGCCCCCGTTCCCGCGGCCACGCGGGCGCAGCGGCTGGCAGCTCCGGGATTTGGCAGCGTATTCACCGACCACAT
>DATHQE010000327.1:0-5878 GCA_035483035.1 Streptosporangiaceae bacterium | reverse complement strand
ATCTCAACTTGCATGCTCGTCCCTAACACCGGGGTGTGCGGGACCCTTCCCGCCTCGGTCCGCAGCTACGATGAGGGATTCACCGGCCGCAACCGGGTAGCGGGATGCACATGTCAGCCAGTGTCAACCAAACAGCCAGTGTCAACCAGTCAGTCAGTGTCAACGAGACCGAGGCCAAGTACGAGGCTGAGCCGGATGTCGTGCTGCCCGCGCTGGACGAGGTGCCACAGGTGGCGACGACGGCACGCCTACCGGAGCAGCTCCTCGTGGCCGTGTACTTCGACACGTCGGACCTGGGCCTGCTGCGCGCCGGGATCACGCTCCGGCGCCGGACCGGCGGCGAGGACGAGGGCTGGCATCTGAAGCTGCCCGTCGGCGGCCGCACGCGCGAGGAGATCAGGCTGCCCCTGGACAGCGTGAGCGCGGGCGCTTCGCGGGGGTCCGGGCACCGGGTGCCACGCGAGCTCGCCGATCTGGTCCGTGCTCGCAGCCGGGGCGCCGCCCTCGTCCCAGTGGCCAGCGTCTCGACACGGCGCCAGGTCACTAACCTGCTGGACCCTGCCGGGCAGGTGCTGGCAGAGGTCGCCGATGACCGGGTGACCGCGCACCGCGAAGACGACCCTTCGCTGGCGGCCAGCTGGCGCGAGGTCGAGGTCGAGCTCGCAGGCGGCGATAGCGACCTGCTGGCGGCGGTCGACACCGTGCTGCGCGAGCACGGCCTCACGGTGTCCGCGCGCTCCGCCAAGCTCGAGCGCGTGCTGAGCGGCCAGCTGCCGCCGCCCGCCCGCAGGCCGCGGGTGACGGCGGCCGGGCCGGCCTATCGGGTGATCACCAGCTACCTGGCTGCGCAGGCTGAGGAGCTCGCCGCGCTCGACCCCCTGGTGCGCAGGTTCCGGCCGGACTCGGTGCACCAGATGCGGATCACGACCCGGCGGCTGCGCAGCACCCTGCGGACGTTCGGCTCGGTCATCAGCGCCACCGCTAGCGAGCACGTGGCCGCCGAGCTGAAATGGCTAGGTGACGTGCTTGGCCGGGAGCGCGACAACGAGGTCCTGGCCGCGCACCTGCGCGCGCAGCGGGAGCAGACAGACGCCGCCCAGCTATTCGGCCCGGTGGCGGCGCGGATCGACGACCATTTCGCGCGGTCGGGCGCGGCCGCGCGGACGGCGGTGCTGAGGGCGCTGAAGTCGCGTCGTTACACCGCCTTGCTCACGAAGCTGGACGGGCTGATCGCGGATCCGCCGCTCGGCCCGGACGCCGAGGCGGCTGCCGGACCCACGCTCGCGGCCGCGGTCGCGACCGCTGACCGCACGATCGCGCGGCGAATGCGCCGCGCTCTTGCCGCGCCTCCTGGCCAGGACCGGGACGTCGCCTTCCACCAGGCGCGCAAGGCAGCCAAGCGGGCCCGGTATGCGGCCGAGGCGGTGACGGCCGTGGCAGGCAAGGACGGTCGCCGGCTCGCCCGGCAGCTTAAGAAGGTGCAGACAGTCCTCGGCGATCACCAGGACACTGTCATCGCCCGCCAGCTCGAGCGGCGCCTAGGCGTGGCCGCGAACCAAGCCGGGGAGAACGCCTTCAGCTTTGGCATGTTCTACGAACGGGACGCGTGTGAAGCCCGGTTGCTTCAAGACCTGGCTGCGGCGATCTGGCGCAAGGCAGCACGGCCCAGGTACCGGCGCTGGCTCGGGTCGGCGGCATGACGGCATGCGCAACTACCGGGTGCCGGCGACACGGCCTCGACGTCGGCGTCCGGCCGGACCCGCTGTCAGCTCGCGCCAGAAACGGGGCCGGCCGGCCGGCGCGCGGCGGCGCTCAGTTACTGGTCGCAACACCTACTAGTCACAACAGAACACCGGGCCATCGGGCGTGGGCCTGGCCATCGCGACACTGTGCGAGGCGCTCGACGCCGGGCTCGGCGAAGTGCGCGATGTGGCGCCAGCGAATACCGCGGCGGCGGCGAGCACTGCTGCAATGGCGATACGGATACTGGTCATGTGATGTAACCACCCATCTGGTGTCGGAGGCGGGCACGTGCCGCCTCGGCTTAGCAGTCATGACAGACGGTCAAACTGCTACTACAATTGCACTACAGATGAGGTTTGGTGCATAACTACCGCAGTCAAGGCCGCCTTGACGGCACGCGATGTCGGCCGATAACGTCCTAGGGGCGGCAAAGAGCCGGTCGCCCATCGGCGGCCCGTACTGATCAGGGTCTGCGTGTGCATGTCTCACAAGTCAAGCAGGCGTCCTTCCGGGGCACGCCAGACTGGACGCGGCCGAGACTAGCGCCCGCGGGCGACAGATTCGCGGCAGTGCGGTGGCATGACGGCGCAGCCAACGTCTGGGTGGGCGCGAGCACGTCGCCTATGCAACTCGCGTCCGACCTGGGGCCCTGGCGGCTGCGGGACTTCCACTGGGGCGCCGACGGCCGGGGGCTGATCCTGGTGCTCCGCCAGGCAGGCAGCTACCAGCGCGTCCTGGCCTGGCTCGACCTGAGGACGCGCTCGCTGGCGCCGCTGACGCCCGACCTCGCCAGCGATGCCCACTATGTCGGGCAGGTGGCCGGCGCCAAGCCGTACATCCTCATCGCGGTCCGCCAGTCGCCCGGAGGGACCTCACAGCTTCGGGCGGTGACGCCGACCGGCGCCGTGCTGTCGGAGTGGCAGCCGCCGACCGGCCAGGCGACCCGCTGGCTCGCGACCGGCACGCAAGCCGTGGCCGTGTGCACCGACGCGAGTACCTGCACCTGGTGGCACACAGGCCTGGACGACCCGGCCTGGTCGCCGATCTGCGAGATCACCGCCGCTGACGGGCGAGCCTCGCGCCCGCTCGCGTTCAGCTCCGATGAGCAGAGGCTGTTCGCGCTCAGCTCCGCTGACCGGGATACGGTCGCGCTGGTCAGGATGTCGGGCCCGGACTGGTCACCCGAAGTGATCAGCGGCCGCGACCAGTTCGACGTCACCGCGATGCTGATGTCGCCGGACGGCCGTGAACCCGACCTGGTTACCACCACTGACCCAGCCCAGCCGCAGTCCGCGCTCAGCGAGGCTGCGGCCACCGACCTGGCCAGGCTCGCGCGGATCGCCGAGGGTGCGCCGGCCACGATCACCGGGCGGAACGCCAGCGACTGCCTCGCCGAGATCTCCTTCCCGGTCGGCGGGCCGGCCTTCGTCACGTTCAGCCGGAGCAACGACGCGGTCAGCAAGCCGATGGCCAGGTTCACGGGCTTCGCCAGGGTCCCAATGCAGCCGCGCGAGCCGGTGAGCTACCGCGCCCGAGATGGCCTGCTGATCACTGGCTTCCTGACCAGGCCGAGCACGCCGCCGCCGTGGCCGGCCGTGCTGGCGGTGCACGGCGGGCCGTGGGCCAGCGACCGGGCGCAGTTCGACCCATGGGCACAGTTCCTGGCGGCCGCTGGCCTGTGCTGCATCCAGGTGAACTACCGCGGCTCGCGCGGCTTCGGCAAGCGCTTCCGGGACGCCGGCGACCGGCAGTGGGCGCTGGCGATGCAGGATGACCTGGTCGACGCGCTTCAGTCGGCGGACGTCGCCGACGTCATCGACACCAGCCGGATCGCCGCCATCGGCCATGGCTACGGTGGCTACGCCGCGCTGATGCTCGCCACGCAGACGCAGGTGCCGCTCGCGTGCGTCGTCGCCGGCTCCGCGCCGACGGATCTGCCGGGCTACGTCGCCAGCCTTCGGTCGCTCGGCGGTGCGGCCGGTGCCGAGCAAGCGGCCCGGATCGGTGACCTGATCGACGATCGGGAGCAGCTCATCGCGACGTCACCGGTCAGCCGGGCGGCCGACATCGGCGTGCCGCTGCTGCTCTTCCACGGCCGCCAGGACGCCCGCGTCCCGGTGGAGCATGCCGAGGCGCTCGCGGCCGCGCTGGAGCGAGCCGGGCGGCGCTACGACCTGACCATTTATGCAGACGAAGGTCACTGGTACGCGCGACCCCAGAATGTCGTCGACTGCCGGGCGCAGTGCCTGGAGTTCCTGCTGACGAACCTGAGGGTCGGCGCCGGTCTGGTCGCCGGGCCCTGACTAGTCGCGGACCGGAACGGCGACGTTGGCCCGGACCGTCGACGCGCGCACGCCAGCGTAGTCGGCAGCTCGCCGCAGCGCATCGACCGCCTGGTCAGACCGGCCGCAGTCGATGAGCACTTCGGCCAGGTCCCGCCACGCGTGCGCGGCTTCGAGCTGCGACCCCATCATCGCCAGGCGCTCTGCCGCGCCAGCAGCTAGCGCGGCGCCCTGGTCCGGCTGACCAGACATGATGAGCGCGAGGCCGCTCACGACCTTGGCTTGCTCGCCCTCGGCAGCTCCGGCGTCCGCGCACCGCGCGATCGCCTGCTCAGCGATGCTTACGGCACCGCCGAAGTCGCCGCGCAGCCATGCCGATCGCGCCATCTCGGTCTCGCAGCTCGCGAGGTGGGGGCTAAAGGACAGGTCCGCCAGCAGATCGTGCGCTCGCGCCAGCAGGGCGTCCGCCTCGTCCAGGCGCGGCGGGTCGCAGCGCAGCAGCAGCCAGGCGTAGGTGACGCGCATCCCGGCCAGGCTCCGGTCCGGCGAGGTTTCGGCCAGCAGCGCCAGGGTCTTGGCCGCGAGGTCGAGAGCGTCCGTCAGCTGGCCGCGTGCCGCCGCGACTATGGACGCGTTCCAGTAGGCGTTGCCCTGCGCCTGCCGCGAGCCGAGCTTCTCGGCGCGCTCGATCACCCGGCTGACCAGGTGCTGGGCGGAGAACATGTCGCCGCGGGCGAAGTAGCTGCCGACTAGCGACGAGGCGAGCCTGATCTCATCCTCGGTGCCCTCCAGGCCCAGCTCGCGTACCTCGCGTAGCGCGTCCTCACCGACCTCGATGCTGCGGGCGAAGTCGCCAGCCAGCCGGTAGATCCGGCAGCGGCCGATTAGCAGGTTCAGCAGGCTCGGCGCACCCGGCTCGCCCGCCCTGGCCGCCTCGAGGAGGGCTTCCAGGTGTGTCACCGCCTCGTGCAGGTTGCCGAGCGCCTCCTCGGTGCGGGCGAGGCCCCAGATGGCGCCGTGCCTGACCTCGCTGCTTGCCTGCAGCGCCATGGCCCGGAACCGGTCATGGGCCTGGTCCAGCTCGCCATTGGCCAGCGCGATCTCGGCGAACTGCAGCTGAAGGCGCTGCTCGTTGATTTCCTCCGGGACCGTGCCGGTCTCCAGGTACAGCGACGAGCAGCCGAGCCGGTGGGCCAGGCCGGTGAGCACCTCGCGCTCGGGCGACCGCCGGTCCGCCTCGATCAGCGACACATAGCTCGGTGACACCAGGTCCCCGGCGAGGTCAGCCTGGCTCAGTCCACGCTCGATCCGGAGCGCTCGCAGACGCTGCCCGAGCGATGACCCCATCGGTACCTCCTACCGCAAAGCCGGCATACTGCGTTTACTCTAAGCCGTCATGCCGCTGAGTCAACTCCGCAGAGAATTCCAGGTGACGCGCCACTTCAAAGATTGGCGATGAGTCGTGGCCGGCCGCGACTTTATCGCACTTTCAGCGGCCCGCCGCGATCAGGTCAGCGGCAGTGACATGAACGTGCTGTGCGGGCTCGGCTGATAGTCGGCGAACGCCTCGCATTCGGTGAATCCCGCGCTCGCGTACAGCCTGCGGGCGGGCTCGAAGCCTGCCATCGAGCCGGTCTCGAGGCTCAGCAGCTGGTACCCGCGAGCACGGGCGACGCCGATGAGATGGGTCAGCATCGCCCGTCCGACGCCCGCCCCGCGGGCTGCCGCCACAGTGTGCATGGACTTAACCTCGCCGCGCCGGTCACCCAGGTACTTGAGCGCGCCGATCCCGAGCAGATCGCCATTGCTGCGGTAGCTGTACAGCGTCACCGCGGGGTCGAGCAGCCCGCTCA
>DATHQE010000326.1:0-7847 GCA_035483035.1 Streptosporangiaceae bacterium | reverse complement strand
GGCTGGCTTCGTGGTGAGTCTCGAGCTGCGGGTCAGCGCGGTCACCGACCGCGCCGATGTCGTGTTCCCCGTCGCGGCCGTGGCCGAGAAGCAGGGCACGTTCGTGAACTGGGAGGGCCGGCCAGGTTCCTTCGCCGCCGCTCTCTCGGTCCCGTCGCTGCGCACCGACCTCGAGGTGCTGGCTGCGCTTGCGGACGAGATGGACGTGCACCTCGGTCTGCCCGACGCAGCGGCAGCCCGCCGCGAGCTCACCATGCTGACGCAGTCGCCCGCTTTGTCGCCCACACTGGCCGAGCTCAGCCCTTCGGCCCCGGATCAGGCCGCATCGCGCGCGCCGGAGGGCCAGATCAGCCAGCTGGGGCTTGAGCATCCGGGTCCGGGGCATGCGCTGCTGGCCACCTGGCATAATCTCCTCGACGTCGGCCGGCTGCAGGACGGCGAGCCCAATCTCGCCGGGACTGCGCGCGCCGCCGTCGCGCGGATGTCCGCCGCCACCGCGGCGGAAGCCGGCACAGCCGATGGCGGCAAAGTCACCGTGGCTACCCGTCACGGCGCAATAACCGTTCCCGTGGAGATCGCAGATATGCCTGACCGTGTCGTCTGGCTCCCGGCCAACTCGGCCGGCTGTCAAGTCCGGGCGGCCCTGCGGGCAGGCCACGGCGCAGTCGTCTCGATCAGCGGCGGGGAACCCGTGAGGAGCGCGGAATGACTGGCATAGCTGCCGCGACGCCAGCCAGCAACGTCCCGACCCTGGCCAGCTTCGGGCATGACCCGTGGTGGATCGTCGTCATCAAGGTCCTGATCGTCTTCCTGTTCCTCCTGCTCGGCACCCTGATCGCGATCTGGGCCGAGCGTCGCATCATTGGCCGCATGCAGCAGCGTCCAGGGCCGAACAGGGCCGGGAAGTTCGGCCTGCTGCAGTCGCTCATGGACGGCGTCAAGCTCGCGCTGATGGAAGACATCGTGCCGCGCGGCGTGGACAGGCTGCTGTTCGTGATCGCCCCGGCGATATCGGTGATCCCGGCGTTCATCAGCTTTGCGATCATCCCGTGGGGGCCGATCGTCTCGATCGGGGGCCACCGGACGCCGCTGCAACTCACCGACCTGCCAGTCGCAGTGCTGCTGGTGCTGGCGATGAGTTCGCTGGGCGTCTACGGCATTGTGCTGGCCGGGTGGTCGTCTCAGTCGCCGTACTCGCTGCTCGGCGGGCTTCGGTCGTCCGCGCAGGTGATTAGCTACGAGATCGCGATGAGCCTGTCGTTCGTGCCGGTCTTCCTCTACGCGGGCTCGCTCTCCACCTCGGACATCGTCTCGAGCCAGATCCACGGCGCTTCCTTCAACTTCTTCGGCTACATCTGGCACTGGCCATCCTGGTACGCGGTCCTGCTGCTGCCGTCGTTCGTGATCTACCTCGTGACCATGGTCGGGGAGACCAACCGGCTGCCGTTCGACCTGCCCGAGGGCGAGGGTGAGCTGGTCGGCGGCTACCACACCGAGTACTCGTCGCTGAAGTTCGCGATGATCCAGCTGGCCGAGTACTGCGCCGTGATTACCGTCTCCGCACTCGCGACCACGCTCTTCCTCGGTGGCTGGCGCGCACCGTGGCCGATCAGCGTGTGGTCCGGTGCGGACAGCGGCTGGTGGCCCGTGCTGTGGTTCTTCGGCAAGGTCGTCGCCTTTGTGTTCGTGTTCTTCTGGCTGCGAGCCTCACTGCCGCGCATCAGGTACGACCAGCTGATGAAGCTCGGCTGGAAGGTCCTCATCCCGGGCGGACTCGCCTGGACGCTCGTCGTGGCGACGGCGCGGGTGTATCGACGCCAGGGCGGCAGCCCGACGGTGTACATCATCGCTGGCCTGATCATCGTCGTCCTGCTGGCGTTGCTGTGGCGCTTTGAGCCCGCTGCGGAGCGGGCCGACCGGCTGGCCGCGGCGGCCGCGGCCGAGCCCGAGGATGAAAGCGATGAAGCACCGCAAGCGGCCCCGTTCCCAACCCCGCCCTTGGATCTACCGCATTACCACGGCATCGGGCGTGCGAGCCCCGGTGAGTCGATCCTGGCCGCTGTGACCAGCGACGATACGAAGGAGGTCTGAGGTGCCTGACTTCCTCAATACCATCAAGGGCTTTGGCGTCACCTTCCGGCAGATGTTCCGCAAGGTCGACACGGTCGAGTACCCGGAGGTGAAGCGGCCGACGGCGCCGCGCTTCCACGGTCGCCACCAGCTCAACCGGTGGCCGGACGGCCTGGAGAAGTGCATCGGCTGTGAGCTGTGCGCCTGGGCGTGCCCGGCCGACGCGATCTACGTGGAAGGCGCGGACAACACGGCCGATGAGAGGTACTCACCGGGTGAGCGGTACGGCCGCGTGTACCAGATCAACTACCTGCGCTGCATCCTGTGCGGGCTCTGCATCGAGGCGTGCCCGACCCGGGCGCTGACCATGACCAACGAGTACGAGCTGGCCGACGACAGCCGGGAGAGCCTGATCTGGACCAAGGAGCAGCTAGTCGCGCCGCTGCAGCCCGGCATGGAGGCGCCCCCGCACCCGATGCGGCTCGGCGAGAACGAGGAGGACTACTACCGCCTGGGCGCGATGCTGGCACGCTCCGAGCCAGGAGGGGAGCAGTGAGCCATACCTTCGTGCTGGCCGGCCCGGCGGCCGAGACCAGCAGGCTGATCGGGTTCTGGGTGCTGGCGATCGTCTCGGTGGGCGCCGCACTCGGCATGGTGCTGGCGCGCAAGGCGGTGCACTGCGCGGTGCTGCTGGCGATCGTCATGCTGTCGCTGGCCGTCTTGTACCTGATGCTGGGCGCGCCGTTCCTGGCTCTGGTCCAGATCATCGTCTACACCGGCGCGGTCCTCATGCTGTTCCTGTTCGTCTTGATGATCGTCGGCATCTCAGCAGCCGACTCGATCATCGAGACGATCCGCGGCCAGCGGCTGTGGGCGACGCTGGGCGGCATCGCCATGCTGGTCCTGCTGAGCCTCGTCGTCGGAAATGCCGTGATCGGGCCGGCCGCGCCGAACAGCGCCAAGTTCAGCAACGGGAACGTCACTTCGCTAGCCAACCTGATCTTCACCAGGTACCTGTACCCGTTCGAGATCACCAGCGCCCTGCTGATCACGGCCGCCGTGGGCGCGATGGTGCTGGCCCACCGTGAGCGCATCAGGCCGAAGCCAACGCAGCGTGACCTCGCGGCCCAGCGGGTCGCCAGCGGGCGGCCGGCGCCGCTGCCGGGCCCTGGCACCTACGCCCAGCACAACGCGGTCGACATGCCCGCGCTGCTGCCAGACGGCAGCCAGTCCGAGCTGTCGGTGAGCCCGGTGCTGTCGGGCCGCACGGGCGGCGCCAGCGCGCCGCCGGCGCTGCCGAGCGGCACGGGCACGTCGGTCGTCCCAGGCACCTCAGGCGGGACTGCTAGCCCGGCTGACCAGGAAGCAGGTGACCACTAGTGGTAACGCCGGGCCACTTCATCGCCCTGTCGGTGATCTTGTTCGTGATCGGCGCCGTCGGCGTGCTCGTGCGGCGCAATGCGATCGTCGTGTTCATGTGCGTGGAGCTTATGCTCAACGCGGCCAACCTGGCATTCGTGACGTTCTCCCGGATGCACGGTGCGCTCGACGGCCAGGTGATCGCCTTCTTCGTGATGGTGGTCGCTGCCGCCGAGGTGGTCGTCGGGCTGGCGATCCTGACCGCCATCTTCAGATCCCGCAGGTCCGCGTCGGTGGACGACGCGAACCTGATGAAGTACTGACGAGAGGGAGCCATGACCGGCTCAGTCCACAGTGCTCTGGTGTCGAATGCCGCGCTGACGCCCCTGCACGCCACCGGCATCCAGAATGCCGCCTGGCTGCTGCTGGCGTTTCCGCTGTTCGGTGCCGCAGTGCTGCTGCTCGGCGGCAAGCGCACCAACTCGTGGGGCCATCTGCTTGGCGTGGCCATGCCGGTGCTGGCCTTCGCCTACGGCGTGGCGGCGTACGTGCAGATGCTCGGCTACCCGGCTGCCCAGCGCGTCCGCGAGCTCACGATCTTCCAGTGGATCGACGTTGCCAGGTTCCAGGTCCCGCTTGGCCTGCGCCTCGACCAGCTCTCCATCTGCTTCGTGCTGCTGATCACCGGCGTCGGGTCACTGATCCACATCTTCGCCGTCGGCTACATGGCGAACGACCCCGAGCGGCGCCGCTTCTTCGGTTACATGAACCTGTTCCTGGCGGCCATGCTGCTGCTCGTACTGGCCAGCAACTACCTCGTCCTGTACGCAGGCTGGGAGGGCGTGGGCCTGGCCTCCTACCTGCTGATCGGGTTCTGGCAGTACAAGCCGACGGCAGCGACGGCGGCCAAGAAGGCCTTCATCGCCAACCGCGTCGGTGATGTCGGGTTGTCGGTGGCGATCATGCTGATGTTCCAGCAGTTCGGCACCGTGACATTCACCGGCGTGTTCGGCGCGGTCGGGTCGGCGAACCACGGCGTGGTGACCGCGCTCGGCCTCCTGCTGCTGCTCGGCGCGTGCGGCAAGTCGGCTCAGCTGCCGCTCCAGTCCTGGCTTCTGGACGCCATGGAGGGCCCGACGCCGGTGTCCGCGCTCATCCACGCGGCCACGATGGTGACGGCCGGCGTCTACCTCATCGTCAGGTCCGCGCCGATCTTCAACCTGACCGCGGATGCCAGGCTCGCCGTCGCGATCGTGGGTGCGGTCACGCTGCTGTGGGGCGCCATCATCGGCTGCGCGAAGGACGACATCAAGAAGGCGCTGGCCGGATCCACGATGAGCCAGATCGGCTACATGATGCTGGCGGCTGGCCTCGGCCCGGCTGGCTACGTATTCGCGATCGCGCACCTGATCGCGCACGGCTTCTTCAAGGCCGGCCTGTTCCTCGGCGCCGGGTCGGTTAAGCACGAGATGAACGACGAGGTTGACATGCGCCTCTTCGGCGGCCTGGCGAAGATCATGCCGATCACCTTCGTCACGTTCGGCCTCGGGTACCTGGCGATCATTGGCGTGCCGCCGTTGTCCGGCTTCTTCACCAAGGACCCGATCATCGACGCCGCCTTCGCCAAGGGCGGCGTCTCCGGTGCCCTGCTCGGCACCGCGGCGCTGATCGGGGCCGGCATCACCGCGTTCTACATGACCAGGGTCATGTTCATGACGTTCGCCAACGGGCGCCGTTGGGATGACGGCGTCCACCCACACGAGGCGCCGCCGGTCATGACCTCGCCGATGATCGTGCTGGCCATCGGTTCTGTCGCGGCCGGCGGCCTGCTCATCGTCAACAACCGGCTGGTGAACTTCCTCGGCCCGGTGACCGGCGTGCCCCCCACCTCGCATGGCATCTGGACGACGTACGGCGTCATCACGCTGGGGCTCGTGGTCGTCGGCGCGGCCATCGCGTGGGCCCTGTACGGTCGGCGCGAGGTCCCGATCACCGCCCCGGCAGGCAATCCGATCACCGTGGCTGCCCGTAAAGACCTGTACGGCGACGCCATCAACGAGGGGCTGCTGATGCGGCCCGGCATGTGGATGACCAGGCTGTCGGTGTTCTTTGACAACCGTGGCCTGGACGGAATCGTGAACACGGTGGCGGCGACGTTCGGCGGTTCGTCCGGGCGCCTGCGGAAGTGGGAATCGGGCTTTGTGCGCTCGTACGCGCTGTCGATGCTGGTCGGGGCCGTGCTGCTAGTCGGCGCGTTCCTGCTGGTGAGGTTCTAGAGCTGAGGATGCTGCGGATCTGATGAGCAATTTCCCCTGGCTGACCGTAGCGGGCGCCGTCCCGCTTGTCGGCGCGGTCGCGATCGCGCTGACCCCGGGCAGGTCGGCCCCTGGCAGCCCAGCCGACAAGCGGGCTCGTGACCTGCTGGTCAAGCGGATCGCGCTGGTGTTCTCCCTGGCGACCCTCGGGGTCACGATCGCGATGGCCGTCCAGTACAAGACCGGCGGCCCGCGGTTCCAGTTCCAGCAGGTCTATCAGTGGATCCCGCAGTTCGGCGTCCATTACGCGGTCGGCGTGGACGGCATCGCGCTCGTGCTGATCCTCATGTCCGTCGTCCTGATGCCGGTCGTGGTGCTGGCGTCCTGGAACGACGTCGAGGACGTGTCCGCCGCCGCGAGCGCCGCGGCTACCGCCACCGGCGGTCGACAGCCGCGCGTGCGCAGCGCGAAGTCGTACTTCGCCATGATGATGGTCCTCGAGACGATGATGATCGGCGTCTTCGCGGCCACCGACGTCTTCTTGTTCTACGTGTTCTTCGAGGCCATGCTCGTGCCGATGTACTTCATGATCGGCAGCTTCGGCGTCGGCCAGCGGCAGTATGCGGCGGTGAAGTTCCTGCTGTACAGCCTGCTCGGCGGCCTGCTCATGCTGGTCGCGGTCATCGCCCTGTTCGTGTACTCCACCCACGGCGGGCATCAGGGCACGTTCCTGTTCACGTCGCTGACCCACGTGGTGCTGAGCTCGACCGTGCAGAAGTGGCTGTTCCTTGGCTTCTTCATCGCGTTCGCGATCAAGGCGCCGCTGTGGCCATTCCACACCTGGCTGCCTGACGCCGCCACGTCCGCGCAGCCCGGCGCGGCGGTGCTGCTCGTCGGCGTGCTGGACAAGGTCGGCACGTTCGGCATGATCCGATACTGCCTCGACCTGTTCCCGGCGGCCTCGCACTACTTCGCCGGCCTGGTTATCACGCTGTCCGTCATCGGCGTCCTGTATGGCGCCATCGTGGCGATCGGCCAGGCGGACATGAAACGCCTGATCGCCTACACCTCGGTGTCCCACATGGGCCTGATTACGCTCGGCATCTTCGCCATGACCAGCCAGGGGCAGTCCGGTGCGACGCTCTACATGGTGAACCACGGCTTCGCCACCGGCGCCCTATTCATCCTGGCCGGGTTCATGGTGAGCAGGCGCGGCTCGCATCTGATCTCCGACTACGGCGGGGTCCAGAAGGTCGCCCCCGTGCTGGCCGGCCTGTTCCTGATCGCCGGCCTGGCCGGCCTGTCGCTACCTGGCCTGAACACGTTCGTGAGCGAGTTCCTGGTGCTGGTCGGCACCTTCACCAGGTACGAAGCGGCCGCGATCCTGGCCACGCTCGGCATCATCCTGGCCGCCATCTACATCCTGTGGATGTACCAGCGGACGATGACCGGGCCGGTGCGAGACGAGGTCGCGAGCATGCCCGACCTGAAGCCCCGTGAGCTGTGGGCCGTCGGGCCCCTGATCGCGCTCATCATCGTGCTCGGCGTGTACCCGAAGCCGGTGCTCAACATCATCAATCCGGCAGTACACAGCACTCTGGTGGGGACGCACTCCTCCGACCCGGTGCCGCCGCATCCGGCCCAGCCGGTGAGCCCGGTCAGCACTACCGGTCTCGTGCACCACCGGGCCTGGGTTCCCGGCCTGGCGACCAGCTTGACTCAGCCTGCACTGACGCCCGCACTGACGCCCGCACTGACGCAAGGGAGCTCGGGGTGACCCGGATCGTGGCGGCTGCCGCGCCAACTATCGCGGTCCCGCACATCGAGTGGAGCCTGCTCTCCCCGATGCTGCTGGTCTTCGCGGCCGCCCTGGCGGGCGTGCTGATCGAAGCGTTCGCTAGCCGGGACTTGCGCAGGCCCATGCACATCGTGCTGGCGCTCGGCAGCCTGGCGGGCGCGTTCGTGCTCACTATCGTGATCGGCGCCCGCAGTTCGATCTTCGCTGACGGCAAGCACGGCGCCGTGGTCGCCGTGGGCACCGTGGGAGTGGACCGGCCCACACTGTTCATCCAGGCCACGATCCTGATACTCGCGTTCGTGAGCGTGCTGCTGATCGCGGAGTCGTCTCGTGAGGTCAGCGCCTTCACGCCGCAGGCCGCGGCC
>DATHQE010000325.1:0-3281 GCA_035483035.1 Streptosporangiaceae bacterium | reverse complement strand
TCGACGACCAGCTCGGGCGAGGCGAACCGCAGCTTCATCAGCGGGACCAGGCTCTGGCCGCCGGCCAGCACCTTGGCGTAGTCGCCGCCATCGCGCAGCAGCTCTATCGCCTCAGCGAGCGAATGCGGTGCCTCGTAGCGGAACCGCGATGGATACATACGTTTCCTCCGGTCTGCGGATTGCCAGTCGAGGACGGATCAGGCCAAGTCGCCGGCTGCTGGTTCGGCCGGCGGAGCGGCGGCCGGCGGGGCTGTGGGCGGCGGGGCGGGGGCCGCGGCCGGCCCCGCCGAATGCGGGTCAGCCACCGCCACGGGACCCGACTCGTAGTCGGGGTCGGGCCGCGGCTCCTGATGCGGTGGCCACGGCCCGGAGACGGGCTGCCCGGCGATCTTGAGGTAGTCGATCAGCTCGGGCCATGCCCAGACTGTGGGGCTCTTGCCGGTTTTGGGGGCATGCTCAATCAGCTCAAAAAGCCGCGGATTGCCCTTGCTTTTACCATCGGACTCGATCCGCATGCGCACGCTCCCGGCTCGTGGGCGGCAGGCTCAACTAGCGCCGCCGTTCCCAGCGTCAATCTGCATACTTCTCCGTGCGCGCCGGCTAAGCAACGCGGCAATAAGCTGTCGCTTAAGTGCCCAGCTAGCCGGGTGGATAAGGCAGCTAAATAATGGATTTTCAGCTCCATATGGTGACGTATACCGGTGGCCTGAATCGTGACGGCGGCACGCCCGTGCCGGGCGACCGCATCAGCTGCATCGCCTCAGGCGTGCCGAGGAACCTGCGCAGGGCGCTCGCGGCCGTGCTGCGATGCTGTCGCTCGAGCAAGCTGGCGTACCAGCACGCCTCAATGGGCAGGCCGGGGACGTCTACTAGGGACAGTTCTCCCCGCCTCAGCTGCTGCGACACCAGGTGCTCGATCGCGGGTGCCACGCCACCGCCGTCCGCCGCGGCGGCCCAGGCCGCGGTCTGGCTTGGGAACACCCCGATGTTGCTCTCCGGCACGCCGAGCTGCGCCAGTAGCCTGCCGGTCGCGCTGCCAGGATCGGCGCCGGCCGGATCCACCAGCCAGCGCCACTGCCGGGCCGGGCCGCGAGGCCTGGACTGGCCGGATTGGCCCGCGGTAACGGCCACCACCCGGTACTTGAAGATCGGCTCGCTAACAATCGGCATCGTCTGCTCGCTCGCGGAGCCGTCGCCGATGGCCACGTCCGCGAGCCTGTTCGCGATGAGGACTGCCTGCTCGCCGGAGACGGCGACGCCCGTCGACACCTCGACCGGGCCCGGGAACCGCTTGGTGAAGGCCTCGACAAGCGGGCCAGCCATGAACTCGCCGAAGGTGGAGGTCGCGACGATCCGCAGCTGCTCAGGGGCGCCCTGCGCGGCCCGGACCGCCGCGTGAGCCTCCGCGCCCAGCACCACGATCTGGGACGCCGTCGCGAGCAGCCGCGAGCCGCCCGGTGTCAGGGTCATGCCGGCCGGGCCTCGAGTGATCAGCTGGTCACCGAGGTGCTGGCGCAGCGCCGTCAGGGCCTGGGACACGGCGGGCTCGCTCACGCCGAGGGCGCTGGCCGCGGCCGTCACCGAGCCGAGCCTGGCCACCAGCACGAAGGCGTTGAGCTGCGTAAGCGTCATGGCAAGGTCCAGTGTGGCTCATCGGGCCGGCCGGCCATGACCACATGCCTTCGTACACTCGGGACCGATGGCGGCCCGAGGACGCAGCAGGCAGAGGAGGACGCCACCGTGCAGGTCCCGGCGCAGGTCGAGTACGAGCGAGCCACGAGCGTCGAGCACGCGCTCATGCTGCTCACCAGGTACGGGCCGGAGGCGCGCGTCCTGGCCGGCGGGCACAGCCTGATACCGATGATGAAGCTGCGCCTCGCGCAGCCTGACGTACTGATCGACATCAACGGCCTCACCGACCTCTGCTATATCAAGCTAGCCGGTTCGCAACTGCGGATCGGCACGCTGACCAGGCACGCGCAGCTGCTGGAATCCCGCGTCGCGGGCGAGCACTTCGCCATCCTGCACGACGCCGAGCGGGTGATCGCGGACCCGATCGTACGGAACTGGGGCACCGTCGGCGGCTCGCTCTGCCAGGCAGATCCGTCGGAGGATCTGTCGGCCGCGTTCGCCGCGATGAAGGGCACGATGGTCATCCAGGGGGTGGACGGTAGCCGCGAGGTGTCAGCGCGCGAGTTCCACACCGGCCCTTACGAGACCGTCGTAGGCGCGGCCGAGCTGCTGACCGAGATCAGGCTGCCGATCCGGCCTGGTGGCGGCAGCGGATATCAGAAAGTGTCGCGGCGCGCGGGAGACTGGCCGGTCGGCGCTGCTGGCGCGGCGGTCTGGCTGGACGGCGACGTGATTACCGACGCGGGTATCGGCCTCGCCGCCCTCGGTGCGAGGCACTTCGTCGCCGCCGAGGCCGAAGAGTACCTGCGCGGCCGGCCGGTCACGCAGGAGAGCCTGCTGCGCGCTGGCGAGATCGCGGCCGCGAACTGCCGTCCGGTATCCGATCAGCGCGGCCCGGCCGATTACAAGCGCCATCTGGCCGGCGAGCTTACCGCGCGGGTCCTGCGCCTCGCGGTGGCGCGCGCCCGGGGCGCGGCCGCGCTGGGGCCCCCGTGATGCGACTCACCCTGACCGTCAACGGCACCGAGCACACCCGCGACGTCGAGCCGCGGCTGCTGCTCATTCACTTCCTGCGGGATGACCTCGGACTGACCGGCTCGCACTGGGGCTGCGACACCTCGAACTGCGGCGCGTGCGTCGTCTGGCTGGACGAGACCCCGGTGAAGTCGTGCACCGTACTCGCGCTGATGGCCGACGGGCACCGGATCACGACCGTCGAGGGCCTGGCGCGCGGCGCCGCGCTCGACCCGGTCCAGCAGGGATTCGCGCAGTGTCACGGCCTCCAGTGTGGCTTCTGCACTCCGGGCATGATGCTGACGGCCAGGTGGCTGCTCGACCGCAACCCGGATCCCACTGAGGCTCAGGTCCGGGAGGCGATATCCGGGCAGATCTGCCGGTGCACCGGGTACGAGAACATCGTGCGCTCGGTCCTGTGGGCTGCACGGAACGGGGGTCCACGGGATGGTGCTGCACGGAACGGTGCTGCATGGGACGGTGGTGCACAGTGACGGCTCATACGGCGAGCGGGACGGGGGCATACGGACCACTCGGCCGCAAGGAAGACGCTCGGTTCATCCGCGGCCAGGGCACGTTCGTCGACGACATCGTGCTGCCGGGCATGCTGCACGCTGCGATCTTGCGCAGCCCGC
>DATHQE010000324.1:0-3639 GCA_035483035.1 Streptosporangiaceae bacterium | reverse complement strand
GAGATGACTACGAGCCTGCGGACCCGGTCCGGGGCGAGTGTGGCCGTGAGCCACGCCGCCGCCGCGCCCCAGTCATGGCCGACGACGTGTGCCGCCTCGATGCCGAAGGCGTCCAGCAGCCCGATCACGTCCGCCATCACGTTCTGCAGCCGGTAGGCGGCGACCTCCTGCGGACGTCCGGACCTCCCGAACCCGCGCATGTCCGGTGCGATCACCCGGAAACCATTGCTGACCAGGAACGGCACCTGGTCGCGCCAGAGTCGGGCGGAGTCGGGAAAGCCGTGCATGAGCACCACCGGGTCGCCCGCGCCGTGCTCCTCGACGTACAGCGAAACGCCGTTGACCTCGATGAACCGCCCCTGACCAGGGCTCATGCCAGTCTGCGCAGCATCGCCCGATTGAGGAGCTTGTCGCTGTCGGTCACGTCGCCTGTCCTCCCCGCTCGGGCATGTGATGTAGATACACTACTGATAGGATGATGTACATGCAACACCACGGCTAGCCAGATTCGGGACGCGAATGACGCAGCACACGAACGCGGATGACCTCGCCGCGGAGGTTCGAAGCGCCTGCCTCGGCATGCGCGTTGCCCGACTCCACCGGGTCATCGCGCGCTGCTACGAGCAGGCACTGCAGACCGAGGGACTCACCCAGCCCCAGATGGAAGTGCTTACCATCTTGATCAGCGCCGCAGGCCCGGTGAGGCCGGCGGCACTGGCTGGCAGGCTGATGCTGGAACGATCCACCGTCAGTCGCAACCTCGCCCTCATGCAGGACAAAGGCTGGGTCGCCGTAGCCGAGACTTCAGCCACCGGACGAGCGATGGCCGTGACCATCACCGACGCCGGCCTTGCCGCGTTCACCGGCGCTAGTGCCGCATGGCGCCGCGCGCAGGCCGACGCTGCCCGGATTCTCGGCCCCGACGCGGCCCCGATACTCGACCAATGGCTCAGCCTGGATGCGGCAACGCCCGCCAGCGGCAGCGACTAGGTCCCCGAGGGCTGGCCGCCATTCCTGCGGCGCTACCCAGCCGAGCCTTAACATTCCCGCCGCGGTCGGTAAAGGCTGTGCAACGCACCGCATGCCCAGGACCTCACCGGGTATCTGCCGGCAGGGCCGCAGGGACTCGGGGGAAGGGGGCGTGCCGCCGTGCGCCAGGGGGAATTCAGATGTGGTAGCCGGCGCAGGCTCTTCGCGCTGGCGATCGGACTCTCAGTGCTAGCGCTCGGCGCTGCCGGCTGCTCGGCTGCTAAGGCGCCTCCGGCCCCCGCGCTGAGCATCACGCCGGCCAACGGGTCGCGGGGCGTCCTGCCCGGAGCGGCCGTCATGGTCGCTGCAAAGCACGGAAAGCTGCGGGACGTCATTGTGGCCACGGCCGCTGGCCCTGTCCGCGGCAGCCTCGCTGCCAACGGTGAATGGCGAAGTGCGGAACCCCTCGCAGTAGGCACGAGCTACACGGTGACGGCTACTGCCATCGGCGTGAACAGCAAGAAGGTCACCACGTCCACCACGTTCCAGACCCTGACGCCGCATCAAACGCTTCAGGCCACGGTCACCGCCCTAGGTACTGATCAAAATATTAGCTCCGAGATAGTCGACGGTCGGCAATACGGCGTTGGCATCCCGATCACCATCATGTTCAGTCGTCCGGTCACCAACAGGGCGGCTGTGGAGCAGGCCATCCAGCTCCGCACCTCCAGGCCTGTCGTCGGCGCCTGGTACTGGCAGGATGACAAAACTGTGATCTTCCGGCCGCGGCAATACTGGCCGCAGTACACCACGGTGTCAGTCGATGGCAATTTCGACGGCGTCGAAGCGGCGCCAGGCGTCTACGGCAACAGCGGTGTCCACATGACGTTTTCCATCGGACCTTCACTGATCGTCGTCGCCAGCGCGCGCAACCACTACATGGACGTCTTTTACAAGGGCCAGCTCTTCGGCCGGTGGGCGATCAGCACCGGCAGGCCAGGGGATGACACCCCGGACGGCACCTACCTGACAACCTTCAAGAACAACCCGCAGCTCATGGTCGGTCCCGGGTACCACCTGGAAGTGCCTTGGTCTGTCGACCTCACGTACAGCGGTGACTTCATCCACGACGCATACTGGTCGGTCGGCGTGCAGGGCGCCGCCAACGTCAGCCACGGCTGCATCAATACCTCACCCGCGCATGCCGAGACTTACTACAACATGGAGGAGCCTGGCGATCCGGCTACGATCACCGGCAGCCCAGCCGCCGGTACGCCGGGCAACGGCTGGACGGAGTGGTTCCTTACCTGGCAGCAGTGGCTCAGCGGCAGCGCCACCGGCGATGCCGTGGTTGCCGGGCCGACGGGAAGCTCACTGGTCAGTCCGGCGTCGCTGCCGGCCGCGACTGGTAGCACACCGCTTGACCAGCCAAGCTCAGGCAACGCGAACGCGAACACGTGACGTCGTCACCGCCGCGGGGCTCGAGACAATGATTGCTAACTTCGACTCGCCCGAGGCTCAGCGGGTGGCGAGCGTGTAGCGGACGTCGACGTGGTCGGCAGCGCGGTTCGCGGTAATGGCGATGCTGTCCCCGGCCAGCAGCGCGTGGTCGTCGACGACCGGGCGGTCGGCCGCGGTGAAGCTGACCTGGTGGCTGAGCAGTGCCGGGCTGGCCACGGGCCGGTCGAGGTCAAGAGCGTCGCGAGCGCTCAGGGCCGCGGGGGTGATGGTCTCGCTGGTCCGGCCGATCGCGCAGCCATGCTCGGCCAGGACGGTGTACAGCCCGCGGCGGCAGAGGTCGATGGGATCCAGGGCCGCTGCTACCTGCGCCGGGAGATAGGACGTCTGCACGATGACCGGCCGGCCGTCGGCCAGCCGCAGGCGGCGCAGCCGGAAGACTTGACCGGCCGCGCCGAGCCGGGCGCCGACGTCGTCCGGCGCGGCGACAGCGTCCGCGGCGAGTAGCCGGGTGGTGATCTGCGCGCCCTGGGCGGCGAGGTCGGCGGCGAAGCTCCGCAGGTGACCGAGGCCGTAGGCATACCGGGCAGCCACATAGGTGCCGCTGCCATGGCGGGTGTCGATGAGCCCGTCGTCGGCGAGCAGCTGAACTGCCTGCCGCAGGGTCATGATGCTGACGCTGAACTCGCTGGCCAGCTCGCGCTGCGAGGGCAGCGGGCTGCCGGCGGGCCATCGGCCGCTGGTGATCCGGTCCCGCAGGGCGCCGTGGATGCGCAGGTACTTCGGCTGCCGGTCGTCAGCCGTCCGCCGCGCGGTGCTCACGGGCAGCCCTCGTCGAGCGCCGTGCGCAGGGCGGCCACGTCGCGGCCGATGCAGGCGCTGCTGGCGCCGTCCAGTACGCGGCGCATGAGCGCGGAGGCGACAATGACGCCGTCGGCATGCGCAGCTGCGGCCGCGGCTCGGCTCGGGGTGTCGATGCCGAAGCCGATCAGCACCGGCCGCGGGCTGTGGCGGCGGGCGCGGGCAGCGACTGCCCAGCGGGCCGTGTCGGCGCTCTCGTGCGGGTTTCCCGTAGTGGCCATGACGCTCATGACATACAGGAAACCGCGCGTGTACCCGGCGATCGCCTTAATCTGCGCTAGCCCGGTGGCGGGGGTGACCATCAGGGTGGCGTCCAGGCCAGCCTGTCCGGCCGCCTCGAGGTAGTCGCTG
>DATHQE010000323.1:0-14124 GCA_035483035.1 Streptosporangiaceae bacterium | reverse complement strand
GACCTCGTCGGCCGCGCGGCCGCTGGCCGGATCGCTGGAGTACCCGTACACGTCGGGCTGCGGAGCATTCCAGATGTCTTCCAGGTGCCCGGTCTCGCAGCTGCGGCCCCAGACATTCTGGTCGATGGAGTACGGCGACCGCGACGTGACGTTGATCGGCAGCCCTTTCTCGGCCGCGAACGCAATCGCCTTGTCGCGGGTCATGCCCGAGTCGCGGACCGGAGCGAAGACGCGTACGTCCGGCGCCAGCGCAGCGAGCCCGGCCTCGAACCGCACCTGGTCGTTCCCCTTGCCGGTGCAGCCGTGCGCGACGAGGCTCGCACCGGTCTCGTGCGCGACCCGCGCCAGGTGCTTGACGATCAGCGGCCGCGACAGCGCGGACACCAGCGGGTACCGGTCCATGTACAGCGCGTTGGCTAGCAAGGCGGGCATGCAGTAATCGGCGGCGAACTCGTCGCGGGCGTCGACCACTTCGGCGTCCACGGCGCCACACGCGAGGGCCCGCTCCCTGATGGTCTCCAGGTCCTCGCCGCCCTGGCCGACGTCGACTGCGAGCGCAACGACCTCCGCTCCGGTCTGTTCGGCGATCCAGCCGATCGCCACCGACGTGTCCAGCCCGCCGGAGTACGCGAGTACGACTTTCTCTGTCACCGGAGCTCCTCCATATCCGTTGTATCTGGTGTCTTGGTCATGACGTGACGGGTAACTTCCGGCCTGACGTCTGGCCACTTCGCTCAGCCAGCCGCAGGAGCGCCTGCGCGAGGTCCGCTCCCCCGGCGGGGTCGCGGGCGATGACGAGTACGGTGTCGTCGCCGCCCACGGTGCCAAGGACGGCCGGCCAGCCGGCGTGGTCGATGGCTGAAGCGAGCAGCTGCGCGGCCCCGGCCGGGGTGCGCAGGACCACGAGGTTGGCACTGGCCTCGGCACTGACCAGCAACTCGCCAGCCACGCGCGTGAGCCGCACCGCCGGGTCTGCCGCCGACGGCGCGAACGGCCCGCCCGACAGCAGGGCGCCGAGAGTCCCGCCAAGGCCGCCAGGTCCCGGCTCCCCTGGCAGGGCGTAGACCAGCACGCCGTCGGGTCCGCGCAGCCGCACCGCGCCCAGTTCCTCCAGGTCGCGCGACAGCGTGGCCTGGGTGACCCGGACGCCGCGCTGGCCGAGCAGCTCGGCCAGCTCTTCCTGGGACCGCACCGGGACCGACTTGTGGCTCAGGATCGACGCGATCTGCGCGTGCCTGGCGGCCTTAGTCAGCGGGCTGGTGTTCATCACGTCCTGCCAGGCGGACTCAGCAGGAAGCACAGCAGCGCTTTCTGCGCGTGCAGCCGGTTCTCCGCCTGCTCGAAGATCAGGCTGGCAGGGCCGTCCATGACCTCCGCCGTGATCTCATCGCCGCGATGCGCCGGCAGGCAGTGCAGCACCTTGCCGGCCGGGCTGGCGAGCGCGAGCTTTGCCGCATCCAGGCAGTAGCCCGCCATGGCGCTGGCCCTGGCATCCTCCTGGCCCTCCTGGCCCATCGACGTCCAGGTGTCCGTCGCCAGCACATCCGCGCCGGCGCAGGCATCGACGGCGTCCGCGCTCACGCGCACCGAGCCGCCGGTGCGGCGCGCGATAACTGCCGCAGCGGCGACTACGCCGGGGTCCGGCCAGAACGGCTCGGGCGCGCCGATCCGCACGTGCAGACCCGCAGTGGCACCACCCAGCAGGTAGGAATGGGCCATATTCGACGAGCCGTCGCCGAGGAAGGTCAGCGTGCGTCCCGCCAGCGTCCCGAACGCGCCCTGGATCGTCAGCAGGTCGGCCAGGACCTGGCATGGATGGAACTGATCGGTCAGGGCGTTGATGACCGGCACGCTGCTCACCGCCGCCATCTCCTCAACCCGCTCCTGCCCGAAGGTTCGCCACACGATGGCTGCGACCTGGCTGGCCAGCACCCTGGTCATGTCCTGAATGGACTCACCCCGACCCGCGTGCGTGCCCTGCGCGTCGATGACGAGCGGGTAGCCGCCAAGCTCGGCGATGCCGACCGCGAACGACGCCCTGGTGCGCAGCGACGGCTTATCGAACAAGACCGCCACGGCGCGCGGTCCGGCCAGCTCCTGGCTCGCGAACCGGTCCGCCTTGAGCTCTGCGGCCAGCGCGAGGACGCTCGCCTGCTCGGCCGCCGACAGGTCGTCGTCACGCAGGAAGTGCCGGACCCGGCTGGCCGCCGGCCTGGTCGCCGCGGTGGTTACTGGCATGGTCATGGCATTCAGCACCGGGCTGCTCATGACGGATCCTGCCCGGCCAGGACGACGCTAGCGGCGTCGAGAATGCCGGGCAGCGCGGCGACGAATGAGTCTGCCTCGGCGGCGGACAAGATCAGCGGCGGCGCCAGCCGCACCGCGTCCGGCTGGACCGCGTTGACCAGGAATCCCTGCCGCTGGGCCGTCGCCGCGACCGCGGTCGCGGCCGGGCCAGTGAGGCCGATCGCCAGCCACAGCCCGGCGCCACGGACGCCGGTCACCAGCGGATGCCCGATGTCCTCGATTCCGGCGGCCAGGTGCGCGCCGACCGAGCTGGCGTGCGCGAGCAGCCCGTCCCGCTCGATCGTGTCGAGCACCGCGAGCGCGGCCGCGCACGCGATCGGATTACCGCCGAACGTGCTGCCGTGATCGCCCTTGCTCAGCACGGAGCCGAACCGGCCGATGCCGATGCACGCACCGATTGGCAGGCCCCCGCCGAGGCCCTTCGCCAGCGTGATCACATCCGGCAGGACACCCTCGCGCTGATGCGCGAACCACGCGCCGGTCCGGCCGATCCCGCTCTGGATCTCATCCAGCACCAGCAGGGCACCCACCGCATCACACGCATCGCGCGCTGCTGTCAGGTAACCGTCAGGGGCGGGAACGACGCCGCCTTCCCCCAGTGTCGGCTCGAGAAACACGGCCGCGCAGTCCCGCCCGACCGCCTCGGCAAGCGCGGTTGCATCGCCGTAGGGCACGAACCTGACATCCACCCCGAACGGCTGGAACGGCTCCCGGATCGAGCTCTTGCCGGTGATGCTGAGCGCGCCCATGGTCCGGCCGTGGAAGCTGTTCTCGGCCGCGACGATGACCGGGCGCTCCGGTCCCTGCGCCTTGCGCACGAGCTTGAGAGCGGCCTCGTTCGCCTCGGTGCCGGAGTTGGCCAGGAACACTCGCCCGTCGGTGCCGAGCAGGCCGATGAGTCGCTCGGCGAGTTCCACCTGCCGCTCGTGCAGGAACAGGTTGGACGTATGCGCGAGCGTCGCCGCCTGCTTGGTGACCGCGTCGACCAGGGCCGGATGCGCGTGGCCGATAGAGCTGACCGCGATACCGCCGATCAGGTCCAGGTACTTATTGCCGTCGACGTCGTAGACCACGCAGCCGCTGCCGCTGGCCAGGGCCACCGGAGGCATGCCGTACGTGAGCATCATCACGGCGCCATACCGGTCCTGCAGCAGCTCAGTGGCTGACATCAGTTGCTCCCTTGGTCGCCTGGGGGGTGGTGCGGGGGACCACCATCGTCCCGATTCCGGAGTCGGTGAAGATCTCCAGCAAGATCGAGTGCGGCAGCCTGCCGTCGAGCACGTGCGCCTGCGGCACTCCGCCGCGCACCGCCGCGAGGCAGGCAGCCATCTTGGGGATCATGCCGTCCGACAAGCCCGGCATGAGGTCGGCCAGCTCGTCCTCGGTCAGCTGGCTGATGGGGCGGGCCGCCAGCGCGCTCGCCGCGTCAGTGCCTGACCAGCGCGGGTACAGCCCCGCCACGTCGGTCAGGAACACCAGCTTGGCCGCACCCAGCTCGATGGCTACGGCTGCCGCGGCGGTGTCGGCGTTGACGTTGAGCACCTCACCGGACTCGCTGCGCGCGACGCTGGAGATCACCGGGATCCGGCCGTCGGCGATCAGCGCCCGGACGGCGCCGGGGTTGACCGCCACGACCTCGCCGACCTGGCCGAGGTCGACTCGCTTGCCGTCGACTTCGGCGTGCATCCGGCGCGCGGTCAGCAGGTGCGCGTCCTCGCCCGACATGCCAACGGCGAACGGCCCGTGGGCGTTGATGAGGCCGACGATCTCGCGGTTGACCTGACCCGTCAGCACCATCCGGACGACGTCCATCGTCTCCTTGGTGGTGACGCGGAGGCCGGCGGCGAACGTCGACTGCATCCCGAGCCGATCGAGGTGCGCGTTGATCTGCGGCCCGCCGCCATGCACCACCACCGGCCGCAGGCCCGCGTAGCGCAGGAACACGACGTCCTCGGCGAAGGCAAGCCGCAGCTCGTCGTCGATCATCGCGTTCCCGCCGTACTTGAGTACGACGATCCGGCCGTAGAAACGCTCGAGCCAGGGCAATGCCTCGATCAGGGTGGCTGCCTTGGCCGCGGCCCCGGTCCCGTTTGCGGCAACCGTCATGTGGAGTACGCCGAGTTCTCGTGCACATACTGGGCGGTCAGGTCGGTCGTCTTGATCGTCGCCGCGTGCTCGCCGGCCGCGAGCTCGACCGCGATGGTGACCTCGCGCGGCCGCAGGTCAACCGCCGACCTGTCCTCGCCCGGCGCGCCGGCCTTGCACACCCACACGCCGTTGATCGCGACATTGAGCTCGTCCGGCTCGAACGCCGCGCTGGTGGTGCCAACGGCAGCGAGCACCCGGCCCCAGTTCGGGTCCTCGCCGTGGATCGCGCACTTGAGCAGGTTGCACCGGGCGATGGCGCGGCCAACCTCGACGGCGTCCGACTCGCTCGCCGCGCCGGTGATCTGGATGGTGATCGACTTGCTCGCGCCCTCGGCGTCCGCCTGCAACTGGGTGGCCAGGTCGCCGCACGCTGCCGTCAGCACTGTGGTGAACTCGGCCGGGTCGGGCGTGCTGCCGCTCGCGCCGCTGGCCAGCAGCAGCACCGTGTCATTGGTGGACATGCAGCCGTCGGTGTCCAGGCGGTCGAAGGTCGTCCGGACGGCGGCACGCAGCGCGTTGTCCAGGGCCGCGGGCGGCAGGTCGGCGTCGGTGGTCAGCACCACCAGCATGGTGGCGAGCGCCGGGGCCAGCATCGCCGCGCCCTTCGCCATGCCGCCGATCTGGTAGCCGGTGCCGCTGACTGCGCAGGTTTTCGGCACCGTGTCGGTGGTCCGGATCGCGTCCGCTGCGGCCAGCCCGCCGTCGGCTGCGGCCTGTGCGGCGGCGGTGGTCGCGCCGGCTAGCAGCTTGTCCAGGGGCAGCCGCTCGCCGATCAGGCCGGTCGAGCAGACCGCGACCTCGCCCGCGCCGATGCCGAGCAGGGCCGCCAGGTGCTCGGCTGTCTGGTGGGTGTCCTGGAAGCCAGCCGGACCCGTGCACGCGTTGGCCCCGCCAGAGTTCAGCACGACCACGCGCACGGCGCCGCCGGCCAGGACCTGCTGGCTCCACAGCACGGGCGCGGCCTTGACCCGGTTGGCGGTGAACACGCCGGCCGCGGCGGCCGAGGGTCCGTCGTTGATGACGACGGCGACGTCGGGGCTGCCCGATGCCTTGATACCGGCGGCGACGCCGGCGGCGCGGAAGCCGAGCGGGCTCGTAACCGTCATGGGGCGACTCCGATCGCGGTGAGACCGGCGGTCTCGGCCAGTCCGAGCATCAGGTTGGCGTCCTGGATGGCCTGGCCAGCGGCGCCCTTGCCGAGGTTGTCGATCGCGGCGACGACCACCGCCCGGCCTGCGCGGGTATCGACAGACGCTTGCAGGTGCACGCCATTCGACCCGGCGACCGCACCAGTCGCGGGCCAGGGGCCGGCCGGAAGCAGCGTGACGAACGGCTCGCCCGCATACGCGGCCGCAAGCGCGTCGCGCAGGTCGTCAGCCGCGATCTCCGGCCCGCCGAGCCTGGCCGTGCACGTCGCCAGGATGCCGCGCGGCATTGGCGCCAGCACGGGGGTGAAGCTGACCCGGACGGACGCACCGCCGCCCGCCTCGGCGAGCGCCTGCTCGATCTCGGGCGTGTGCCGGTGCGCGCCCGCTACCGCGTACGCCGAGATCGAACCCATCACCTCACTCGCGAGCAGATCGGTCCGCAGCGATCGCCCAGCACCAGAGGTCCCGGACGCGGCGACGACGACCACGTCGTCCGGGTCGGCGAGACCGGCCGCGACGAGCGGGGCGAGCGCCAGTATGACCGCGGTCGCATAACAGCCTGGTGCGGCTACCCGGCCAGCCTCCTGCACCTTCGCGCGGGCTCCCGGCAGCTCCGGCAGCCCGGTAACCCAGCGGCCCGGGTGCGGTCCGCTGTAGTGCCGGGCCCAGGCCGCGCCGTCACTCAGCCGGAAGTCCGGGCCGAGGTCGACGACCTTGACGTGGCCGGGGATCTGCGCCGCGGCAACCGCCGAATGTCCGGCGGGAAGCGCCAGGAACGCCAGGTCGCAGTCGGCCAGCGCATCGGGGCTGTGCGGCTCGAGTACCGCGTCAGCCAGGCCCGGCAGGCCGGCCAGGTGCGGATGCAGCTGCGCCACGGTTTGCCCGGCGCTGCTGTCCGCTGTCATCAGCGCAAGCTCCAGGTCTGGGTGCCCGGCCAGCAGTCGCAGCAGCTCGCCGCCCGCGTATCCGCTCGCCCCGGCTACCGCCACCCGCGCACTCATAGACGACCCTTTCAGCCTGGCATGCCTGCGTTGCCTGAGTGAATGATTATGCAGGCATCTGACTGATTATGCAAACGTGGCTGTCCGTCCGTAACCGGCTGTAGCGAGATCTGCAATCCCACCCATATCCCGACGTGCCAGGACGGCATGATGAAGCCGGAAGGGAGACAGCGCTGATGCACGTCCCGCGGACTCGTGGCAGTCGCCCGCTGACACGGGGCTCGCTGACAGTGGACTCGCTGACAGTGGACTCGCTGACACAGGGCTCGCTGACACGGGGCTCGCTGCGAGTCGCTCTGGGCGCCATCGTCGCCGCGGTCGCCGTAGCTGGCTGCGGCACCGGCGCCCCGAAGGCCGCCGCCAGCGCGCAGGCCTGCGGCACCGGCAAGACCGCGGCGAACGTCCCGATCGAGATCGAGGTCGACCACGGCCAGGTGTCCTGCAGCGTCGCGCTCTCGGTCGAGAAGGACTACGCCGCAGCGATCGTGGCGGGCCAGGCGCCTGGCAACGGCGGCGGCGGACCCGTCACCGTGAACGGCTGGAAGTGCCAGGGCTTCCCGACGCCGGAGCTGCTCAAGACAGGCGACGTGTCCAAGTGCGGCAAGGATGGCATGCAGATCCTCGCCATCTTGAAGTCGCCGTCCTGACCGCGACCGCCGCGGCGCACCTCGTCCGTCGTCGGCTGTATTACCTGTTCGCTGGCCCTGTTAGCTGGCCCTATTAGGTGGCACCGCTACCGGGCGCTCCGCAGCACCGCACCGGTCCGGCGCGCGGCCTCGGCCACCGCGGCGTCCCTGGCCGCGTTTGCCTCCTCCGCGGTCAGCGTGCGATCAGGCGCGCGGAACCGCAATGTATACGCCAGTGACTTGCGGCCCTCCCCCGCCTGGTCGCCGGTGTAGACATCAAAGAGGTGCAGCGACTCGAGCATCACATCGCCGGCCTCGGCGACGCCATCGGCCAGGGCCCGCGCCACGTCCGCCGCGGGCACGACCTGCGGCACGACGAGCGCCACGTCCTGCACGGCGGGCGGATACGTGGACAGCGCGGGCGCCTGCACCGGCCCGATGGCATCAGCCGCCGCCTCGACCACCGACATGTCCAGCTCCATCGCTGCCGTCCTGGCGGGCAGCCCGAACGCGGCGATCACGCGCGGGTGCAGTTCACCTGCGTACCCGGCCAGCCACTCGTGGCCCTGCTCAGTCTGGACGAAGATCGCGGCGCACCGGCCGGGATGCCACGGCTCGTGCTGGTCGGCTCGGACGTCGAACCGGAGCCGGCTGGTCCGCAGCACATCCCGCGCCGCCTCGATCGCGTCCTGCCAGCCGGCCGGCCTGCCTTTGCCCCAGTAACCCGGCAATTCGATGTCACCGGTGAGCACCGCGCCAACCCGCAGCGGCTGGTCGGGCAGCGCGGCCTCCAGCAGCGCCAGCTCGTGCACGGCCGGACCGCGGTCAACGCGCAGGATAGGCGCGGTCGGCGCGGCATCGGGTCGCGGCGAGAAGACGTGGCCGAACTCATAGAGCGCCACGTCGCTGAAACCCAGGCCGAGGTTGCGGGCCAGGGTCCGCAGCATGCCGGGAAGCAGCGTGGTCCGCATCAGCGGGTCGTCATCGCTGATGGGGTTGGCCAGCCGCACCGCCCGGCGGCGCGCGTCATCAGCCGGAAGCTGGAGCTTGTCGAAATCGGCAGCTGACGTGAACGGCGAGCTCAGCACCTCGACAAAGCCGTGGTAGGCCAGCGTGCGGCTGATCGTCCGCTCCAGCCGCTGCCGTCCGGTCAGCCCTCGGCCGCCTGCCGCCCGCACCGCCTGGACCGGGATGTTCTGGTAGCCCTCCAGCCTGATGACTTCCTCGGCCAGGTCGGCCGGGTCAGTCAGGTCAGGCCGCCAGGACGGCGGTGTCACCAGCAGCATGACGATGGACCTGTCGTGCCTGCCGTGGTCGTGGTGCGCATGCCTGCTCGCGTGGTGGCCGCCGGCCAGGCCGATCGGCGCATCGAGGCTCGCGGCCGACTCGCCGGCCGCCGGCGCCGCTGCCGCGTCGCCGCTTGCCGGCTCCGGTGCCTGGACGATGCTGCAGCCGACCTCCCGGAGCCTGGCCAGCACCGTATCCAGGCCGTAGACCAGGCCAGCGACCTGATCGGGATAGTCGGCCGCCATCGCGATGGCAACCGGCTCGATGTTCACGCCAGCCATCGAGCATCCGGGCACCACGGTGCCGCCGCTCAGGGCGGCCAGCATCGTGGCCGCGCGAGCGGAGGCACGCACGGGCAGCTCCGGGTCCACGCCGCGCTCGAACCGCGCGGACGCCTCCGATCCGAGCTTGTGCCGCCGGCTCATCCGGGCGATGCCGCGCGGGGAGAAATGCGCTGCCTCGATGACGAGATCGCGCGAGGTCTCCGACACCTCCGTGTCGACCCCGCCCATCGTCCCGGCCAGGGAGATCGGCCCGGAGGAGTCGGTGATCAGGATGTCCTCGGGGTCAAGCGCGCGGACGACATGGTCGATGGTCTCCAGCCGCTCCCCCGGCTTGGCGCGCCGCACGACGATAGGGCCGGTGAGCCGGGACCGGTCGAAGGCGTGCAGCGGCTGGCCGAGCTCCAGCATGAGGTAGTTCGTCACGTCGACGGGCAGCGACACCGATCGCTGGCCCGCCCTGGCCAGCCTGATCTTCATGCCCAGCGGGGTGGGCGTCGCCGGGTCGAGTCCGCGAACCTCGCGTACCACGAACCGGTCGCACGCGGTGGTGTCCTCGACGCCGACCGGGTAGACATCGGGCGAGACCACGCCGACGTCGGCTAGCAGGCCGACATCGGCCGGGTCGGTGTACGGGACCTGGTAGGAGATCGCCAGCTCCCTGGCCACGCCCCGCACCGACAGTGCGAAGCCCTTGTCCGGTGTCACGTTGATGTCGAATACCACGTCCCGCAGGCCGGCGTAACTGACGAAATCAGTGCCGAGCGGCGCGTCTGGCGACAGCACGATGATGCCGGAGTGGTCGTCACCGATCGCCAGCTCAGCCGCTGAGCAGATCATGCCCTCGGAGATCCGGCCGTACGTCTTGCGTGCGCCAATCTCGAAGCCACCTGGCAGCACCGCCCCGGGCAGTGCCAACGGCACCCGGTCACCGACCGCGAAGTTGCTCGCCCCGCAGATGACGTGGCGCTCCTGCCCGTCGCCGGTCGACACCTGGCAGTACCTGATCGGCTTGTTGAAGCCAGTCAGCTCCTCGATGGCCAGCACCTCGGCGACGACGACGCCGGTGATGTCCTGACCCGCCGGCTCGACCGACTCGACCTCCAGGCCGCAGCCGGTCAGCCGCGCGGACATCTCCTGGATGCCCGCGTCGTCGTCCGGGCTGAGTTCGATGGCCGCGTACTCCAGCAGCCAGGACAGCGGAAGCCGCATCACGCCTCCATTCCGAACGCGCGGCTGAACCGCACGTCACCCTCGAGCGTGTCCCGGATGTCGGCCACGCCGTCCCGGATCAAGACCGATCTGTCGATGCCCAGGCCGAACGCGAACCCGCTGTAGCGATCCGGGTCGATGCCGCAGGCGATGAGCACCCGCGGGTTGACCATGCCGCAACCGGCGATCTCGACCCAGCCTTGCGACCGGCACACCCGGCACGGCTCAGCGCCTGCCTTGGTCGAGGCACCGCGGCATACGTGGCACTCCATTGACACGTCGGCCGACGGCTCGGTGAAGGGGAAATAATCGGGCCGGAGCCTGGTCTGCAGGCCCTGGCCGAACATGGCGTCCACGAACGCGGTGATCGCGCCGCGCAGGTCCGCCATCGTCAGGCCCTCGTCCATGGCCAGGCATTCGATCTGGTGGAACACCGGGCTGTGGGTAGCATCCAGCGCGTCCCGCCGGTAGCACTTGCCCGGGCTGACCACATACAGCGGCAGCGGCCTGGTGAGCATCGCCCTGATCTGCACAGGCGAGGTGTGAGTGCGCAGCACCAGGCCGGACGACTGGGACGGCTCAGTGCCTGCGACGAAGATCGTGTCCTGCGTCTCCCTGGCCGGGTGGTCAGGCGGGAAGTTCAGGGCGTCGAAGTTGTACCACTCCGCCTCGATCTCGGGGCCCTCGGCGACCTCGTAGCCCATGCTGACGAACACGTCGACGAGGCGCTCCCCCACTGTCGTGATGGGATGCCGCGCACCGGCCACGTGCCGGTCCCATGGCAGCGTGACGTCGACGGCCTCGTCGACCAGCACCCGCCGGTCGCGGTCGGCCTCAAGCTCGGTCTGCCGCTCGGCAAGCGCCTGCTTGATGGCGGCACGGGTCGCGCCGACGCGCTTGCCGGCGTCCGCCCTGGCGGCAGGCGGCAGCGCGCCGATCTCGGCATTGGCGAGCGTCAGCGGGGCCCGGTCGCCGAAGTGCGCGATCCGGGCCGTCTTGAGCTGAGCCAGGTCACTGGCGGCGGCGATGGCCGCCAGTGCATCAGCCTGCATGCGCTCCAGTTCCTCGGGAGACAGCACGGCCACCTCCACGGGGTCATAGGTGTTATTCGGTGCGGACATCGCTTCTTGATCTCCTGCGGTCAACGGCAATGAAGCAGCAACGTGGGCAGGGCAGGCCAGGGCACAAGCCCGGTGCGCTGCCCGCTCTCAGCGCTGCCTGACGCGGGCCGATGCCGGGCGCAGTGCGCCCGAATTCGCCAGGCGCCGGCAGCTAGATCCTGGCACCGAGCGCGGGCCAGTTTGCAGGCAACCCCGAATGCCCGCCGGCTAGCCGAACTCAGGCGTCCCGGCGGGCATGGTAAATCGGAACTCAGCCCCGCCCCCTGGCGCCTGCAGCACGATGATTTCCCCGCCGTGCGCCTCCACTAGGCCCTTGACGATGAACAGGCCTAGCCCCGCGCCGCCGCGGCGCTTAGCACGCCAGAATCGGGCGAACACGCGGGGCGCAACTTCGGGCGCGATGCCAGGACCCTGATCGCGGACCGCTACGGCCACGCCAGGAGCCCCTGCCACGGCCACTGGTTCCACCACAGTCGTAACGGTACCAGCCCCGTGCCTGACGGCGTTCTCGATAAGGTTCGCCAGGATCTGGTCGACCTTGTCGACATCGAGCCAGGTCTCGGGTACGCCAGGCGCGATCTCGACCTGATACCGGTCGGGTGAGTCGCCAGCGGCTACCCGGCCGCTGATGATCTTCAGCGCCCGGCTCGGGATATCGACGAGCTCGCGGTGGATCTCGATCCGGCCCGACTCGATCCTGGACACGTCCAGGAGCTCGGTGATCAGCCTGGTGACCCGGTCGGCGTCGGCGTTGACCGTCTCCAGCATGACCTTTTTCTGGTCGTCGGTGAACCGCGGCCACTTGGCCAGCAGGGTTGCCGTGAAGCCCTTGACGCTCGTCAGTGGCGACCGGAGTTCGTGCGCCACGGTGGACACCAGGTCAGCACGGCTACGCTCCAGCCGCATCCGCTGCTCTGCGCCGCGCAGGGTCACGGCGATGCGCTGGACAGCGCCGGGCTCGCGCGACCAGCCTTCCCGCGGGCCGCGACCGCGTGGTGCGCGCACATAGCCGACGCTGACCAGGAGTTCGGTCCCGTCGGGCAGATAGAGCGGTCGCTCCGGGTGCCGCGTCCGCGTGGACAACCCTTCGTACGGCTGGGTCATGGTCCACCAGCAGCGGTCTTCGTTGTCTCGCAGCGGGAGCACTTGCCTGACGTCCTGGCCGACGGCGGCGGCCGGGCTAATCCCGGTGAGCCGAGCGGCCGCGCGGTTGAACACCGCCACCTGGCCGTTCCGGTCAGCGATCACGAGGCCGTCGGGCAGGTCATCAGCCAGCACCAGTCCGCTGGTGAAGTCCGGCGGCTCCGGCTTGCCGGCCGGGGGTTTGGCGACCGGGGGGTTGGCGACCGAGGGCTTGGCGGACGGTCCAGCGCCAGGCGGTCCGCTGCCAGGCGCGGCGGCCATGCCCGCAACCCTGGCCGTAGCCTGACCTGTCACGATCCGGTCCACTTGCGCGCCGCCTCCGGGAGGCTCGGGAACTGCCTGTCCCCCGAACGGCCCGCGCGCGTCCGGTGCCGTCATCACAGCGGCCAACGGCCGCCGCATCGATCACGGCTCCGGCTGGCGGAGTCGGGGGATCTCCGCCGTCGCAAGCAGCTGCGCCAGTGAATTCACGGCACCGGCACGGGTGACGGAGTATGGCCCACCGCGACCTTGCCCGCCTCCGGTGCCGGTCACTCCATGACGCAACGTGATCAGACTCTAGCGGATTCGCACTGACGCCCGGCACTCCCAGATGCCCCGACGCGCGACGGTGGAGTGAAGTGCCCCCGCCGCATGCCGAATCATTTGCCCGTGGCGACGCGGCATTCAGGGGCGGCTCGAGCGAAGGTGGCGGGCGGAAGCGTAGAGGCAAATCGCCGCCGCGGCGGCCAGGTTGAGGCTCTCGGCCCGGCCGTAGATCGGCACCGCGACCACGGCATCGGCCAGCTCGAGCAGATCACGCGGGAGGCCCCATGCCTCGTTGCCAAACAGCCATGCTGTCGGCCGGCTCATGTCAGGGCCGCCGGGTGAATCCAGGAACTGCCGGGCGCTGCCGTCGGCGGCAAGGATCTGAAGGCCGGCCGTCCGCAGTCCCTCGATCGCCCCGGCGAGTGGTGAGCCGACCGTGACCGGCAAGTGGAACAGGCTGCCAGCCGACGAGCGGACGCATTTGCTGTTGTAGGGATCGACCGAGGCCGCCGTGAAGATCACCCCGTCCGCGCCAGCCGCGTCGGCGGTGCGCAGGACGGTGCCCGCGTTGCCGGGATCGCGCACGCTGGCCAGCACTGCCACCAGGCGCGGGGCGGCCGCCAGCACGGACGCCAGTGGCACGTCGACGAACCGGCATACGCCGAGGACGCCCTGGGGCGTGATCGTCTGGGCGAGCTCGGCCATCACCTCGCCGCTCACCTCGTGCACGGGCGCGCCCTGGCTGACTGCGAGTCCGGCGAGCTCAGGATGGCGGTCGCCGCCGGGGCCGGTGACGAACAGCTCGGTGAGCGTCCCCGGCTGGCGGAGCGCCTCACGCACAGCCTGCGGGCCCTCCGCGAGGAACAATCGGCCCCGTTCCCGGAAAGCCCTCTTGCTGAGCTGACGGGCAGCCTTGACCCGCGGCGAGCGGATGCCCAGGGCACCGCCCGCCTGCGGGTACGGAGGCCGCGACGGCCTGGTCATCGGCGCCGGAGCGCCGTCGCCAGCTCGCTCAGGCCGCTGGAGCGTTGACGTCGGCCGGCAGCGCGTCCTTGGCGACCGCTACCAGCGCGGTAAAGGCCTGCGGGTCGGCGATGGCGAGCTCGGCCAGCATGCGGCGGTCAACCTCGACCTCGGCCAGCTTGAGGCCCTGGATGAACCGGTTGTAGGTCAGGCCCTCGGCTCGGACGGCGGCGTTGATCCGCTGGATCCACAGCCGCCGGAATGCGCCCTTCCGGTCCTTGCGGTCCCGGTAGGCGTAAGTCATGGAGTGGAGCTGCTGCTCCTTCGCCTTGCGGTACAGCCGGGACCGCTGGCCCCGG
>DATHQE010000322.1:0-18693 GCA_035483035.1 Streptosporangiaceae bacterium | reverse complement strand
GCTTCCTGGGCGACGTCCTCGGCGTCATCATGGTTGCCCAGGAGCCGCAGCGCGACTCGGTAGGCCAGCCGGCCGTGCCGGTCGACAAGTTCGCTGTACGCATCGAGATAGCCCTGCTGGGCCTGTCGGACGAGGTAGCCGTCCTTAGTGTCCGCTCTCACGACTCCTCCCGTGCCCGCTGACTCGTCCTACCCGGGCAAGGCGCCAGCGGCGTGCTCGGCGCCAAACCCGGCCAGCTCAGGCTGACCTTCCCTGGCCAGGAGAAAAAAACATGCGACGTTCGGGCTGCCGCGCGTGTCTAACAAGACAGAGGCAGGTCGGGGTGGCATCCGGGCCCTGTGCGGCCGCTGCCGGCCTCGTTCCGCTACCGATCAGAGAAAGCGTGCTTCCCAGATGACTGAGTCAATAGCCGCCGTGTCTGCCAAGTCGGCGCCGATGACCGCCGATGCCAGCGAACCGTCCGCGGAAAGGAGGTCGGCCGATGGCGGCAAGGTCACAATCGACGAGGGCGTGGTCCAGAAAATCGCCGGAATCGCTTGCCGCGAGATCAGCGGCGTCCATGCCATGGGCGTCTCGACCAGTCGCGCGTTCGGCGCGGTCCGGGAGCGCATACCGGGCAGCTCCGGCCCGAACGTCGGCCAGGGGGTCGCCGTGGAGGTCGGCGAGACCGAGGCTGCGATCGACCTGGACATCGTCGTGGAGTACGGCGTCAGCATCGCCGACCTCGGCAGGAGCATCCAGCGCAACGTCAAGCAGGCTGTCGAGGGGATGACGGGTCTGGACGTCGTGGAGGTGAATATCAACGTTGATGACCTCTACCTGCCCGGCGAAGACGATCAGCAGCAAGACTCGTCGTCGCGCGTGTCATGACCGGGACCTCGACACTCGCGGCCCCTGCGGCGGCTGTGGCGGAGGGCGTCAATGTGGATGCTGTGGCCGATGCTGCTCGGGGCTGCCCGGCCGTCGACCGACTGTACGCGGGTCGCTGGGGTGGAGTTATCTCCTACCTGCCGGGCCGTGAGGTGCCCGGAGTACGGGTGGCCAGCGACCATGTCGTGGTCTCGGTCTGCAGCCGGTGGGGCGTCCCCGCCGCAGAACTGGCGCAGCAGGTTTGCGTCGTGCTAGCGCCCCTGACGGGCGCGCGCCGGATCGACGTCGTTGTCGCTGACGTGGCCGACCCGCCAGCAATGCCTGCAGAACCTGTGAAGGTGAGATGACATGACACGTACCGCTCTTGGAATTTTCGTCGGCCTTGCACTGGGCCTGACGGTGGCGTTCGGCAGTTTCGGGCAGATGCTCATCGTCGGCCTATTTGCCGTCGCCGGCTTTGTCGTCGCCAAGGTGCTCGATAGCGACCTCGATGTCAGCCCGTACCTCTCGCGCTGGCGCAACAGCCGATGACCAGCGATACCGCCGTTGACCTGGCGCCACCCGATGTGCGCCCTGGACGCAGCGATCTCGGCACCATCAGCATCAGCAGCCGGGTAGTGCAGAAGCTCGCGGCGCGTGCTGCCGTCGAGGTTCCCGACGCGGGCGCGGCGGCGCCGCGGGTCATGGGTCGCTCGGTCACCGGTGCCCGCGCGCTCGGGGGACGCCAGACCAGCCTGACCGCCTTGCCTCGGGCCGAGGCCGAGGTTGACGGCTCGACGGCGGCTCTGGCGCTGTGGGTCAGCATCCGCTGGCCAGCGTCCGTTCCTGGCGTGAGTGCGGCGGTCCGCGAGCACGTCCGCGACCGGCTTCGGACTCTAGCGGGCCTGGAAGTGACGGAAGTGTCCATCTCGGTCACCGACCTGGCGACCGGACTGTCTCCTCCGGTGCGCCGACAGCAGGGATAGTGACATGAGACTTGCGAACCGTGTTTTGGCGGCCCTCCTGAGCCTGGCAGTGGCCTGTGCGGGGGTACTGCTCGTCATCGAGGTCATCGCCGCGCGAACGGGCCAGCAGCCCGTCATCGTCAACTGGCGCGCAGCCTACAACTGGGCCACGCGGACCGCGTGGATCGCCAGCAGCATCCGCGTGGCAGCAGGAGTCCTGATCGTGGCTGGCCTGGTGCTCTTGATCGCCGAACTCAAGCCGGCGAGGGTGTCGCGCCTCGCCGCACATCCTTCGCACGCTGGCGCATCCGACATTGACACGGCCTACACCCGCCGGGGCGTGGCCGCCGCGATCCGGTCGGCCGTTACCGATGTGGACGGTGTCCGCGACGCCTCCGTCAAAGTTACCCGGCGCAAGGTCACGATCGGAGCGATCGCCGCAGCACAAGACAAAGCTGCTGCCCGGGCGCTGCGCGAACCCGTCACAACCGCAGTGCGCCAGCGCCTGGCAGCGCTAAGTCTTCGGCACGCATCAGCGCTGTCGGTGCACGTCGTTCCCGGGAGCCGCTGATGCACGCCGACCGCACCAACCGCGTCATGCTCCTGCTGCTGGCGGTGCTTTTCATTGCCGTCGGGCTGGGCGCAGGGGCGGCCTCGGTTGGCGCATTCGGGACTCTCGCCGAGCACAGTCGGCTGACGGCCAACCCGGTGGGGCATTTCATCGGGTCGGCGGGCGTTTGGCTATGGCCCGTCACCGCCGCGGCAGCAACCATTCTGGTGGTGCTGGCGCTGCGCTGGCTGCTCGCGCTCCTGTTTTCCACCGATCGGTCCGGCGACCTGCCCATCCGGTCACCGGGCCTGACAGGCCGCACGACCCTTGCCGCCGGCGCGCTCACGGAGGCAGTTGCGGAAGAGATCGAATCCTACGTCGGGGTCTACTCGGCGCGAGCCCGGCTAATCGGCAACGGCCAGGAACCCGAGCTCGTCGTGGCGGCGACGCTGGAGGAAACCGCGGACCTGCCCGTCGTCCGGCAGCGCATCGAAACGGGGGCGCTCAGCCACGCCCGCGCCGCCCTCGGCAGTCCGTCGCTGCCAATCCAGCTGCACCTGGCCGTGACCGCAAGATCCGGCGCCCGCGTCAGCTGATCCGGGGTCGGTTTCGAGAACGCGACAGAAAGGTAGCAAGATGAGTGCACAGGACAAGGCAAAGAACACCACGGAAAAGGTCGCCGGCAAGATCAAGGAAGAGTCGGGCAAGGTTACAGATGATGAGTCTGCCGAGGCTGAGGGTAAGGCCGAGCAGGCCGCAGCCGATCTCAAGAACGCCGGTGAGAAGGTAAAGGACGTTTTCAAGAGGTAGAGCCGCTGATACGGCGCGGCGTGCCGGATTCCGCCAGCTTGGCGCCGACGCAGTGCCCAGCGGGTAGAGAACAGGTGCTCAGCCGTCGAAGACGGCTGAGCACCTGCCATAAACGGGTTAGGTCACCAGCCGAACTAGGCCTGGCATTGGTTGTTGTGCGTGGCTCCTTCGAACTCGGGGTAGCCGAGGGTGTTGAACTGATTCTGTCCGTACTCCGCGTCCTTACCGAAGTTGGTCAGGAACAGACCGGAACTGACGTTGCCGAACTCAAGCGCGCAGAAATTACCGACGTGGACTGCGCTCCAGTACGGGTAGAAATTGCCGGGTCCAGCCGGGGGCACCGTGCAGCCACTCGATGTCCCTCCGGGCCCGACGCTATTGCCGAGGCACGCCGACTCACTCAGGGCGACATCGGTCTGGAAGAAGTAGTTCGAGTATTGTCGGCCCCCGCTTGTCGGGAACTGTTCGACGAAGGTCGACGGATAGGTGTTCGGGATGACGCTCGTCGGCCATTCCGTCCAGTACGGGCTCCCATCGAAGTCGAGGTCACCGTTCTGGAACACGTTGTCCTGACAGCCGGTCGCCTGGTCAGGCGCCGTGGATGTGCCAGGACCGTCGTAGCCAGGATGGGTATCGCCGAGGTGGTAGCAGAGTGCTTCGCCGGCTTCGAGCGTCTTGCTGTCCTTCGGACCAGCCTTCTCGTACGGCCCCGAGCACTTGTTGTACGTGCCGCCAGTGTCAGCCGGGTCGAACGGGTTGGTGATTTGGTCGCCGAGAGAGGTGCATGGCTCCCAGTGGCCGGTCTCGAACTCGGTGCTGATGTCGGTCGCGATGGCGCCCCACGGATTGATGTTGCCAGGAGCGGCCGTCGAGAACTCGGGCTGGAAGTTGAACGGTGTGCCGGAGCAGTCGGCCATCGAGGTGGTGTGGAAGCCATTAGCGGCCGAGGCCTGCATGAAGCCGGTCGTGTGCTGGGTCAGGTCAGTGATCACGACCGTGAAGGCCCTACTGCCGCCCGGCGCTGGTGCATCGAACATGTGGATCCGGATCGTGTCGCCAGGGTTCATGAGCAGCGTGGACTTGTTCGGGATCTGGGTGTTGATGTCCGCATCTTGCGGCGAGGGCGGCCCAGTCGGCACTCCATTCTGCTGGATGAAGGCGAAGTTGACTGGTTCCTCGCAATTCGGATTGCACGAGGCGAAGCCCGCTGTGCACTCAAGACTGTCGATGGTCAGTGCCGCACACCAGTGGGTGCCATCGCAGCTCTCGCTGTCGACGAACGGCGGGTTGCCTGGCGGGTACAGCTGCATCTCCATGAACGTGGAGCCGCCGCCGCTCTGGGCCGTCGTGCACACCGGCCCGAAGCAGGTGGGGGCGTTCGAGTCCGAGTTGGGCGTACACGGCGTCTGCGGGTAAGAGTTGGGGTCGCAGAGAGCCATCGAGAACCATGGGGCCGGGCTCAGCTCGAACCAGTGCGACACGTCCTTCCCAGGAGTGGAGTCGCCGGGCGCCGCGGCCGGGTCGCGACCGAGGGTCTCGGTCCAGGTCACGTTGCCGCCAGAGCCGGGGGCATTGGATTGGAAGGTGGTATCGGGTTCGTCGTGACCGATGTAATGGCCGTTGTCGTAGAACCTGCCACCCCAGGTGTTGGCATTGTTGACGCCCAGGTCACCCCGGATGTCTGTGCATTCAGCTGCGCGAAGTGGCTGCTGGACCGGACTGAAGCCATTGCAGTCCAGGTTGCCCCTGGCGGCCGGGGTGTAGGAAGACGCCAGCGCGCTCGTTGCCGCTGGCACGCTCACCATCATGCCGAGACCGAACAGTGCCGCCACGCCCAGGGTTAATCCTCCTGGCAGAAGCCTTGATCTGGAGCCGAGCATCCTTGACCGTATCCGCATCTTGTCTCCTTTCGGACACTTCATATTCCCCACCGGCACCATCGCGCAAGGGTCTCGGCCATTCCTTGGTGTACGGATTACGCCGCGCCTCGGATCGCGTCGAGGATGTGCGGGTAACCACTAGGGTCAACCAGCACGTCTAGCAGCACCGGCCCGGCAACCTCGAGGCTGCGGCGCGCGGCGTCGCGCAGCTCCCGTTTGTTCGTGACGCGCATCGACTGGATGCCGCACGCACGAGCGATCCCCGCGAAATCGGTCGGCCCGTAGCTGACGGCGCGGCTGCCGCCGTGACCCGAGGCACGCTGCTTGATCTTAATGAGGCTGAGCGCGCTGTCATTAAACACCGCGATAGTCAGCGGCAGCCGCAGTCTGGCCGCGGTTTCGAGTTCGGCGAGCACCATGCCGAGGCCGCCATCACCCACCAGGCAGAAAACTCGAACTCCCGGCTGTAGCAGCGACGCGGCGATCGCCGCGGGCAACGCGAAGCCCATAGTCGCCAGGCCCGACGACACCAGCACCTCGCCAGGGTTCTCGGTGAACCACAGCGGCATCGCGACGAGCATGTGCGCGCCCGCATCCACGGTGGCCACCGAGCCCGGCGGCGCGATGGACCGCAGCTCCTGCACGACCTCCCAGGGGGCAAGGCCGACGCCGGCTGCCGGACCGCTCAGGATGACGTGCAGTGCCCGCTCGCGCTCTCGCTGCGCGAAGCCAGGATCCCAGCCATCCGGCAGCCTGGGCAGCGCAGCGAGCAACTCGGGCAGCGGGCCTACGGTCGCTGCCGCAAGCCGGGGAACCGACGACTCCTGCGGCCACGAGCTAAGCGCGAGCACCGGCGCCTGGTAGGGCCACGAGCCTGGAATGAGCTCGACCGCGTCGAGGCCGATAGAGACGATCACGTCCGCAGCGTGCAGCACCGGCGCCTCAATCGTCGCCCCGGTCAGGAGCCCGGCGGCATTCAGCAGCGAATCGGGAATCGTTCCCTTCGCCTTATAAGTCTGGAGGACCGGAATGCTGGTCCCGGCCAGCAGCGCCCGGATCGCGGCCGCCTCGTGCCGAGCGCCTACGCCGATCACGACGACGGGCTTCCTGGCGGCGGCAAGCATCGTATTGATCGCCGCGACGCTGCCCGCCTCGAGCGGCGCGGCCGGGCGGGGAGCATGGCTGGCGGCTGTCGGATCGATGTCCAGGTGGACCGGGCCCGCCGGCGGCGATGTCGCGACGCTCAGCGCGTCCTGCATGACCTGCGCTGCATCACCGGCGCCGAGCAGCCCAGAGGCCTTCGCGGCGGGCGCGAAGAGCGCCCGGTGGTCGAGCCGCTGATGCGAGACTCGCGCGATGTCGGACGCTGGCACCGCATCGCTCAGCACGAGGACCGGCTGGCGGTCGAGCAGCGCCTGCGCGACGCCGTTGATGCTGCTCGCGGCGCCCGGACCCCTGGTCACTACGCAGGCGCCCGGATTCCCGGTCAGCTCGCCATAAACGCCCGCCATGATGGCGGCCGCTGATTCGCCGTGGGTCAGCACGAACTTCAGGCCGGCCGCCTCGGCCGCGCCGATGATCTCCAGATTGCTGCCGCCGCCCGGCAGCCCGAACAAGACCTCGGTGCCGGCCTCGGCCAGGCCTCGCGCGGCCACCTGCGCCAGCCGCGCGACGTCCATCATGCCGGTGGCACAGGGGCTAGGCCGGCCCCGAAGGCCAGTCGGACCTGCGCAGGGTCGACGAATGGCGACGGCCCCGGCCACTCTCGCTCAGTCAGTTCGACCTCGATGAGGCTCGGCCGCTCAAGCTCGCAGAGGGCGTGCCGCAGCTCCAGGTCGGAGCCAACGCGCAACCCGGCAATCCCGCCCATCGCCTGCGCGACCGCCGCGAACCTGGGCGGCGCGCTGAGCTGCTGGCCGCCAGTGATGGCATAACCCCCGTCGGAAAGCACCACGGTGATGAGGTTGCCGGGCCGGTACGCCGACACCGACCAGAGCGTGCTGGCTCCCATCAGCAGTTCACCGTCTCCGAGCACCGCGACGACGAGCCGGTCAGGCAGGGCTTCGGCAACGCCCATGGCGGCTGCGAGCGCCGAGCCCATCGCTGCGCCGAGGTAGAAATGCGGTCCGTCGCCAGATGCTGCCCGCACCGCCGAGGTAGCCGTTCCGAGCGATGACACGCAGCGAGCGTCAGGCAAGGTCGAGACGATGGCCCGCGCGACCTCAGCCGCCTTCACGGCCACCTCCGAGCTCCGCCTCGAGCATGAGCGCTGCGCACTCGCCCGCGTCGAATGCCAGCGTGAGCATGCCAGCGGTGGCTGGCCCGGCGGCGGCCGCGGCACGCAGCGAGAAGGCCTGTATGCCGAGGGCGCCGAGGAGCTGAGCGGTGGCGCGTCCCAGCGGAACCTGGCTCGGGTTGGCTTCGCCGAGCGTGCCTCGCATCGATATGACCAGCGGCAGCCCGAGGCGATAGGGAACAGCCAGGCTGCCCAGCGCGTTGAGCGCGTTCCCGAGGCCGGAGCTCTGCATCAGCACGACCGGCCGCTGGCCCACGATCCGCTGCCCGGCGGCGTAGCCGACGCACTCTTCCTCGCGAGTCAGCGAGCGCATCGCCACGCCATTGTCCTCGAGCCGGGACAGGATTCCCTGCAGCCTCGTGTCCGGCACGTAGGCGGCTACCGTGACACCTCGCGCCGTGAGCGTGTCGGCGACGGCAAGCTGCCAGTCGAGTCGTTGCTCGTCAGTCGCGCGCGTTTGCCTGCCATCATTAGCCATCGATCCTCGCGCGCTCCGCCGCGCCGGTCTCGATATGAGTGGCCAGCAATTCCCCGGCATGCTCGATGTGCTTTGTCATGGCCAGCCGCGCGGATTTGGAAGCGCCCCGCTGAAATGCATCCAGCACGTCGCGGTGATCGTGCACAGTGGCGGCCGGCCAGCCATCAATAACGGAATAGAATCGCGCCGGGACATAGCTCACGGCCATCCCGAGCAACCACGCGATCTTTGGCGCGTTGGCTAGCAAGTTGACGGCCCGGTGAAACCGGAAATTCAGCTCTTCAAGCTCATCATGCTCGCCGCGGTCGGCAGCTCCTTCGAGCTCAAGGTGGAGCTTTTCCAGGTTCGCGATGTCGGTGGCGTCGCAGCGCTTCACGGCACGGGCGGCGAGCTCGCCGGCTAGCAGGGCCTGGGCCGAGAACAGATCTCGGATATCGTCGCCGGTGAGCGGGACGACCACGAACCCGCGCCGAGGCTCGAGCCGGACGACTCCCTGGGTTCGCAGTGCCAGCAATCCCTCGCGCACAGGGGTGGCGCTGATACCTAGTTCCTGGGCGATGGACTCGGGGCGGATGAAGTCCCCGCCTTGTAGCTGACCAGACACGATCAGGTCGCGCACGAATGACTCCACCTCGGCGCCCAGCTGAGGACGATGCCGACTGTACTTTCGAGGCTCTGCCCAGGGCCTCTTCATCGGATCCGTCACTAGGTCAGCGTACCCGGCCATAGTTTGTCCACCGCCTCAGTTAGCGCCCGTGCGAACCGGGCCAGCGCCCCGCCGGAGCGGCATATCTGGTAGCCGGTCAGCCAGCAGGGGATAGGTAGCACGATCGAGGGAAGCCCGCAGCCGGCGCACCCAGTGCAGGTCAAGCTCAGCCGCAGCGAGTCCGGCCTGCCCGCCCATCTCCATAATGGTATTTCCCATCGGGTCGACGATCTTACTTCGGCCATGGAATCTTAGCGTTCCCGGTGCGCCGTTCTGATTAGCGCATACCAGGTAGGCGACATTCTCGATCGCGCGCGCCGCGACGATTCTCTCGAATACAAAGGCGCGCTCTTGTTCCCAGGCCATCGGGAAGACCAGAACGCTCGCCCCAGCATCAGCAAGGCCCGCACAGAACCTCGGAAACGCCAGGTCGTAACAGCAGCCGAGCCCCAGCTCCCCGTCGGCAGCCAGCACGAGCTCATGGCCGGCGGCGAAGACCGCGCGCTCGGCTTCGACCAGGTGGGTCTTGGCGTAGTCGGTCTGGCCGCCGTCGCGCTCGGTGACGAGCACCACGTTGTAGAGAAAGCCGGCCTGTCGCCGGGCGGTGCCGTACACAATCCTGACGCCGAGGCGGCAGGCATCCGCCTGCAGCGCCTCGCCGGCGCGGCCGAGCTCGGCCAGGAACGCTGCGTCATAGCCAGCCGGGTCAAGCAGGTAGCCGGGCAGGCACAGTTCGGGGAAGCACATCAGGTCGGCGCGCCGTGCCGCGGCCTCCGCCAGGAGCGCGCGCATGCTGGCCAGATTGGCGTGCACGTCCCCGATCGCCGCGGTGAACTGCGCGATCGCTACTCGAAGGTGCCCTTCGGCCAGCACGGCTCAGGCCCGTCACTCAGGCGGTGAGCGCCAGGCCGATGGGCCTGATCGGCGATCCGGTGGCACCGCGGAGCCTGAGCGGCATGCCGATGAAGGCGATCTCAGACACTCCGGCGGCACTGAGTTCCTCAAGGTTCAGCACCTCGATTACTGGCGTGCCCGCGGTGGCGAAGAGGTAGCCATGGACCGGAACGAACGAGTCCGGCTCCCGGTGCGGGTCCACATCGATGCTGATCGCGTCGGTGCCGAGGCACATGACCCCGACCTCGTCGCAGAGGTACCTGGCCGACGCCAGCCCGATGCCCGGCGTGGAGTGCAGGTAGCCATCGAGGTCAGGCCACACGGACATGCGGCCAGTCCGGATCAGGGCGATGTCGCCGGCCCGCAGCTCGACGTGCTGCCGCTCCGCAGCCTCGGCCAGCTCGTCCGGCTCGATGCAATAGCCATCAGCCAGGCAGGCCACGCCCTTGAGCCTGGCGATGTCGAGCAGGACGCCGCGACCCACGATTGGCGGGCATTCATCCGCACCGCCCCGGAGCCACTGCCGGCTGCCGAGGTCCTGATCTGGCGTGCGGCCGTTCCAGAACCGGCCGAAGTGACCCAGGTGATTCAGCATGTCGATGTGCGTGCCCGTGTGGGTGTACATGCTGATCGAGTCGCCGCAGTAGCTGTACTTCTCGTGCACCTGAGCCGGCGCGCCGGAGGACTGGTCATTGACCGACCCCTGCGGCGTGTGGGTCATCCACATCTGGTAGCGCGGGTCGCCGGCCGCCGCCCATGACGGCATGCCGACGAAGTAGTCCACGGCGAGGTCGAACACCCGGCTGCCGTCGGCACGGGAGAGAACCTCCTGACGCGACGCCGGCGTCATCAGGTTGAGGCGCCCCACGTTGTCATCGGGGCCCCACGGACTGCGCGAGACGGTGACGCCGTCGCGCTCGAAGAGGGTTTCGTACCCAGCGCCGCTCATGCCTTAGTCGCCCGCGGGCACGGACTGGGCCGTTGATGCGGGATGCTGCTCGGCGAATTCCCGCGCGATGTCGATGCGCCGCATGAAGGCCACGTCACCGAACTGCTGGGCGTAGTCGATGAAGCGCGCGAGGCCGTCCGATCGCGCCGGGTTGCCACTGATCCGCGGATGAATGCCGATGGACATCATCCGGCCGAGGTCGTCGCCGTCGGCCCGCAGTCGGTCCAGGCTGGCCTTGGCGGTCAGGAAAAAGTCATCAGGGTTGGCGTACCCCGTTCCCACGATGTATCTCGCATCGTTCACGACCAGGGAGTACGGCACCACCAGATGAGAGCGTCCGCCGATCGTCGTCCAGTACGGCAGGTCGTCGTTGTAGCAGTCCGAGTCGTACTCGAACCCGCCTTCTTCGACCACAAGTTCCCTGGTGTTCGTGCTCATCTCGCGGCAGTACCAGCCGACTGGCCGCGATCCGGTGGTCTTCTCGATGGAGGTGATCGCGAGCTTGATGGCCTCTCGCTCCTGATCTCGGGTCATCTCGAAGTGGTTGCTCCAGCGGTAGCCATGGCCGGCGGCCTCGTCGCCGCGGCTGGCAAGCTTCGTCGCGACGGCGGGATTGCGCTCCAGTGCTACCGCCGCGGCGAAGAAGGTGACCGGGATGCCAGCGTTGTCGAAGATCCGGAACAGCCGCCAGATGCCAGCGCGGGACCCGTACTCGTACATGGACTCCACGGCGAGGTCACGCTGGCCCTCAAGAGCGAACGGCAGCTCATACAAGATGTCGTTGGTGTCGTCGCCCATGGCATAGGTCTTCTCCGAGCCCTCTTCGTAGTTGACCACGAGCTGGACCGCGACCTTGGCGTCGCCGCGCCACCGGACCATCGGCGGGTGCTCGCCGTAGCCGGCGATCTCGCGGGCAGGTCCGGCGACCGCCGCCAGGTCGGTGCGCCGGAAAAATGAGTCATCGTTCGTCATCGTGCTCTCCTCATGAGTTTTCGGCTGTCGGGTCCAGCTCTAGCCAGCGCTCGGGCCGGGTCAGCGGGTGGAAGCCAGCCCGCTGGTACACCGCGTGGGCGTCCCTGGTCGCCAGGATGACCTGGCGGATCCTCGCCGCGCGGAGGTCGGCGAGCATGCATTGCAGCAGCCAGCTGCCGAGCTTGCGGTTGCGGTACGGCCCGGCCACGAAGACATCACACAGGTAGGCGAACGTCACACCGTCGGTGATCGCTCTGCCGACGGCTACCTGCTCGCCTGCCAGCAGCACGCCGTAGGTACGCGACTGGCGGACTGACGCAACGACCTCCTCGAGAGTCCTGCCCATCGACCAGTAGGCCTCGTCGCACAGCCACTGGTGCACGCGGGCCAGGTCCATCCGGGACACGTCGTCCGTCGCCACGTAGTCGCCCCAGCGTTCTTCCATCACCAGGCTCCGTGGCTGAGGAGTTGACCGCGCGCCGTCGCAACCAGGAGGTCCGCGCCGATGCGGATGTCAGCGACGCTCGGGAAGCTGAACGACAGGCGTGCGCTGTCGTCACCGCCGCCGGCTGAGAAGAAGCCCGAGCCAGGCACGAACGTGACACCAGCTCGCTCGGAGTCGGCCAGCAGCGCGGCCGCGCTCATCCCGCGCGGCAGCTCCAGCCACAGGAAGTATCCCCCGTCCGGGGCCCACCAGTCACCGCTCCAGCCGTCCAGGCCTGCGGCCAGCCGTTCGACCAGGGCATCGCGCCGCTGCCGCAGCAGCTCACGGATCCGCGTCAGCTGCCCCGGCAGGAATCCCGCGGCGAGGAACTCGTACACCTCGGCTTGCGGCCACAACGGGGGCGACACGTACGTATCGAGCGCCGCAGCCGCCACGCGCGGGGCCAGGTGCTCGGGGAGCACTCCGTATCCCACTCGCAGCCCTGGCGCTATCACCTTGGAGAACGACGAGGTAAATACCGACAGCCGGCCGGCGCCCCTGGCCTCAAGCAGGGTCCGCAGCGATGGCGGCGCCGGGCCATCGAACCGCAGCAGTCCGTACGGGTCGTCCTCGATCAGCAGCAGGTCGTGCCGCACAGCCAGGTCCGCCAGCCGCTGCCGGGCGGCTGGTGACAGCGTCGTTCCCGTCGGGTTGTGAAAGGTGGGCATCACGTAGAAGAAGGCCGGGCGTTCGCCGCCGGATAGCAGGCAGCGCTCAAGCGCCTCGAAGTCCAGGCCGTCCCGGCCGCGGCGGATGGGCACAATCCGGGCGCCAGATTGCCGCAGCAGGTTGTTGACCCGGTCATAGCTGGGCACCTCGACCAGCACCGGCGCCGACGGCCGCAGCAGCACCCGGGCCAGGAGGACGAGTAGCAGGAAAGATCCGGGAGTGAGCACGACCTGGCCGGGCGCGGCGCTGTGCTGGTCGCCGAGCCACTCGCGCAACGGCCCGAAGCCGCCCGGCGGCCCGTAGTTCAGCGCCGTCGCGCTGTGCCGCCGGAACGCCAGTCGGGCTGCTTCCGCGAGCTCGTCGGAAGGGAACATCTCTGGCGCCGGAATGCCACGCGCGAACGAGATGACTCCCGAGGCCGGCACGACCGACATCGGCTAGTCCAGCCCGGCCAGGTGGCGCGCCCCGTCGGCGACGATCAGCTGGCCGCTGACGTAGGAGGCCTCCTCGCTGGCCAGGAACTGGTACAGGTGGGCGATATCTTCCGGGCGGCCTACTCGCCGCGACGGCACCTTCGATGCCGCGGCGCGCACGCCGTCCGGCCCAAGCGAGTTCACCGGGTCATTAGCCTGCGGCGTATCGATCACGCCGGGGGCGATGGCATTCGCGGTGATTCCGTCCGGGCCGTACTCGACTGCGAGCGTCTGGATGAGGCCGACCAGACCGGCCTTGGCCGCCGCGTAGTGCGGATGCGCTGGCCACGCCTGCACCGTTCCGGCGACCGATGAGGTCGCCAGCAGGCGGCCGTAGCCGACCCTGCGCATGTGCGGCAGCGCGGCGCGGAAGCAGCGCCAGGCGCCGTTGAGGTCGACCTCGATCACGCGCTGCCAGGCATCGTCATCGAGCTGGTCAAGCTCGACCTTGCGAGCGATGCCGGCGTTGGCCACCACGATGTCGATGGACCCGAACTCGGCTACGGCTTGCTCGGTGATCGCGGTGACGTCGGCGGTGCTGCGGACGTCGACGGCGGCGACCAGGCATCGTCCGCCGGCCGCGGTGATCGCGTCCTGCACCTCGCGCACATCGTGGCCGTCAGGCGGATACCAGGCGAGCGCCACGCTCGCGCCAGCGCGCGCGAACGCGCGCGCCGTCGCGGCGCCGATGCCGGAGGCCGCCCCGGTGACAAGTGCTACCCGGCCGTCAAGATCAAACATGCTGTCCTCGTTCCCTCACCAGATGACGTCCCGGGCGGTGCGCTGCGCCCGGCGGCTGCTCAGCGGTACTCAGGCAGGCTGGGTCAGAGCATGACGTCGCCGCCGTTCGGGCAGAGCGTCTGGCCGACGTAGTACGAGGAGTCATCGCTGGCGAGAAATACCGCGGTCGGAGCGACCTCGTGCACCTCGCCGAACCGGCCGATCGGCAGCTCGGCGAGCTTGCGGGCAGCCCACTCCTCGGTCTCCTGCGCCATCATCTCGGTGAGGATCGGGCCGGGCGCGATCGCGTTGACATGAATGCCCTGTGTCGACACCTCACGGGCCAGGGCCTTCGTCAGTCCGATGACGCCGGCTTTGCTGGCGCTGTAGTGAACCATTTCGATGCCGCCGATCTGGCCCAGCTGCGAGGCGACGTTGATGATCTTCCCGCGCTTGCGCTCGAGCATCCCTGGCAGCACGAATCTGGTGCACAGGAATACGCCGCGAAGGTTGACCCCAAGGACGCGATCCCACTCGCCGACCTCAAGCTCAGCGAACGCGCACTGGCTGAACGTGCCGGCGTCGTTCACCAGGATGTCCACCTGGCCGAACTCCGCTAGCGCCGCGTCGACCATGGCCCGTACCTGCTGCTCGTCGCTGACATCGGTCCGGACCAGCAGCGAGCGCTGCCCCGACGCGGCGATCGACGACAGCACTGGCGCCGCCACGTCGGCATCGAGCAGATCGGCGATGACCACGTCGGCGCCCTCGGCGGCGAACGCCATCGCGATCTCGCCGCCTATCCCGCGGGCGCCACCGGTGACGATCGCCGTTTTCCCGCTAAGTTTCCCGGCCACGCTAAGTCCCTCGATTCTGGTCATGGCCCCACGGGGCGCTGGCTCCGCGGCCGCCGCGGCCGGCCGGCACGGATGTGGCGAGCTGATGTCAGGTGGCCCAGAGCTTGCGGATCTCGTCCGACGTCGCCAGGTCGAACCGCCGGGCCATCAGATACATCGATGCCTCATGCTGGGCTGGATCATCGCTGGCCACGGCATCGGTGACGATGACGACGTAGTGGTCGGCGAACATCGCGTCCCGCGCCGTGGATTCGACGCAGCCTTCGGTCGTGCAACCGGTGACGACGACGGACTTGATGCCGTTACTGCGCAGCAGCAGGTCGAGATTGGTTCCCCAGAACGCGCTGGACCGGTACTTCTTCACTACCAGCTCGCCGTCGGCCGGCTCGAGGCCTGGCACGAACTGCTGGCCCTCCGAACCGTCGAGGGTGTAGGTCAGCGGTTCGGCCTCGCCATGGTGGTCGTCGTGCAGGCGCAGGTTGAACCTGATCTGGGCGGGGGAGTCACTGGCCTGGCCGGGGAGAACCGTCATCTGGATGAAGACCAGCATGACCCGCGACTCGCGGGCTGCGGCGATCAGCTCGGCGATTCGGTCGATCACCGGCGGGTACATGGACAGGTCGACGCCGAACTGGTCGAAGCTGCCGCCCGGACAGCAGAAATCGCGTTGCATGTCGACGATGAGCAGCGCGGTGTGGGCGGGGTCGACGATCTCGGATAGCTCGGTGAATACGTGCTTGCCGGCCACCTCGATCATGGCGTCTCCGGCTCAGAGAGCTTGGGCAGCTCGGAGCGGTCGGACAGCTCCGGGTTGCCGCCGGACGAGAGGCTGGCCGAGTGAGCCTCGGCGAAGTCGATCTCGTCGGTGGCCATCGTGGCACCTAGCGCGGCGAGCTTCTCAGGTGACTTCGAACGCAGGTAGTAGTAAACGGCGAAGCCGATGATGATCCACGCCAGCACGACTTCGGCCACGAAGTTGTACGGGAATGGCTGGCCCGGCTTGGCGGTCTCGTACAGCGGATACAGGAGCACCGCACAGCCGATGATCGGCGCGACCAGGTGTCTCCACACGCTGAAATCTGGCTGTCCCCAGTAGAACCGGATCAGGCCGATGTTCGCCATGCCGTAGACCAGGATGATCGCGATCGTGCCGATCGCGCCGGTGTAGCCGTACACGTCCGTCAGCCCGGAGCCAAGCCAGACCGACAGCAGCACGCCGACGATGACGGAGAATCCGACGAGGGCGTAGATCGAGATGTACGGGGACTTGAACCGGTCGTGCACCCGTGACAGCTGCGGCGGCAGCACCCGCTCCCGTGCCATCGCGAACATCACCCGGACCGTGGTGTTGAGGACGGCGAGCATGCAGGAGAACAGTCCGGCGATCGCCGCGAGGTCGACGGGCTGCTTCAGCCACGACGCGTACTGGCCCGCCAGTGTCGAGAACTGCGCGGGGCTCGCGAGGAATGACTTAAGCCCGGCCGCGGTGTTCATGTGGAAGCCTGCGACCAGCCCGTACATGACGAAGACGAAGAACACGCCGACGCCAAGGAGCGCGCCCCGAACCGCGAGCGGCACGTTCCGCTTCGGGTTGCCGGTCTCTTCGCCGAGCACGGCCGCGGCCTCGAAGCCGATGAACGACAGCAGGCCGAACACGACGCCGAGGCCGACGCCGGAGAAGCCGGTCGGGCCGGAGGTCGGGTTGAAGTAGGAGATGCTGTTGCCGTGCCCGGCGCGGATGATGGCGATCAGCGCCAGCAGGGAGAAGATGAACATTTCCAGGCCGAGCAGGATCAGGTCGAGCCGTACCGATGTCCGGATGCTGCGCACCGACAGCGTCATCGCGATGGCCAGCAAGATGATGCCGAGGATCACCCAGGACACGTTCCAGTGGAACGTCGTCTGCAGGTAGGAACGCAGGAATGCGCCGTTCGCCGTGAACAGGCCGATGGTCAGCACGACGAAGGCACCGGCGTACATCCAGCCGGTGAAGAAGCCCGCCAGGCTTCCGAGCGCGCGGCTGCAGAAGGTGTAGAAGGAGCCTGCGGTCGGCAGCTTCTTCGCAAACTCGATCACGGTGTTGCCGACGAACAGCGCGGCGATGAAGGCGAGCAGGAACGCGACGGGGAGCGCGGCCCCGGCGTCCGCGCCGGCCGCGGGCGCGTTCAGGATCACGGCCAGCACTGGCGCCATGACGGCGGCCGACAGCGCGAGGCAGTTGCGCAGGCTCAGGATGCCCCGGGCGAGCTGCGGCTTGGACTCTCCCGCCTGCACCGTTCCTGACCCGGTTGGCGCGGGCTCGGTAGCTGCCATGTGTTCGGCCCTCTCGCTCGAAGATCTGGCCGCGGCGCGCATCTCGGGGCGGCCCGGGATGCGGGTGCCGCGAGAGTGACCGATGACCCGAACACCCGTAGTAGAGCCCTGGCCCGACATTGCTGTCAAGGCCAATACATAGTTTATTGAAAGTCGAAAACTAAATATATGATCTTGGGTCTGCGGCGGCGCGATCTCGTCGGCTCGAAGCCTCCGTGGCTAGCTGGCCAGCAGCTCGCGGACGCGCGGGATGACCTGCGTGCCGTATAGCTCGATGGCGGTCATCAGGGTCGGATGGGAGAGGCCGCCCATGCCGTACTTGAGGTCGAAGCGGCTCGCGCCGAGGACGGTGAGGTTGGCGGCGATCTTCTGGGCGACTGTCTCGGGGGAGCCGACGTAGAGTGCGCCCGCAGGCCCGACCTCGCGCTGGAATGTGTCCGGAGTCGGCATCGCGAAACCGCGGGCTGCGCCCACGCTGGCGATGACGTCGCGGTAGCGCGGCCAGAACTCCTCGCGGGCCTGCTCGTCGGTCGCCGCGACGTGGCCTGGCGCGTGCACGCCGACCGGCAAGGGAGCACGCCCGAATTGCTCGAGCGCCTGCTGGTAGAGCCGGGAGAAGGGCGCGAACCGCGCCGGCGAGCCGCCGATGATCGCCAGCATGAGGGAGTATCCGTAGCGGGCGGCGCGAATAACCGACTGCGGGCTGCCGCCGACGCCGATCCACGCCGGGAACGGGCCGAATTCGGTGTGCGGCACGACGTCCTGGCGGTAGAGCGGCGCGCGGGTCTTGCCCTCCCAGGTAACGGGGCCGCCGTGGAGCAACTCGGCGAACAGGCCGGCTTTCTCCTCGAACAGGTCCTCGTAGTCGGCGAGGTCGTAGCCGAATAGCGGGAACGAGTCGATGCTGGAGCCCCGGCCGAGTATCACCTCGGCCCGGCCGCCGGAGATCGCGTTCAGGGTGGAGTACCGCTGGAACACCCGGACCGGATCGTCGGAGCTGAGCACGGTGACGGCCGAACCGAGGTGCATGCGAGTGGTCCGCGCCGCGATCGCGGCGAGGACGACGTCGGCGGCCGGCATCGGGAAATCGCTGGTGTGGTGCTCGCCGATGCCGAAGAAGTCCGCCCCGGCCTGCTCGGCCAGGACTCCCTGCTCGACCACGTTGCGGATAGTCGCGGCGTGCGAGAGCGGCCGGTCGCGCTCGTCATGCATCGCGTCACCGAAGGTGTCGAGGCCGAGGATGAGCGGGGTCACGTGCAGGTTTCCTTTCGCATCTGTACTGGAGGGAACGGGCTGAGTCGCGCTAGGCAGCGTCAGCCCGCGCTGCTTGGTCGAACTCGGAGCGGCGCAGCGAGACACCGAAGACGGGGCCGCCGGGCTCGAGGATGCGGCCGGCGCCCAGGCTGTCCAGCCGGACGGGGTCATAGCCGATGCGGTCGACAAGGCCCGCGATGACGTCGAGCCCGCGCGGGTCGTCGGCCGCGACCCCGAGTGCCCGCCGGTCTGGCGCGCCCGCAGGCCGCCGCTCGTCGTCAAGCTCGTGGTAGCCGATGTGGTTGAGGGCCTTAACGACCGTGGAGGAACGCAGCCGGCGCTGGACGATCTCGCTGCTGCCGAGCCGATGATCGTCGAACATCGGCACCACGCCGTCGACGGCCGGCCAGTAGTTCATCACGTCGACGACGAGCTTGCCGGCGACCAGTGACGGGTCCAGTGTCGCGAACTTGTGCAGCGGAATCGCCAGCACCACGATGTCGGCATCCGCAGCCGCAGCTGCTGCCCATCGCGGCTCGGCCCCCGGCACCAGCACCTGCGTGATCAGCTCGAT
>DATHQE010000321.1:0-6498 GCA_035483035.1 Streptosporangiaceae bacterium | reverse complement strand
GTCCACCAGCAGGCAGACGGACCTCCGGTGCGCCTGCCACGATCGCGTGACGACGTCGTCGGGCGGCGGCGGCCACGCGCCGGCCAGCCGGTCGATGGTCTGGTCCAGGTCGATGTCGCCGTCGCCGCGTCGCACCGAGCGGATGCGTTTCGGCCCGCGGGCCGACTGGTGCCCGGCCGCCCCCAGCTGGATGAAGATCCGGGCTGCCAGGCGGCGCGCGACGGCACGCAGCGCGGGATCGGTTGCCTGACTCAGATCGGCCAGCAGCGCGGCCGCTGCGTCGGCATCGGCCCCCAGCAGCCCGGCTACCGCCTCGCCGTCGAGCTGGCCCACGTCCGGCGAGACGTCGGCGAAGCCTGCGTGCCTGCTGGCCAGCTCGGCCCGGCTGACCGTCCGCCGCGCCGGTCCTTGCTGTCGATCGCGGCGCAGGCTCGAGCGCGAGCCACCGTCGGAACGGCCCACCTCGGCAGGCGGGCCGTCAGCTTTTCCCTGGCCGTCCCGCGCGGCCGGATCGGGGGAGTCGGCCTCGGGCGGTGGCGGGGCTGGCGCGCCCGCCGGCCACAGGTCGGCGAGCAGTTCGTCCAGGACGGACTCCGGGCTGCGGTCGCAGCCGTCGGCGATCCGGATCCGTCCCGATAGTGCGGCGTGCGCGGCGTCCCGTGCGGTCTCTCGTGTCATCGCGGTCTCGTCGCGCAGCCGGGTCAGCCCGTCCAGGAGCAGCACCAGGTCGATAGCCCCGCGCACCGACGAGCCCATCCGCACATCGCGGTGCGCGCGGGTCGCCCGCGCGAACGACACGGCGAACTCGACCACGTGCCCGACTCGGCCCGTCACCGCACTGGTGATGTCCCGCTCAGCCGCGGCGTCCTGGTAACCGAGCACGACCCGGCAGATGCGATCGGCGATCGCCTGGCTGACCCGGGCGGTGCCGATCGCGTCGAACGGATTCATGGCCGCGATCAGCCGGAACTGCGGATCGGCCGAGACAAGCCCGAGCCGCGGCACCGCGATCTCGCCCTCGGTCAGCACGGTGATGAGGACGTTGAGCGTCTCCTCCGGTACCCGGTTGAACTCCTCCAGGTACAGCAGGGCCCCGCTGCGCATGGCCTGCAGCAGCGGCCCGTCCGCGAAGCTCGCGGCCAGGTAGCCGGCGGCCAGCACCTGTGCCGGGTCGTACTGGCCGATCAGCCGCGCTGGCGTGAGCTCGGCATTTCCTTCGACGAAGACCACAGCCTGGCCCAGGTCGCGCGCGATCGCCCGCAGCAGCGTCGACTTACCGGTGCCGGGCGGCCCCTCGAGCACCACGTGCCTGGCCGCCTGAAGCGCCACCGTCAGCACCTCGCGCTCCCGGCGGAGGCCGATGACCGGCGTGCTGCCGCTCACCGGCCCCGGCCGGGCAGATGTCACCGGTGACTCAGCTGCCATGCAGGATGAGGCCCCTGATGTTCTTGCCGTCCAGCATGTCCTGGTAGCCCTGGTTGATCTGGTCGAGCTTGTACGTGGTGGTGATCAGCTCGTCCAGCTTCAGGTCGCCGGACCGGTACAGCTGCACCATCAGCGGGATGTCGTGGAATGGGTCACCCGAGCCGAACAGACTGCCCTGCAGCCGCTTCTCCATCAGCGTCAGCATGGAGCTGTTGATCTGGATGTTGTTCGAGACCAGGTCACCCAGGCCGGTCACGACCACGGTGCCGCCTTTGCGGATCGTGTTGAAAGCGTCGGTGACCACTTCAGTCGTCACGACGCCGACCGTCACGATCGCCTTGTCGGCCATCACGCCGCGGGTGAGCTCGTGGATCAGCAGGGCGGCCTCCCCGGCGGTGGCGCAGCTGTGCGTGGCGCCGAGCTGCTCGGCGGCCTCGCGCTTCATGGCGACCGGATCGATCGCGACCACGTTCCGCGCGCCAGCAAGCGCCGCGCCCTGCACCGAGTTGATGCCGATGCCGCCGATACCGTAGATCGCGATGGTGTCGCCGGGCTCTACCGCCGCCGCGTGCACCGCCGAGCCCCAGCCGGTGGGCACGCCGCAGCCGATCAGCGCCAGCTTGTCCAGCGGCAGGTCGTCGTCGACCTTCACGCAGGACAGCTCGGATACCGTCGCGTACTCCGAGAACGTGCCGAGCATGCACATGCCGCCCACGTCCTCGCCGTCGGCGGTGTGGAACCGGTACGTACCGTCGGTCAGGCAGCCATCCAGGATGGTGGCGCCGAGGTCACACAGGTTGGAGTGGCCCGTCGAGCACCAGCGGCAGTGCCCGCACACCGGCAGGAATGAGCAGACGATGTGGTCGCCGACCGCGAGTCGCGTCACGCCTGCCCCGACTTCCTCGACGACGCCCGCGCCCTCGTGCCCGCCCACGATCGGGAGGCGGGGGATGAGGTCGCCGGTGCGGATGTGCTCGTCGGAGTGGCACAGGCCGGACGCCACAAACCTGACCAGCACTTCGCCGACCTTCGGGGGATCGAGCTCCAGCTCGGTGATCTCCCAGTCCTGGCCCGCGCCGCGCATGATTGCTGCTCTGGTCTTCATCCGCTCTCCCGAAGAGTCACCGAACCACCTTTGTCGTAACAGTAGGGGGTCATCCGGGCAGGCGGAAGATCCGGGCCGCGCTGCCGCCCAGCGCGAGTGTGACCTGATCTGGGCTCGCTCCGGCCTCGGCCAGGACCTTCTCCAGAGCGCGCGCGTTGCGCTGCACGCCGGGCACGCCCGGCCAGTCAGTGCCGAACACCATCTTCGGCGCCAGCCGAGCGAGGTCTTTGCCGTAGTAGTCAGGTAGCCGGGACGGCGGCAGCCCGGATACCTCCAGCCAGACGTTCGGCCGCATGAGCGCCAGGAATGCTGCCTGGTCGTACCACCAGCCGCGGCCGCCGTGGGCCAGCACGACGGTGAGATCGGGGAAGTCACGCAGGACCGGGTCGAGCAGAACCGGCGCGCCGAAGGCGTTCACCGAACCGGAGAAGGTGGACGTGCCGCAATGCACGATGACGGGCATGCCCCGTTCCTCGCACCAGGAGTAGGCGGGATAGAGCATCCGGTCTGCGGGCCCGAAGCCGCCGTGGACCGGATGGATCTTGCATGCGATCGCGCCCAGCCCTGCCTGGCGGGCCAGCTCTGCCTTGACGGGGTAGTGCAGGTGCGGGTTGATGTTGGCGACCGCATGGAAGCGCGCGGGGTTGTACGCGACCAGCGGCAGCACGTCCTCGATGGGCTGGATGCCAGTCGTTTTGGGGCTGTGCTCGGTGAATAGCAGAACGTGGTCGGCGCCCTCGGCGGCGAAGTACGCGTCGAGCGCCGCGGGGATCGGTTCGCCGTTGTTATCGAACAGCTCGGCCATCGGGATGCCGCCGCCGAAGGTGGTGACCCAGCCCTGCCAGTCGGCCGATAGCGTCGGGAGCCTCGCCACGTGCACGTGGGCATCTACCAGCAGTCGGCCGTCGAGCACCTGGGCACCTCCCGCCACGCCAGTTATGCGGCCTGGCCAGCTGGCCTAGCCAGGCAACAGGTTAACCGGCGACGTCGGCGCTCGGATTGCCCCAGCTCGGTCTGCTTCGGGTCGGGTAGTCGCTCGGGGCGCAGCCCGAAGAACATGCCGAACATGACGCCCAGGTCGAGGATCGCGATCACGCCGCCGATGTAGGGACCAGGACCGCCAAGCCAGGCCAGGTAGCCGCAGAAGGAGAGCACGATGATGAGCGCGCCGAGCGCGCGCGGCCGGCCAGACTGCGCCAGCCGCTCGGGCACCTCGTACGGGGCCCGCTCGACGTAGTTGGCTGTCGCCGCCTTGTCCTTGGCGATCTTCAGCCACAGGTCGTACATTTCCGGGGCCTGCTCGCGCAGCGCGATCGCCTGCGAGACCGACGGAATGTCGGCCTGCGGGACGCGGCTGTCGGCCACCTTGTCACCAATCCGGTCGGCGACCGCCGCGGCGATCTCGGCGGCGCCCGATTCCGGCTGTCGGGGGGCTGGCGCCTGCCCTGGCGAGCCGCTCTGTTCTTGCGGGGCGGCAGCGGGGGGAATGGGCGCGGGATCGGTATCGGTCATGCGACTAACGTCTCACCGCTCTCATCACGCGCACGACCGGCCGCTTCGCGATGCGCGGCCGTGATCGTGCTCATCGCCGACAGGAACGGATCATCGTGATCGTCCTGGCGCGGCGGACTGGGCGGAAGGACTGGGCGCATCGTCTGATACACAGTCATGCCCGTCAGGTCGAATATCGCCGCGATGCCCATGGCGATGGAAAGCACCCGGCGAGCTGACCTGTCCGTCGGCATGAGGCTTTTCGTGCCCGTTGTATGAACAGCCAAACACAAGACCTGCGCATATCAGGCGAACGGAAGTAAAGCCATATATAGTCCGCTATGCCTGTGGCGGTGGTCCGCCCGCTGCCCGTCTGGCGGCGAATCCCGATCGCTCGCGCCGACCGGGGGCTCTAGACTGACGTCTTCCCTGCACGCAACGAAGAGGCTCACTCATGCGCTGGTCACAGCTGCACATCCCGACCTTGCGAGAGGACCCGGCGGACGCCGACGCGGCGAGCCACCGGCTGCTGCTCCGGGCCGGGTTCATCCGCCAGCTGATGGCAGGTCACTATTCCTTGCTGCCACTGGCGATGCGGGTGCGCGCCAAGATCATCGACATCATCCGCGAGGAGATGAACGCGATCGGGGGGCAGGAGTTCCTGCTGCCGACCATGCACCCGGCCGAGATCTGGGAACGCAGCGGCCGGCTGGCCCACATTGACGTGATGTTCCGGCTGAAGGACCGCAAGGGCGCGGACATGGTGCTCGGCGTCACCCACGAAGAGATATTCACCACGCTGGCAGCTGAGCTTGCGTCCTACCGTGAGCTGCCGCAGTTCTGGTACCAGTTCCAGACCAAGTTCCGGGACGAGGCACGGGCGAAGAGCGGGCTGCTGCGCGTGCGCGAGTTCACCATGAAGGACTCGTATAGCTTCGACGTGGACGAGGCAGGGCTAGACAGGTCGTTCGACGCACACCGGAGTGCGTATGAGCGGATCTTCGCCCGGCTCGGGATTCCGGCCATCGCGGCCGAGGCGTCCAACGGCACCATGGGCGGCAAGGACTCGCTGGAGTTCATGTGCCCGGCAGAGGCAGGCGAAGACCTCGTCGCGACGTGCCCGAACTGTGACTATGCCGCCAACCTGGAGCGGGCAACCTCGGTGCTGGCCCCGGTCGAAGATGAGCCGGGCCCGGCCGCGCCAACCCGGCTGGACACTCCCGGCGTCCGCACCATCGAGGATCTGGCGACCAGCTACGGCCTCGCGGCCGACCGTCAGATCAAGACGCTCGTGCAGGTCATGGATGGCCAGCTCACGCTTGTGCTGCTGCGGGGCGACCACCAGTTGCAGGATCAGAAGCTGATCGACGCAACCGGGGTGACCGACATTCGCCCCGCCCAGCCGGACGAGATCCGCGCTGCCCTCGGCGCGCTGCCCGGCAGCCTGGGCGCGGTCGGCGCCACCGGCCTGCCGGTCATCGCCGACGTCGCGCTGCGCGGCCGGCGGAATATGGCCACCGGCGCCAACACCGACGACGTCCACCTCGCCGGCGTCGACGTCGCCCGCGACATCCAGGTCGGCACGTGGGCAGACCTCCGCGAGGTCACGGCTGGCGAGCCGTGCCCGCGGTGCGGCACGCCGCTGCAGCTCATCCGGGCCATCGAGATCGGCCACATCTTCAAGCTCGGCCGGAAGTTCACCACAGCGCTCGGGGTGTCGGTCCTAGGGCCGGACGGCTCGGCCATCACCCCGATCATGGGCAGCTACGGCATCGGCGTGGAACGAGCCCTGGCCGTGATCGCGGAGGTTCATCACGACGACGCGGGTCTCACCTGGCCGGTCCAGGTCGCGCCAGCCGAGGTTAACGTGATCATGGTCTCGGTCAGGGACGAGGCCGTGCGCGCGGCCGCCGAGTCGATCTACGCCGCGCTGCAGGCGGCCGGGCACGATGTGATCATCGATGACCGGGACGAGCGGCCAGGGGTGAAGTTCAGGGACGCCGAGCTGATCGGCTTCCCCGTCCGGGTCAGCGTGGGCAGCCGCGACCTCGCGGAGGGCATGGTCGAGGTCGTCAGCCGCAATACCGGCGAGCGGGAGCGCGTGCCCGTTGACCAGGCAGTGAAGCACGTCCAGCACCTGCTCTCTGCGCCCGGCCGGTAGGGCCAGGCGCGCAGCAGCGCCGTTGCCTGCTCCTCGCTACGTGCGGCTAGGCCGCGCCGGCGACCAGACGCATGCCCGTCGCCTGGTGGCGGGAGTTCGCCGTCCACAGCTGCGCATCGCTGTCGGCCGCGAGACGCTCGCCCTGGCTGGCCAGCTCGGCCCACTGGTCGCGGGTCGGCTTGCTGGCCTGATCCGTCGAGTTCCATCCCGATTCGCTGGCCTGACAGACCCGCTCATTCTGGCTGGCCAGCTCGACCCACCTAGCGTCGCTGCTCGACATGCGTCCTCCCGTCCGCGCGTGCCTGGCGGCCGCCCC
>DATHQE010000320.1:0-2556 GCA_035483035.1 Streptosporangiaceae bacterium | reverse complement strand
GCGGACTATGAAAGCATTTAGTCCGGCTAGACCATACATGCCGCGCCCGACGGACAGTCCGGACCCGGCAAAGTCAGCCGGTCTGTTGCGTGAAGTCCGATATAGTCAGCGCTGGCCAGATCGGCTCGGCTCGACGGATCGAAGGACGCGGCGTGTCTCAACGGGCAGCAGGAGCCGGGACCGGCCGACGCGCCCGGTCCCGCCGTATCGGCACCGCCAAGCTGGTGGTCATCGCCGTCGTGATCTCGGCTGCCTGCATGGTCACCCTGACCGCGAGGGCGGTCGTGACCCGCCCGTCCTGCTCGAAGGCTCCGGTCATGATCAACGTGGCGGCCAGCAACGACATCGCCCCCGCCATCCAGGCCGTCGCCAGGGCGTTCAACAGCAAGAACGTCACCGCCGACGGCCGCTGCGCCAAGGTGCAGGTCACCAAGGGCGACTCGGCAGCCGAGGCCGGGCAGATCGACGGCCAGGCTTCGGTGCGCGGCACGACCCCGATCGACGCCTGGATCCCGGACTCGAGCCTCTGGGTCGATGTCGCGCGTACCTACCCGGTCGGCGCGCAGGATGTGCAGCCGACCGGCAAGCGCGTCGCGCGTTCCCCGCTCATGCTGGTCACGACGGCGCCGGTAGCGGCCAAGACGCATGTCTTTGCAGTGCCGCCCGACTGGAGCGTCCTGCTGGCGCCCGGCTATGGCGGGCCTCCGGCAAGCCTGGGCCTGTCTGTCGATCTGCCAGACCCGACTGACAGCGCCGCCGGGCTCGCCAGCCTGATCGAGGTCAGCCGGCAGCTAGGAGACGGCGCCGCGGCCCGGACGGCGTTCGCCAGATTCGTGCTGAGCGTCGAATCGACAGAGAACTTCGACTCTCGCGCCGCGCTCCAGCAGTTCGTGGACAGCACGGGGCCGCCCTTCTACCGGCAGGCTGTCACCGTGGCCAGCGAGCAGGCCGTGCTCTCTTATGACAAGGCAAGCCCGAAAGCCCCGCTGGTCGCCAGGTACCCGACCGATACCACCGCAGCGCTCGGAAGCCCCGAGCTTGACTACCCGTACGTGCTCACGACGGCTGCGGCCGCCAAGCTCAAGGTCGCCACGGAGTTCGGCAACTACCTCCAGAGCAGCGACGCCAACGAGGCGATCCGCTACTACGGATTCCGCTCGCCGAACGGGGTGCCGGACGTGATGCCGGCCGCGGCCGGCCTGGGCTCGCAGCCGCTCCAGCTGGCGAGCGCGGTGAGTCCCGCCGAGGCGGCCGCTAGCCTGCAGGCCTGGGATAGCCTCGGCCTCGGCTCCCGCGATCTGACCCTGATCGACGTCTCACCCGCCATGAACAAGCCGGCCGGCGTCGGCACGCTGACGCTAGAGCAGGCGCTCACCCAGACTTCGGCGCGCGGGCTGGCTCTGTTCCCCGATAGCACCAGCATGGGCTTGTGGGAGATGGGCCAGTCCCAGTCCGCGGCCACGCCTTACGCCGAGAAGGTATCGGTCGGCCCGCTGCCGGGGGGCTTCGGCGTCATCAACAGGCGGGCGCAGCTGCAACAGATTACTGCCACCCTGAAGACCGGGAACGGGGTCCTTGCCCTGCATGATGCCATCCTGGCCGCCTACAAAGAGATGACCGCGACCTACGCGCCGAACTATGCGAACGCGGTACTCGTGCTGACCTCCGGCGTCGACAGTGCACCGGGCGACATGCAGCTCGATGCGCTGCTGTCGAAGTTGCGGGCGCTGTACAACACCAGCCGCAAGGTCGAGATCATCGTGATCATGTTCGGGCAGCAAGGCGACTTCACCGCGCTCCAGGAGATCGCCGGCGCCACTGGCGGCGTCGCCTACCGGATCAGCAACCCGGCGGAGGTTGGCCAGATCTTCATCGACGCCATGGCGCAGCGTATCTGCAACCAGGGCTGCACCGGGCCGTAGCGGCGCTCGGCCCGCAGCGGGACCGGGAAAGTTTCTTTGCGCGCACTTGTGAACCTCTCGGCCGGGCAGAGCGTCACACTTAACGAGGCCCGGCGAGAGCGGGGCGCCGGGCCTCACTTTAGCTTCCGGATTGACTTAGCTCCCGGATTGACTTAGCTCCCGATTGACTCTGTCAGCCGACGCTGTCGAGCATGTGATGAGCGCGGGCGATGAGGACCGGGACCGCTGGCCCCTCCCGCTCGAAGCCCTCGCCGACGGTCTGGTGGAGCAGGTACCGCGCGTGGATGCCTTCGAGTACCACCGCCAGCTTGAAGTAGCCAAACGCGATGTAATAGCCGATCTCGCTGACATCCCGGCCGGTGAGCTCGGCGTACCTGGCGGCGAACTGCTTGCGGGTGTAGAAGCCGGGCAGCGCCGTGACGGTCGCCCCCACGTTGATGTCGGGGAACGCGTCGTCGCCATCCGCCCAGTAGGACAGCGTGAGGCCGAGATCGGCGAGCGGGTCGCCCAGGGTCGACATCTCCCAGTCCACGACCGCGGCGATCCGGGCCGGCGTGGTCAGCTGCACGAGCGTGTTGTCGAGCCGGAAGTCGCCGTGTACCAGCGTGCCCTCGGCCGACTGCGGCAGCCCGGC
>DATHQE010000319.1:0-8491 GCA_035483035.1 Streptosporangiaceae bacterium | reverse complement strand
GCCTGGAAGCCCAGGCCGACGAGCGCGCCGATGACCATTCCGTCGAGCGGTCCCTGGATCACCCGCGGCGCGGCAAGAACGATCATGATGACGCCGCATAGCTTCAGCGTCTCCTCGTTCAGCGGGGCCGAGAGCGATGCCGACCAGTTCGCGGCGAACTGAACGCCTGCGCCCTTCGACCACAGCCCGATCAGGCCCTTGTTGGCCAGCAGCGCGCATCCGGCGGCGGCAGTAGCGCCCCACGCCACCGCAGCGGCCGACCAGGTAAACGGCGGCGGACGGACTGGGCGGGCGAGCCGCACTAGCGCGAAGCCGACCACCAGCAGCGGGATTTCCAGGAACACGGCGAGCAGTGCCGGCCCAGGGAACACCACAAGGAAACGGAAGAACTGCCAGCTCAGGATCGCTGCGCCGAATGCGCACGCCACGACGGCAGTCATCCGGACCAGCCGAATGCTCTCGGTCTGCGACAGCGCAGGGGTACCCGTGGCGGTCCAGGTCATTTGCCCAGCCCCCTGAACATGAGCGAGACCATCACCCGCGCCGCCGCGGCGTGCAGCGCCGGGCTCGTTCCGCGCGGGGCAAGGGCCAGCATCTCGATGCCGAAGTTCCCGGACGGACCACGAACGATGGTCGCGGTGCCGATCTGTCCCCTGCCCGTCACTACGCTCGTGATGGCCCGCAGGCCGTGCCTGGTGGTCACGAACGCTGGTTTGCTGAACCGGATGCCGGGATTGCTCACCGACACGATCCGCATCAGGCCACGCCACATCTGCGGCAGCTGCTCTCGGTTGAGCAGGCCTACATGCGCGATCGACAGCTGAAGCTTGCCGCGTTGCAGCAGATAGCCCTGCATCGGGCTGCTCTGCTCGGACAACAGCGACCAGCCAGGTCCGACGGTGACCACGCCAGAGCTCGGGCTGGTGCCGACGGTGAGCCTGGAGCCAGCCGCTAGCGGGTGCTGGTTGGTAACCGCCATGTCGATCAGTGGCCAGCCTGCGGTCAGCACCGCCATGACCGCGACGACGATCACCAGCCAGCGCAACCTGAGCTTCGTCGCGCTGACACTGGGACGCTGGGCCGTCTCGTCAGCGGCCACGAAGCAACTGACCCAGGCTGTCGGGGCTGCGGCCGAAGAATGCGACGATAAGCGCGGCCACGGCGACGATGACCACCGTCACCGTGACCAGTCGCAGGCCGCGAGGTGACGAGGCGGCCAGGTCCGCGCCGCTAGTGCGGCGCGCGATCAGCCAGATGGGCAGGCTCAGCAGCAGGACTACACCGCCGGCAACGGGGCTGACCTTGAGCATGGCGCCGCCGATGGCAGCGAACCCGACCGCGGTCCGGGTCCAGGCAAGTCTTGTCCGGTCGGCCGGATCGGTGACCGGACGCTGCGGGCCGGCGGGTGCTGGCATCGCCGCTACCTTGCCGCCGAGAGCAGGACAACGATGGCGGCGAGGGTGGCCACGGCACCGACCGTGCCCGCCAGCAGCCGCGGCAGCACGGACCTGGGCAGGGGCTCACCGCGCCGCAATGCCCGCTGATTGCGCATCATGTCGGTGTATGCGGCGATGGCCAGCACCGCGCCCAGCACGATGAGCGGGACGCCCACCAGGTGCCGGCCCAACGGGACGCCAGGGAAGGGCGGCAGCAGCTGGACGATGCCAAGGCCCGCCGCGACCAGGGCGAGGGCAGTCCGGCTCCAGGCCAGGAAAGTTCGCTCGTTGGCCAGAGTGAACCGCGGGTCCGGCTCCGTCTCGGCTGGTCCCGTGCTGGCTGGTCCCGTGCTGGCTGCGCCCGTGCTGGCTGCTCCCGTCTCGGCTGGCCCGGTCTCGGCTGGCCCCGTCTCGCCGCGCCTGTCATGGGAGGGTTCATGCCCATCCCCGGCTGCTGTCATAGCTTGGGCACCGTCATTGCTGCCTGTTGCCTGCTGCCTGCTGGTTACGGAGCCGGGTTGTGCCAGGTCCCGCCCGCTGGGAGCAGTGAATCGGCGGCCGCCGGCCCCCAGGTAGCCCGCGGGTACGGCACGACTGGCACAACGTCGCCGAGCACGGGCTGCACGACGCGCCAGGCCGCCTCGACAGTCTCCTGGCGGGCGAACAGGTATCGATCGCCGCTGAGGGCAGCGCCGATCAGCCGGTCATACGGCCGCATCATCTGCTGCATCGTCTGGCCCGAGTAAGCGAGCTCGCGTGGCTCGGCCGTCATGTCTGGGCCCGGCTTCTTCCCGAGCACGGTGATGCCCACCCGGTCGTCGGGATAGATCCGGACCCGCAGACTGTTCGCATCTGCCTGGTCGCCGACGCCGAACACGTCGTGAGGAGGCTTGCGGAAGCGGAGCACGACTTCGGTCGCAGTGACCGGCAGGCATTTGCCAGCCCGGATGAGGATCGGCACGTCCGCCCAGCGCCACGACTGGGCAGTGAGCTTGATCGCCGCGTAGGTCTCGGTCGTACTGCCCGGCGCGACGCCGGGGACCTGCAGGTAGCCCTCGTACTGGCCGCGGACAGTTGTCTGCGGGCTCAGCGGCTCGAGCGCGCCGATGATCTGGGACTTCACGTCACGCCAGTACGCCAGCCCGCTGCCATCTGGGGGCTCGGCCAGAACCGTGGCCAGTACCTGCAGCATGTGGTTCTGGATCACGTCCCGGATCGCGCCAGTGTTGTCGTAGAACCGGCCGCGAGTGGCGACGTCGAAGGCCTCGGACATCGTGATCTGGACGCTTTCGACGTGATCACGGCTCAGCAGCGGCTCGATGATGGAGTTGGCGAACCGGACAAACAGCAGGTTCTCGACGGCCTCGAGCCCGAGCCAGTGATCGACCCGGTAGATCGACTCCTCCGGAAAGTGCTGGTGCATGGTTTCGTTGAGCTTGATGGCGCTGGCCAGGTCGGTGCCGAACGGCTTCTCCACCATCACCCGCGCGCCCGCGGCGCGGCCCGCTCCCGCGATCCCTTCGGCGATCCGCCCGAAGAGCGACGGCGGCACTTCAAGGTAGTAGAGCGGACGCTGGCTGTCGTCCATCGCCGCCGACATGGCCTGGTAGGTAGCCGGGTCAGTCAGGTCACCATCGACATAGCGGAGCATCCCAAGCATCCGGACCGCCGCCGGGCTTGCCGGATCCATGTCGTTGAGCTTCAGCGATGCCGCCGCGTACTCGCGGAACTGGGGAAGGGCCCAGCCGCTGTTCGCCACGCCAACGATCGGAACGGTGAGGACGCCGCGGTCGACCAGCCCGACCAGCGCGGGGAACGTCTCGAGCTTCGCAAGATCCCCGGTCGCGCCGAAGATGACGAGCGCGTCAATGGTTTCCGTCGGCATGGCCGTGCTCCTCTGGCTCAGGCATCAACGCAAAGCCTCGCACGTTAGGCTCGCCTACGATGATCGTAGTGGTGGCCGGCGTGGCCGGCAGCGGCAAGACGACCGTGGGCCAGCTGCTGGCCGGGCAGCTTGGGTGGACGTTTACGGACGGTGATGCTTTTCACCCGGCTGCCAACGTCGCGAAGATGCGGGCCGGGCTGCCGCTGACTGACGCGGATCGCGAGCCGTGGCTCGCGGCGATCGGCGCGTGGATGGATGACATTGCCGATAGCGGTCAGTCGGCGGTGCTTGCCTGCTCCGCCCTGAAGCGCCGGTACCGCGACGAGCTGCTCTACGGCCGGGACCACGCCGAGATGGTGTTCCTCCTGATCAGCGAGGAGGAAGACCACCAGCGACTCGCGATGCGGGCGGGCCACTTCTTCCACGAGCCGCTGCTGGCCAGCCAGTTCGCTGATCTGGAACTGCCGCAGGACGAGCCGCGAGTGCACCTGATCACCGTCGGCAAACGGCCCGCGGGCCAGGTCGCGACCGAGGTCATCAAGCTGCTCGGCCTCGCACCGGCCGGCCACCCGCAGGCATCCTGACCACTGCGACGAGGGTGGCTGCGGCCGCCATGCCACACTCGGGTGATGTGCGCGCTCCGAACTAAGGCCCGCCTGGTAGGTACGCAGTGAGCCGCCAGCCATCTCAGGTCCGGCGGGCGATCGTGTCGGCGCTGCTGATCGCGGCGGCCACCGCGGTCTACTACCAGATCCCGGTACCGGGCCGGATGCGCGAGGTCTCCTGGGGCATCCTGTTCAGCTGCGGCGTCGTCGTCCTCGGACTGCTGATACTGCTCACGGTGGCGAGGTTGCTGCGGGCGGGCGAGCAGGCGCGGATCCGGGTCCTGGTGCTACTGCTGACATTGACCGTACTGTTCTTCTCCTGGGCTGATGAGTCGGTCGCGAGGTTGCCGGACCAGTTCGTCAGCCTGAGCACCAAGACGGATGCCCTGTATTTCAACGTCAGCACTCTCGCGACTGTCGGGTTCGGGGACGTGCACCCAGTCGGCCAGCTTGCCCGGTCCGCTGTGACCCTTCAGATCATCTTCAACCTGATATTCCTCGGCACGGCCGTCAGCGTGATCTCCGGCTTCTTCCGGACCAGGGCCAGAAGGCGGGTTCCGGGCGGGTCAGGTACGGGCGGGTCAGGTTCGGGCGGTTCAGCTGCTGGGGGGCCGGAGCACGCACCGGAATCCTAGGTGCCCAGTCGAGGTGTCGACGGCCTCGCCCTGACGGGCGGCCGGCCGATAGCGCAGGCAGTAACTTGGCGCGCACAGGTGCGAGCCACCCTTGATCACCCGTCGCGGGATGGCAACTGTCTGGATCTTGCCCGGCTGCTCGGCTCCGACGCGCGGATTGCGCGGCGCGCAGCAGGCCGGACCCGCCGCCTCGGCCTGATGGCGCGGACGGAAGAAGTCGGCGGTCCACTCCCACACGTTTCCGGCCATGTCATACAGCCCGTAGCCGTTGGCCGGGAACGCGGCGACAGGCGAGGTGCCGTCGTAGCCGTCCAGCATCAGGTTCTGCCAGGGAAACTGGCCCTGCCAGGTATTAGCGAGCTGCCGGCCGCCTGGCGCGAAGTCGTCGCCCCAGACGTAGACGGCGCCATCCAAGCCGCCGCGCGCCGCGTACTCCCACTCGGCCTCGGCCGGCAGGTCCTTGCCGGCCCAGCCGGCGTAGGCGCGGGCATCGGCGTAGGCCACGTGCGTCACCGGATGCTTGTCGCGCCTGGACACATCGCTGCCCGGCCCCTCCGGGTGCCGCCACGATGCGCCGGGGACATAGGCCCACCAGTTCGCGTAGTCGTTGAGGTCGACCGGACCTGACGTCTTGCGGAACACCAGCGAGCCGGGCACCAGCAGGTCTGGCCGCGCATCGGGATAGGCGGCCGCATCGGGGGCCTGCTCCGCAACCGTGACATGGCCAGTCTGCTTCACGAACCGACGGAACTGGGCCACGGTCACCGGTCGGGTGTCGATCCAGTAACCGTCGACGGAGACCGCGTGGACAGGACGCTCCTCCGGATAGAAGTCCGCCGATCCCATGGCGAACCGTCCGCCCGGAATCCACGTCATCCCAGCCGTCGCTGCCTGTGCCGGGGGCTGGTGGATGTCTGTCTTCATTGCTGCTGCTGTACCCGCGATCGCCGCCGGGCACCGGTCGCTGTCAGCTTGTTCACCCGGATCGGGTGACGCGCCTGACCAGGCGGCGGGCATCTATCGGGCATGCGGGCGATCAACGGGCAACGTGCGCGCCGGGGCCTGTCGTGGTGCTGACCGATGCGGCCGGCCTCGCGGTGCTCGCCGCGCTGACGCCGACGGCGGTGCTGGTAACGGCGGTGTTCCTGGGCTCCGCCAGTCCGCGCCGCACCGTGCTGATCTTCCTGGCCGGCGCGATCGTCATGACGGCGATCATGGCGACGATCGTCTTCGTCGTGCTGCACGCCGGCCATGTCTATCAGCCGCATCAGCGCCCGACCCGATATGGCGTCCGCCTTGGCCTTGGCCTGCTCATCCTCATCGGTGGCGGCTACTTGTGGCGGCGGGGACCCAAGCGGCGCGATCCGGCGAAGAAGGATACGAGCACGATCTCCCGGCTGCTGGCCAAGCCGGGTGGCAGGGCCGCCTTCATCGTCGGCCTCATTGTCTACTCGCCGTCGCTGACGTTCGTCGCCGCAATACAGGTGATCGCGACGGCACAGCAGAGCATTGCCGTGAGCATCCTGGACATTGCCGTCGTCATCGTGATTACCATCGCGTTCGTCTGGCTGCCGCTGCTGCTATATCTCCTCGCGCCGGACCGGACCGGCCGGCTGCTCGGTCGCTTCAACGCCTGGCTCCGCTCGCACGGGCACGACCTCGCCGTCGGCGCGCTCGTAGTCGGCGGCGTACTGCTCACGATCAATGGCATCCTGGGACTGACGGGCGTGGTCGGATAGGGAGTCATCCGGTCCGGGTGAGGCGAGGTAGCTCCGGCCGGGAATGAGCCAAGGATGACCGGTCCCGCACTGCCGGTGACTGCGGCGGCGCCCGCATCGTCCCCGTTCCCGCCCATAGCGGAGTACGCCTTCCTGTCCGATTGCAACACCACAGCCCTTGTCGCGCCGGATGGCGCGGTGGAGTGGATGTGCCTGCCACGGCCGGACTCGCCGAGTATCTTCGCCACCCTGCTCGACCGGGCTGCCGGGTTCTTCCGGTTCGGTCCCGCGCGGACGCGGGTGCCAGCCCAGCGGCGCTACGTGCCGGGCTCGATGGTGCTGGAGACGACCTGGTCCACTCCGACCGGATGGCTCGTCGTGCGCGACGGGCTGGCGATGGGGCCGTGGCACGGTCGGGAACGAATCGAGGGCCGACGGCGGCCGCCGGGGGACTTCACCGGACGCGGGCTGCTGGTCCGCACCGCTACCTGCATCTCCGGCCAGGTCGACCTGATGCTGGACTGCATGCCATTGTTCGACTACGGCCGCGATGCCGGCCAATGGACCTACCACGGGGCCGGCTATGACGTCGCTTCGTGTGTCCTGCCCGACCAGCCCGAGCTCATCCTGTCGAGCAGCCTCAACCTCGGCCTCGGCGGTGCCAGGGCGACGTCTCGCACCGCGCTATCGGAGGGCCAGACCGCCTACGCCGCGCTGTCCTGGCAGCAGGCTTCAGTCGCGACGGCGGCCGACGCCGAGGCGCAGCTGGATACGACCGTCGTCTGCTGGCGCGACTGGTTCCGCCACGCCAGTCCGATGATGCCCGACCATCCCTGGCGCCCGTACCTGGAGCGCAGCGCGCTGACCCTGAAGGGCCTCAGCTATGCGCCGTCGGGCGCCATCATGGCGGCGGCCACCACTTCGCTGCCCGAGACGCCCGGCGGCGAGCGGAACTGGGACTACCGGTACACCTGGATCCGCGACTCGGCGTTCATGCTCTCGGCCTTGTACAAGCTGGGCTTCGACTGGGAGGCGTTCGGGTACTTCGCGTTCCTGATGGACGCCGTCGGCGATGGCCCGCTGCAGCTCATGTACGGCATCGATTGCGAGCGCGATCTGCAGGAGCAGGTGCTCGACCACCTGCGCGGCTATGAGGGCGCGCAGCCCGTGCGGATCGGCAATGGCGCCTTCGACCAGCACCAGCACGACATGTGGGGCATGGCGATGGAAGCCCTCGCGCTCTACTTCGACAACGCGCCAGCCGAACTCGGCCCGGTTTCCTGGATGGCAGCTGGCATCATGGTCGAGCGCGCCATCGAGGTGTTCCAGGAGCCGGACCGCGGCATCTGGGAAACGCGCGGCGAGCAGCGTCACTACACCGCGTCCAAGGTGATGTGCTGGGTCGCCGTCGACCGCGGGGCCAAGCTCGCCAAGGGCCGCGGCGACGACAAGCTGACGGGCCTATGGCGAGCCGCCGCGGACAAGATGCACGCCGAGATCTGTGCACGCGGGGTCGACGAGCGTGGCGTATTCGTGCAGATCTACGGTGGCTCAGCCTTGGATGCATCGGCATTGCTGGTGCCCCTCATGGGCTTCCTGCCGCCGGATGATGAGCGGGTCCGGGCGACTGTCCTGGCCATCGCCGACGAGCTCAGCGTCGACGGCCTTGTGCTGCGGTACCGGCCGGAGGAGACCGACGACGGGCTGGCTGGCGCGGAGGGCACGTTCACGATCTGCTCGTTCTGGCTGGTGTCGGCGCTGGCGATGATCGGTGAAACGCAGCGAGCCGCCGCGCTGTGCGGCAAGCTGCTGTCGCTCGCCAGCCCGCTTCAGCTGTACGCCGAGGAGATCGAGGCGGAGAGCGGGCGGCATCTCGGCAACTTCCCGCAAGCGTTTACGCACCTGGCGCTCATCGACGCGGTGCTGCGCGTGATCGCGGCCGAGCGCGGCGCGGCGCCGCCGACCGCATCGTGAGTCCGCCCTCCGCTATGCGGGCGAGTCCCCCCACTGACGAGCCCCGGTCCTGAGGTCAGGGCCGGGGCTCGTCGCTGGCGTGGCGCGGCCAGCGGTTGTGGTCTTCGTGGCGTTACATCATCGATTCCCGCTGGTCCAGTCCACCGCGGAGCAGGCCCCAGATGGCGAACACGCTGAGGGCGACGAGCACAACGCCCGTGACCGGTGAGTACACCAAGAACATGAAGCCCGCGATGGC
>DATHQE010000318.1:0-8735 GCA_035483035.1 Streptosporangiaceae bacterium | reverse complement strand
GCGTTCGGCGCGTTCTGGTACGACTTCGTCATTGGCGACGACTGGCTTGTCGCCGCTGGCGTGGTGCTCGGCCTGGCCGGCACGTACGGCCTGCACCGGGCCGGGGTGACGGCGTGGTGGCTGCTACCACTGGTGCTCGTGGTGCTGCTGCCCGTCAGCCTCGCGCGGGCCGCTAGCGGTCCTCTTCTTCCTCGGCGTACACGCGGGCAGCGTAAGCCTCCAGCTTCTCCTCACACTCCGCCAGCGAGCTAAGCGCCTGCTGGAGCCCGGCCGCGCCGAAGATGTCCCGGTCGCGGACCCGCTGCAGCCAGGTACGCAGCTTGACGAGGTCGACCTCGTTCTCCTCCAGCTCGGCGTAGCTGAAGTGGGCCTCCCGGTACTCCTTGTCGATGCCGACGATGAAGTCCGCGCACTTGTCGACTATCTCCTCGTACTCGTCGTCGCGTGCCTCCTGAAACTGGGCCCGGATCTCGCCTTCGCCCGCAAGCACGTCACACGACAGCAGCACAGCCGTCCCGGCCATATCCAGGATCTCGCTGCGCAGCTTGCGCAGGGCGCGCTCGGCTGCGGTCCCGGCTGGCAGTGCGGCCGCGGAGCTCTGGAGGTAGATGGCGCCGAGGCTCTTGATCCGGCGCCAGACCGTCGCGCGCAGCCTGCTCGGCTCCGACGGCACCCTGTACACGAGCAGCAGCCAGCGGCCGGAGGGGAGCTGGGCGGCGAGATGGCTGCTTGGAGCGTCGCTGTCGCCGATATCACTGGCTGGCACGCTCGCCATTGTGCCAGGAGGAAGTCAGGTGAGGTCAGTTCGCTGTCCGGCCCGTACCAGGCCGTGCTCGTAGGCGTACACGACGGCCTGAACCCGATCGCGCAGGCCGAGCTTGGCGAGTACGCGGCCGACGTGCGTCTTGACGGTGGCCTCGGAGACGAACAGCCGCTGCGCGATCTCCGCGTTCGACAGCCCCTGGGCGATCAGGATGAGCACTTCGCGCTCGCGGTCCGTCAGGTCAGCGAGCTCGTCCGGGGCTGACTGGCTGTCCGGCAGCAGCGCGGCGAACTGGTCGATGAGTCGCCGCGTCGTTGACGGCGCCACCACCGAGTCACCGGAGTGCACCGCCCGGATGGCGAACAGCAGTTCCTCCGGCGGCACGTCCTTGAGCAGGAAGCCGCTGGCCCCTGCCTTGAGCGCGGCGAACGCGTACTCGTCCAGGTCGAAGGTGGTCAGCATTAGCACCCGGGGCAGATCTCCCGCCTGCCGGATCCGCTGAGTGGCGGTCACGCCGTCAAGCCGTGGCATCCGGGCGTCCATCACCATCACGTCGGCGTGCACCCGGCGCGCCAGATCGATCGCGCCGAAGCCGTCACCAGCCTCGCCGACGACCTGCATGTCCGGCTGGGCGTCCAGCACCATCCGGAAACCAGCCCGCACCAGCTCTTGGTCGTCGACCAGGACGATCCTGATCAGGGCGGACGCCTCGGCGCTAGTCGCCGAGTGCGCGGTCACCGGACGCCGCCGGCCAGGCTCGGGTCGGCGGCCAACGAGTCCGCTACGGGCACCGGGTCCGCCGCGGGCACCGGGTCCGCCACGGGCACCGAGTCCGCCACGGGCACCGAGTCCGCCACGTCGCTGGAGTCGGCCACGTCCACCCGGTCGGCGGCCGGCTGCACCGCGGGCTTGGCGGCGCCGGCCGCGGCCTTCGGGCACGGCAGCCTGGCCGTAACCCCGAATCCGCCACCGGGCAGCGGTCCCGCGGTGACCGTGCCGCCGTACATCGCAATCCGCTCCCGCATGCCAGCCAGGCCGAGCCCGCCGGTGTCGGTTCCGCTAGCGCCGAGCCCGTCGTCGGTCACCTCGACTATCAGGCCGTCCGGCTGATACCGGAGCGTGACGGCGGCGGTGGCCGCCAGACCGGCGTGCTTGCGGGTATTGGTCAGTGATTCCTGCACGACCCGGTACGCGGCGAGTTCGGCACCCTCCGGCAGTTCACGCGGGTTCCCGGTCAGGGTGTACGAGACCTCGAGCCCGGCTGTGCGCGCCTGCTCGAGCAGCTCTCTGAGCTCGCCGAGGCCAGGCACCGGTGCCAGGGTTGCCTGCTCGTCGGTCGACCGCAGGACGCCGAGCAGGCGGCGCATCTCGGCCAGCGCCTGCCTGCCGGTCCCGGCGATGGCCTGCAGGGCGGTCTCGGCCCGGTCCGGGTCGGTGCGCAGCGCATACCCGGCGCCATCGGCCTGCACGACCATGACGCTGACGTGATGGGCTACCACGTCGTGGAGTTCGCGGGCGATCCTGGCGCGCTCGGCTGCAGCCGCCACCTTCGCCTGGGCGTCCCGCTCGGCTTCGAGGCGGGCGGCTCTGTCTTCCAGCGCCGCGTAGTAACCGCGGCGGTATCGCATCGAATCGCCGAGGATCCAGACCATGAGCTCGAGGCCGCCGAACAGGAGCGTCGCGAAGGCCAGCCGCCACACAAGGTCGACGCCGCGCACCGGTCCCCAGGTCAGTACTGCGACGGCCGAGCCGGCTAGGCACACCAGCAGCGCCACGATCGAGGCCCGACGCGGACGGTACGCGGCGACCGTGTACAGCAAGATGAGCAGGGCTATATCGGACGGGATTGGCTGCATGGCAGTCACCTGGATCGCGCCGCCGACTACCGCCAGCCCAAACGCCGTGATCGGCGCTCGCCGCCTGAAGGCTACCGGGATGATCATGAGGAGCATCGCCGGGATGTCCACCCACGGCCCATGGACCAGCTGCCCGATGCTGAACAGTCCGAGCAGCGCCGCCAGCGCGCTGTCGACCAGCACCGGGTGCTGGCGCAGCCAGGCGTAGATAGCGGACACGGGTCAAGGTTATGCGTCTGGTCCGGCAGATCACGTCAGCCTGCAGGCTAATCCCGGTCAGCCCGGAGGCGGACCAGCGCACGGCAGCTTAGGTGAGCAGCCGTGTTGTCAGCGGCACTTCGGTGACCCCGCCCTGCCCATCGGGCTCGACCCGGTAGCCGACGGCGCCGGGCCGTTCAGCGACGATCCCGTCCAGGTCATCGCCGGCGAAGTGAGCCCCAGCGCCGTCGTCGCAAGCGATGCCGCCGGGTAGGGTGCCGTCGGCTACTAGCGCCTGATAGGCGGGCCGCCTGGTCGACTCGGCGCTGTAGTGCGGGCAATAGCTGCCCGGCAGCAAGCCGAGGCCGTCGGTGAACGGTCGCAGCAACGGGCCGAAGGAGTCGGTTGTGCCGCCGCCGAACCAGCAGATGGCACCTGCACTCACGCCCGCCAGGACGATGCCTGCGGCCCAGGCCCGACGCAGGATGTCGTCGAGGCCATGCACCCGCCAGACGGCCACCATGTTGGCCACGCTGCCGCCGCCGACGAAGATCACGTCCTGGGATAGCAGCAGGTCCTCGGGATCGCTGACGTTGGGCATAGGGAAGAGCGGCAGATGAGCCGGCCGCGCGCCGTGCTGCGTCAGCATGGCGTACATCCGCACGTAGGCGGCCGGGTCGTCGCCGTTCGCGGTGTTGAGCACGCACACCTGCGGGGCCGCGACGCCGGACAGCGCCAGTGCGTGCCCGATGATCGCAGGCAAGAACTGGTCCTGCTGGGGGAGCGGGGCAAAGCCGCCGATCGCCAGTATGTGCCGCCGTCCGTCTACCGCCATCCGCGCAGGCTATCGTCCGTGCAGGAACGCATGCCGGCCAGGAGGAGGTAGTGCCATCAGCGACTGCGTCTTCTGCGACATCGCCGCCGGTCGAGTGCCGGCGCACATCGTCCTCGACGACGCCGACGTCGTTGCCTTCCTGGACGCCAGGCCCGTCTTCAAGGGTCATGTGCTGGTCGCGCCGCGCCAGCACGTGCCGACCTTGCCGGACCTGCCAGCGGCCGCGGTCGGTCCTTTCTTCCTGCGGGTGCAGCGGATCAGCGCGGTCATGCCGGCGGCACTGGCGTGCCAGGGCACGTTCGTGGCCGCGAACAACGTCGTCAGCCAGAGCGTGCCGCATTTGCACGTTCACGTCGTGCCCCGGACCAAAGGCGACGGCCTGCGCGGATTCTTCTGGCCGCGGCTGCGTTATGAGTCGGACGCGGAGGCCGGCCAGTACGCCGACCGGATCAGGTCGGCGCTCGCGGCCGTGTCGGCGGACGGCGGTGCTAGCTGACCACGGGCCTAGCTGACCACGGGCCTAGCTGATGGCCGTGACCAGCAGGCAAACCGCCATGGTCGTCTCCGCGATGGCGCCGAGCACGTCGCCGGTGATGCCGCCAAGCCGGCGGACCGCCAGGGCCGTCAACGCCAGCGAGGCAGCGAGCCCGGCGGCGATCGCGACCGCGTAGATCCAGCCGAGGACGGCCGCGCCGCCGATGGCAGCTATCGCCAGCGCGGCGCCGAGCAGGGGCCGGACAGTCCCGGCTACCAGCGCCCCGAGCCCACCCGGCCGGGCGGCCGGTACGCCGCGCCGGCACGCCAGCATCACGGCCAGCCGGGCTGCGATTGCTGCGGCAACCACGGCAAGCGGGCCCCGACCGAGCTGCTCGGCCCTGGCCAGTGCGCTGACCTGAATGAGCAGCGCGAGGACGAGCGTGACCACGCCGAACGGCCCGATATCGGACTGCTTCATGATGTCCAGCGCCTGCTCGGCTGGCCGGCGGCTGCCGAGGCCGTCGGCCAGGTCGGCCAGTCCGTCCAGATGCAGGCCGCGAGTCAGCCCGGCTAGCACGGCGACCGCCAGCACCGCGGCGAGCAGCGGGCCGGTGTGACCGGCGCGACATGCCAGCAGCACGCCCGCCGCGACGCCGCCCAGGACCAAGCCGACGACCGGCGCCCAGTAGATGGCGGCAGCTGCGGTCCGCCGGCCGGGCGCGTCGGCCGGCCCGCCCGGCAGCGGCACGGCAGTGAGCAGCGTGATCGACAGCCGCAGTCCAGCCCAGGCCATGGCACCCGAGCCTACGGTGTTGGCTAGGTTCGACTGGACGACGTCAGGAGGGGACGTGCCGAAAGGGCCCTACGTGCTGCTGTCGGCGGCGATGTCAGCCGACGGCTACATCGACGACGCCTCTGACACCCGGCTGGTGCTGTCGGATGCGGCCGACCTGGACCAGGTCGATGCGCTGCGGGCTGCCAGTGACGCGATCCTGGTCGGCGCGCAGACCATCCGCAGTGACAATCCGCGCTTGCAGGTTGCGTCGGCCGCACGCCGGGCCGAGCGGGTGGCGCGCGGCCAGCCGCCCAGCCCGCAGAAAGTCACCATTACCAGCGGCGGTGAGCTGGACCCCGGCAGCCGGTTCTTCGCCGACAGCCCGCCGCTGGTCTACACCGTTGCCGCGGCGGCCGACTCGATCCGCGCCCGGCTGGGGGCGGTGGCGACGATCGTCCCGGTGGCTGGCACCGATCGCCTGTACCTGGGCTGGGTGCTCGCGGACCTGGCTGCCCGCGGCGTCGGCCGGCTGATGGTGGAAGGTGGCGCGGTCGTCCTCGGCCAGTTCCTCGCGGCTGGACTGGCCGACGAGTTCCGGCTCGCCATCGCGCCCGTCTACGTCGGTGATCCGGCCGCGCCGCGGCTACTCGCAGGCGGGCCGCCAGCCGGGCGGCTGCACCTAGCGGGAGTCAGCCAGGTCGGGCAGATGGCGGTGCTTCGGTATAGGCCGGCCGGGCCGGGCGGAAACTCGCGAGCCGGCTGACCTGTGCCCACCCGTGTCCACCCGCTGAAACTGTGCCCACCAGGTGAAGGAGGGACCCAAGACGGTGCAGGATGGAGGCATGAGCGATACGAAGGCGGCTTCGAGCGGCCTGCAGACCGCGATCGAGCGAAGCGGCTACTACCCCGGCCTGGTATACGACGCGGTGTCATCGGCAGTAGGGACAGAACCCGTCGTCTCGTACGTCGTGGTCCATGACGCTCACTTCGATCCCGGCATGGAGGTGCGCCGCCACGTCACGGTGATGGCGCTCACGCCGACGCGGCTTGTGTACTCGCACACCGACGAGTACCCGGCCGACGACGCCGATCCGGAATCCAGGCCGCAGGCTGAGACCAGCACCGAGGCCGTCCGGCACTCGCGGATCTCGTCGGTGGCCCTGACCAGGGTGATTCCGGACCCGGCTTCGTACGTGCCAGGCGTGACTGCGCCGAGCGAGGTCGTGCTGACGATCGGCTGGAACGTGCTGTCCCACATCGAGATCGAGCCCGCTCACTGCGGCGATGAGAATTGCGAAGCAGATCACGGGTTCACCGGCACGATGACTGCCGATGACCTGACCGTGCGCGTCAGTGAGGCGGCCGATGGCCCGGAGGCCGTCGATCAGGTGGTCTCGTTCGCGCGTGCGCTCACCGAGGCAACTAGCCGTCCGTGACCACGGCGGGGGACATACGGGAGCAGGACCCGCTGCTACCCGGATACGGGCGCAGCACGCTGGCCGATCTGAGCCGGTCGGTACTGGCGTCGATCGGGGTGCCAGGCGAGGACAACGCGCTGGGCCTGCCGTCGACTCGCCGGGCCTGCCTGCTGGTCGTCGATGGCCTCGGCTGGGATCTGCTGCGGGCGCACCGGGCGGCAGCGCCGTTCCTGGCCGGGCTGGCCGAGACCGGCTGCTGGCTGGCGGCCGGCTTCCCCTCGACGACGGTCACCAGCCTGGGCTCGCTCGGCACTGGCCGGCCGCCCGGCCAGCACGGCCTCCTCGGCTACCAGGTGCGAGTACCCGCGACCGGCCAGCTGCTGAACGCGCTGCGCTGGGACAAGGCCGTTGACCCTATCGCCTGGCAGCCGGGAACGACGATCTTTGAGCGCGCCGCCGCCGCGGGCGTCGGGGCGTTCCGCGTAGCTGCGGGGGCGTTCCGCCAGACTGGGCTGTCGGTGGCGGCGATGCGCGGTGCCGACTACTACCCGGCCGACACACTCGGCGCGCTGGTGGCCTCCAGCGCCGCAGCGCTGGCGTCGGCGGCTCGCGCATTCGTCATGGTGTACACCGGCGATCTCGACGCGACCGGGCACGCCTGGGGCTGTACGTCGGCCGCCTGGCGGTTCCAGCTCGCACACGTGGACCGGCTGGCCGAGCAGCTGGCGGGTGTGCTGCCGGCCGGGACCTCGTTGTACATCACCGCCGACCACGGTATGACCGACGTGCCGCCGGCGGAGCGCGTCGACGCTGATCTCATCCCGGAGCTGCGCCATGGCGTCGCTTTGCTCGGCGGCGAGCCGCGGGCCCGGCACGTATACGCGGCGCCGGGCGCGACCGCGGACGTGCTCGCGGCCTGGCAGGCCACGCTCGGTGACCGAGCGTGGACGGTCAGCCGGGAGGAGGCCATCGACGCGGGCTGGTTCGGGCCGGTCGAGCCGGCTGTCGCGAACCGGATCGGCGACGTCGTGGCCGCGGCCCGCGGCCCGTCGGCGGTGGTGGCGACCACGGCGGAGCCACGCGAGTCACGTCTTGTCGGCATGCACGGGTCACTCACGCCGGCCGACCAGCGAGTGCCTCTGCTCACTTACGTTGCGTGACGGAGCGCCGTGCCGCGTCGGTGTTTATCCACAGCTCGATCGGGGAAACGCACCAGCCCGCGGTCACTTGTGCACAGAAATCGGTAAGTTATCCACAGGAGAGGAACTCAGCCGAATGCCAACTGCCGGGGACACGGGCGCCGCGGACATGGGCGCCGCGGAGACGGCCGGGGAGACGGCCGGGGACAGTGCCGCGAGGGACAGTGCCGCGAGGGACAGTGCCGCGAGGGACAGTGCCGCAGGGGACGGGCCGCTGATCACCGTCGCCGAGCTCGCAGACGCGCTAGACGGCGAGGAGCCGCCGACGCTGCTCGACATTCGCTGGCGCCTGGGCGGCCCGCCGGGGATCGACGCCTACCGGGCAGGCCACCTGCCGGGCGCGGTCTATGTCGATCTGGACACCCAGCTAGCCGGCCTGCCGGGAGCAGGCGGCCGCCATCCGCTGCCAGCCATCGCAGATTTCGAGGCGGCCATGCGTGGCGCCGGCGTCCGGGCGGGCCGCGACGTCGTGGTCTACGACGAAGGGGACGGGACGATCGCGGCGCGGGCCTGGTGGCTCCTGCGGTACTTCGGCCACGGTCGCGCCCGTGATGGTAGCGCCCGTGGTGGTAGCGCCCGTGCTGCTGGCGACGGTGCTGCTGGCGACGGTGCTGGTCAGGTGCGCGTCCTCGACGGGGGCTACCGCGCCTGGCAAGCGGCCGGGCAGCCGGTCAGCACAGCGGACGTGACGGCGGCGCCTGGTGACTTCTCGGCTGAGCCGGGCCACCTGCCGATGCTGGATGCGGCCGGTGCCGCTGAGGTCGCCAGGTCCGGGGTCCTGCTCGACGCGAGGGCGCCGGCCAGATACCGCGGCGAGACGGAGCCGGCGGACCCTGTCGCCGGGCACATTCCGGGCGCGCTGAGCGCGCCGACGGCCGAGAACGTGACCTCTGCCGGGCTCTTCCGGTCTGCGGCCGAGTTGCAGGCCCGGTTCGCGAGCCTGGGCGTCGAGCCGGGCGGCGGGCCGCAGGTCGGCGCATACTGCGGTTCAGGCGTGACAGCCGCGCACACAGTACTGGCGCTGGAACTGGCGGGCATCCCCGCCGCGCTCTACGTCGGGTCGTGGTCCGGCTGGATCGCCGACGCTCGGCCGGTCGCCACCGGCCCCCAGCCGGGCCGGGCGACCTGAGGCGCTAGCTGATCGGGCGTCAGCTGACCTGCTCGTCGACGCGCTCGGCGTAGAAGCACAGCAGGCCGGCGATGTCGTCGGCCGC